>JAUNQE010000046.1 GCA_030536365.1 Erysipelotrichaceae bacterium | reverse complement strand
TGAAACACGCATTCGCACAGGAGCGTGTTGTCCTGATTGTAGATATGGATCATATTGGTATTTCCTCTTTAGAAGAATTATTATACCTCTAAAACAGCTGTTTAAACAAGTTGTCTCCCACGGCCGCTTTGTCATGATAGAATGAAAAAAAGAAGCGAGGATTAGAAGATGAAGATCGTTTTACTTGAACCACTCGGCATTTCGCCGGAACGTCTGGCGGAACTCAAAAAGCCGTTCGAAGAAGAAGGACACTGCTTTGCAGACTATGCGCGCAGCACCGATCCGGAAGTCCTGAAACAGGAAGCTGCGGACGCGGATGCGGTCATCCTGGCCAACATGCCGTTCAAGGGTGAAGTCATTGAAGCCTGCAACAATCTGAAATACATCGACATCGCCTTTACCGGTGTAGATCATGTCGACCTGAAGGCTGCTGCTGCCAAGAATATCGCTGTCAGCAACGCCAGCGGTTATTCCACGGAAGCTGTCGCGGAACTCAGCGTCGGCTTAACTCTCAACCTTCTGCGTTTCGTCAAGGAAACAGAAGCACGCTGCCGTAACGAAGGCGATAAGAGCGGTTACATGGGAAGCGAGATCAAGGGCAAGACTGTCGGCATCATCGGTCTTGGCAACATCGGCGGACGCTCCGCTGAACTCTTCCATGCCTTCGGCGCGGAAGTTCTGGCTTACAGCCGCTCCTTCCATGCGAATGCTGCGGAATATGTTAAACAGGTCAGCCTGGACGAACTGCTCGCAAACTCTGATATCGTTGTTCTGCACTGCCCGATCAACGATCAGTCCCGCGGTCTGATCAATAAAGAAAACATCGCCAAGATGAAAGACGGCGCGATCCTGATCAATGCCGCCAGAGGCCCGGTCGTTGTTGACCAGGATCTCTACGATGCTCTTGAAAGCGGAAAACTGGCCGGTGCCGGACTGGATGTCTTCGATAAGGAACCGCCGCTCCCGGCAGATCATCTGCTGCTCAAGGCAAAGAATACGATCGTTGTCCCGCATATCGGTTTCTTCACTAAGGAAGCGATGGCGATCCGTGCGGATATCGTATTCGACAATCTGCGCAGCTGGCTGGACGGCGACCACAAGAACAAAGTCCTGTAAGATCATCAGCAAAGCAGAAAAGAGCGCAAGCTCTTTTCTTTTTGCGTTTTCGGCAAACTGTGGTATAAAGAAGGAACATGACAGACGAAGAACTTGAACAGAGAGAACAGATGGAAAGAGCTGAATTCGAAGCGGATACCCGTTTCGTGATCCGGGTCACCTGGTTTTTCATGACCCTGGCAGCCGTGCTCTTTTTCATCATTTTTGTCACCTTCGGTCTTTTCCCGCTGCTATGGTGTCTGGGCGCGGGCTTTCTTTTGTTCACTCTGATCCTGTTCTCGCTGAAGCGTTCCTTCCGCCGCCGGCCGGGCACATTCCCGGGCGTTCTCAATATCCTGCTCACGGTCTTTCTGATCGTCTGCTCGATCTATCTGCCGGTGCTTAACGGACGTATCCACGGTCTCTTTTCACAGTCACAGAAGACGGTGATCGGCTTTTATGCCCTGAAAGAGGATTACCGTGCCGGACACGGCTATGCGCCGCTGCCTTCCTATGAGATAAAGGATCTGCAGGAAGAGATCTTCCTGACCCAGAACGATGTGACTCCGGAAGCGGTACAGCAGGGGATCGAAACGATGCGTAAGGAGACCGGGCTTGCCGAAACAGAGACTCTGGAGTTTTCGAGTCTTGAAAAAGCGGTCAGCGCCTTCTATTCCGACCGTGGACAGGTCCTGGTCCTGAATGAAGCCTATGTGCCGCTGATCGCCGAAAGCGAGGCGTTTCCGGATTTCGCAGACGTTGCACAGCTGATCTACAGTGTATCTGTGGAAGAAGAACCGATCACCGGCGGAACGGCGGACATGGACAGAAACAGTTTCTCGGTATATCTGGCCGGTTCGGATACCCGCAGCGGTCTTTTAAGCACTGCCGGCCGTTTTGACGTCAACATGCTGATCAATGTGAACCCGCAGACAAAAAGGGTACTGATCATCTCGATCCCGCGTGACCTCTATGTGCCCAACCCCTGGCTGAGGCAGGAGAAGGATAAGCTGACCCATCTCGGCATCTACGGCATCGATAATACGATGAATGAGCTCGAGGCACTTTTTGGCACTGAGATCGATAACTATATGATCGTGAACTTCAATTCCTTCAAAAAGATCGTCGACAGTCTGGGCGGGATCGAGGTCGATAATCCCTATGCCTTCGAGGCGACTGAAGCCGGTATCCCGACAGGCTACTATTTTGAGGAAGGACTATTGACGCTCAACGGCGACGAGGCGCTGGCTTTTGTCCGCGAACGCTACACACTGCCGGACGGCGACTTCGGCAGAAACATGCACCAGACTCTGGTACTGAACGCGATCCTGGATAAGATGATGTCTTCCGCCGTTCTCGTCAAGGCAGACCGTCTTTTACGTGAGCTGCAGGGCTCTTTCCTGACGAATGTGGCGGTAAAGGAGATGTACGGTCTGATCCGCATGCAGTTAGGCTCTTCCGCCTCCTGGCAGATCGATACGGTCCGTCTGAACGGGGAAGTCGGCACAGCATACTGCGCTTCCGGCGAAAGCATTCTTTCGGTCGTTTTCCCGGATTATGATACAATCACAGAGGTCGCGGCAAAGATCGCCGCGTTAAAAGCCGGAGAACCGGCGGAATAAATGAGGTAACAATGTTGGATTTACTGTTAGATGCACTGCTTGACTGTTTAAAGATCCTGCCGTTTCTGTTTGCGGCCTATCTTTTCATGGAGTTCCTGGAACAGAAGGCCGAAGGCGGAGCAGGGGAGATGACCCGCCGGGCAGGAAAGCTCGGTCCGTTTATCGGCGGTCTTCTGGGGATCGTTCCCCAGTGCGGATTCTCCTCCGCCGCTTCAAATCTTTACGCGGGAAGAGTCATCAGTTTCGGAACGCTGCTGGCGGTCTATCTTTCAACGAGTGATGAGATGCTGCCGCTGTTTCTTTCCCACGGACTGCCATTGAGCCGGATCCTTCCGATTCTGTTTCTCAAAGCAGTCGTGGCAATGTCTGCCGGTTTTCTGGCAGATGCGATCCTTTCCCTGAAACGCAACCGGGACGAATCCTTCCGGATCGAGGAGCTCTGCGAACAGGAGCAATGTCACTGCGAGGAGGATGGCAATATCCTCAAGGCTGCGTTTGTGCATACACTGAAGATCATCTCCTTCGTCTTTGTGATCACCCTGATCCTGAACTTCCTGGTCGAGACGGTCGGCGAGGAAACGATCGCCTCTTTTCTGAGCGACCGGCTGATACTGGGACATTTGCTGGCAGCGCTGGTCGGTCTGATCCCGAATTGCGCGGCGTCGATCGTTATCAGCGAGCTGTATCTGCAGTCTTTGATCTCCTTCGGCATGGCGATGAGCGGTCTGTTTGTCAGCGCCGGCGTCGGTCTGCTGGTCTTATTCCGGGTCAACCATCACCGTAAGGAAAACCTGCAGGTCGTGCTTACGCTTTATGCCGTCGGAGCTGCCGCAGGCATCCTTTTTGACCTTCTGGGGATCGTGATCTGAGCGTGATTCGCTGTTTCTTTTCCTCTTGAAAAGAGGCATGAAAACGACTGAAAAAATGAACTGTATGAAGTTGAAGAAGTCCGCTTAAAATGGGCAGTTCTTCAACTTTTCTTTTCGAAAACGATTACGTCTTGAAAATGGAAAATATTACATCCAAAATGTCGTTTATTTTCATAAAATTTCATCACTTGAACACAAATGTAAGTAGAATTGCATGTTACAATGTTAACAAGGTATAACTCTGTATGTTTAACATTCACGAAGTCGTCATGCATAATACTCTTGGTATTTGTGAGGTTCAGGGAATCGAGCATAGATCGGTTGTCGGAAGACCCACGAAAGAGTATTACATTCTCCATTCTCTCTATGATGAGGACAACACTGCGTTTGTGCCGGTGGAAGGGTGTGAACGTCTGATGCGTTTTCCTATGCAGAAAACGGAGATCATTGAGCTGATCGAAGAAATGCCTAACCTGTGCTCGAAATGGATCGATGAGACCAGAGCGCGCAAGGACAGTTACACACAGACGATCCGCGAAGGAAATCCGCACAAGCTCGTAGCGATGATCCGTTCGCTCTATCTCAAGGATGAAGAGCGGAAAAAGATCGGGAAACGCATCAATGACGCCGATGCCCGTCAGCAGGCCCAGGCGATCAAGATCCTTCATCAGGAAATGGCCTATGGGCTCGGCATCGGGGTAGACGAAGTTCCGGACGCGATACACGTTTTCCTGGAACAAAGTCAGAAGAGAGTTGCTTAAAATAAAAAACGAACGGGGGTACAAATAGGAATTATTCGTAATGCCTGCCGTTCGTTTTTATTCAAAGAGCTTCTCAGCCCACCGAAAGAGAGATAAGGGAAAAGCTTCCGGAAGAGATCATTCCGGGAATGCTTTTTCTGTACCGTACCGCAGCAATGCGGTTTTTTGTTTTGAATGCGCAGGGCGCAGCCTGCCGGCGCTATTGCGGGCAGGAAGAGCGGGAATTATAATATTAGTAGAAATATATCCATATTTCATAAAAGAAACAACATCCAGAAGCACTCGTACCATCTTCCGGTACCATTCGCACCATCTTCAGCACCAATTCCAGCGGTCCAAACAATCGCATCGGCATTGGTTTATGTTGGATCTGTCAAAAGGAGGAGATCACAAATGAACAACACAACCGCACCATTCCGTCCTGTCACAGCGATCACGATGGGGGATCCGGCCGGCATCGGTCCGGAGATCGTCGTCGGCACGATGCTGGATCCGTCCATCATCGAATGCTGCAAGCCGTTCGTCATCGGTTCCGCAGCAATGCTGGAGAGGGCGGCCGAAGTTCTCGGGAAGAAGATCACCGTACACAGGATCAGCGATCCCGAAGAAGCACTGTACGAATACGGCCAGATCGACGTTCTTGAGACCGGCGATTATGATACTGACTCGATCAAGTGGGGTGAAGTCCAGCCGCTTGCCGGTCAGATGGCGGTCGACTTCATCATGAAATCGATCGAACTGGGACTTGCCGGCAAAGTCGATGCCGTATCCACGGCTCCGATCAACAAGCAGTCGATCAAGCTTGTCGGTGTCAAGGAGCCCGGTCATACCGAGATCTATCAGAACGCTACCAATTCGCCGTATGCCTTGACGATGTTCTCCTGCCATAAGCTGAGAGTCTTCTTCGTCAGCCGCCATATGTCGCTGATCGACGCTGTTCATTACGCGACCAAGGACGTCGTCCTCGACTGTATCCGCAATATCAACAAGGAGCTCAAGAGCGTCGGCATCGAAGAGCCGGTCATCGCAGTCGCCGGCATCAACCCGCACAACGGTGACAACGGTCTTTTCGGCACAGAAGAGATCACCGAGCTTTTCCCGGCAGTGGAAGCTGCTCAGGCCGAAGGCATCAAGGCTGTCGGTCCGATCCCGGGAGACTCGATCTTCAATATCGGCAAATCGGGAAAATTCGACGCGATCCTGTCCATGTATCATGACCAGGGCCATATCGCCTGCAAAACGCTCGATTTCGACAAATCCGTCACGATCACCTGGGGTCTGCCGTTCATCCGCGGTTCTGTTGACCACGGCACCGCCTTCGATATCGCCGGCAAGGGCATCGCGAACTGCGTCAGCCTGATCGAATCGACCAAGGTCTGCGTGGAATACGCCGTCAAAAAACATCTGCGCGAAGCAGCCTGAGAGGTGACCATGCCACTGATCGGAGCTGTCGCCGATGATCTTACCGGCGCTACGACCACCGGTGTGCTTCTGGCCAGATCCAGAGCCCGGACCGCTGTCTTCTTCAATGAGAAGGCAGCTCTGAAAGCGGAAGGCGTTTCGGCGCTGGACGCGATCCTTATCAGTTCCAACTCCCGGCCGCTGCCTCCGGCGGAGGCAAAGGCCTATGTAACGGACGCAGCCGTCGCGCTGAAGAATATGGGTGTCCGTTATTTCTCAAAACGTATCGACACGACCCTGCGGGGAGGAATCGGCCACGAGATCGACGCCATGCTGGATGTGATCGGTGAAGACGCGGTGGCGGTCGTCGTACCGGCGATGCCGCAGTCCCGCCGCATCGTCGTCGGCGGCTATTCCGTCATCGATAATGTCGCTCTGATCCGCACCCCGGTCGCCCAGGATGTCCGCACCCCGGTCAAAGAGAACTACGTTCCGAAACTGCTTGCGGCGCAGACTTCCCGCAAAGTCGGGCTTGTCACTCTGGGCACTGTCCTGCAGGGCGAAGACGCGATCCGGGAAGAACTGCAGAAGACCCGTGAAGGCGGGGCGGAAGTGATCGTTGTAGACGCGATCTCCATCGAGGATGTCGCCGCGATCGCCAAAGCCTGCGTAGCCCTGAACTGGAACGTGCTTGCGGTCGATCCGGGTCCGTTCACCGCCAAACTGGCACAGGCCCGCGGCCTAATCGGGGAAGAATCTCCCAATATTCCGACGGAAGCTCCTGCAGAAGGGAAAACCGTCCTGATCGCAGCCGGAAGCGCAACGCCGGTGACCAAGAAACAGATGGAAGTCCTCTGCACTGACGAACGTGTCAAGCGCATCAGTATCGACCCGATCCCGCTGATCAACGGCGGCGGCGAAGCGGACGAAGCCGTTGAGGAAGCGGCAGACAAAGCCTGCGGGTACCTCGGGGAAGAGGAACAGCCGCGGGCGATCCTGTTCGAGACCGCGCTGCACGGCACATTGCTGAATCTGGATGAGGAAGACGGCAAACGCGGCTATACCAGAGGCCAGAGCGCGAATATGATCAACGCCGGTCTCGGCCGCATCATCAGTAATGTCCTGAAACGTTCCGGCCGCGAAAAGATCGCCGGGCTCTACTGCACCGGCGGCGACACGATGGTCAATGTCTGCACGACGCTGGGCGTGGAATGCATCGAAGTGATCGACTATGTCATTCCGCAGACCGACGTCGGACGTCTGATCGGCGCCTATGACGGTCTGCCGATCGTCGGCAAGGGAGGTCTGACCGGAACGAATTCCACAGCGATCGAGATCGTCGACCGTCTGATGCACGAAGCAACACGAAAATAATAAAAGGATTAAATCAAGGAGAGAATCATGTCTGAAAAACCGAAATACACAAAAAGAGACGGAAGCCGCGACTTTCCGCTGATGGATAAGATCGCCTCGCTTCCGGGCGGACTTGTCATCGTACCGCTGGTCATCGCGGTCCTGATCGCCACCTTCTTCCCGCAGTTCTTCCAGATCGGCGGCTATGTCACAGCCCTGTTCTATGAAGGAAATTCCTGTATGATGGGATTCTTCCTGATCGTCTGCGGTTCCATGATCGATATCAAGCAGGTCGGTATGCCGCTCTACAAGGGCGTCATCATGACCGGTACGAAATTCCTGCTCGGCGTTCTGGTCGGCGTGCTCGTCGGAAAGATCTTCGGTCCGGCCGGATTCCTGGGCATCGCCCCGTTCGTTCTGATCGCGGCGATCACGAACTCCAACGGTTCGCTCTATATCTCGCTTTCATCCCAGTTCGGTAACGCGACCGATACCGGCGCGATCTCCGTCCTGTCGCTGAACGACGGTCCGTTCTTCACGCTGATCGCTCTCGGCGCGACCGGTCTTGCCAGCATCCCGCTGAAGTCCCTCATCGCCGTTCTGATCCCGCTGCTGATCGGTTTTGCCTGGGGCAACCTGGATGAGAAGTTCCGCGATACCTGTAAGACGGCGCAGCCGCTGGTCACCTTCTTCATGACGATCTCGATCGGCGCGAAGACAGACGTCAAGACCATCCTGACAGCCGGTGCTTCCGGTATCGTCCTCGGTCTGATCTCTGCCGCTACCGCTGTCCTGTTCTTCTTTGTCATCAACATGCTGCTGCCGAAGAAGGAGCGCAACGCGATGGGTGCCGCGATCGGTACGACCGCGCTGAACTCCGCCATGACTCCGGCTGCTGTCGCGGAAGCTGACCCGACCTATACAGAGATGGTCCCGATGGCGACCGCACAGTGTGCGACCGCTTCGATCATCACCCTGTTCCTGTGTCCGTTCATCACCGCTTCGTTTGACAAGTACATGATGAAGAACCAGAAGGGCATCTACAGTCCGGAAGGCTGGGCTTACGAGAAAGGTCAGAAGCTCACAGCGAAATAAACACGCATGGAGCCTGAAACAAAACTTCCGACAGAACAGGAGCCGGCAGCGCCGGCTCCTGCCTGTGAACGCATTACCGTAAAGATCACAGAGGAAACGATATTCGACTTTTTTCTGTATCACGCCTATTCGAAATTCAACGGATTCCTGCAGAACCTGCTCGGTTTCGCGGTGATCTTCATGGGCATCTGGTCCTTCGTGACCGGCAGAACAGGCGTGCCGGGGATGCTGCTGTATATCGTGATCGGCGCCGCTTTTCTCGGCTATACGCCGTTCCTGCTCCGCCGCAGGGCAAAGGAAGCGATGAAAGAAGACCGGTATGCGCAGCCGATGGATATCACTTTCGATGAAGAAAAGGGGATCACTGTCGAGCAGGCCGGTTCAACCAGACTGTATCCCTGGACGGAAGTTCAGAGAGCGGCCGTGACACCGAAAACGATCGCCGTCTATGTCGGCGATGAACAGGCGCTGATCATCCCCAAATGGGATTTCGGCGACCGCTTTGCGTCCTGTTACCAGATCATTGCCCGCGGTCTGCGCAGCTCGCGTGTACCGAAAGACGCGAACAAAGGATCCTGAAGATCCCTGACGATCTAAAAAATAGAACGAGACTCATGAGAGTCTCGTTTTTTCATATTCATAAAAAAAGCGCCGATGCTTCGGTGCTTCTGCATTCTGATTGGTGGAGCCAACGTCACGTACAAGAATGCAGAATTTCCGCATAAACAGCTGACTTGTGAACGTTTCACAAAAATTGCCGTCAAATTTGCCGTCAAATCCGCGTCAAAAAAGGCTATTCCAGAGAGGAAATAGCCTCCTTTTTCTTGTCGTCAGAAGACCGCGCATAGGACACCGTCATGACCGGAGTAGCATGGCCCATGAGCTCCTGGACCGTCCGCACATCGATGCCATTGGTGATGAGCTGCGTCGCAAAGTTATGCCGGAGCTGGTAAGCGGTGAATTCGATCCCAGCCTTCCTACAGGCGTTCTTCAGGAAGGAGCAGCGCTCCCGCTGTCCCCAGAGAGATCCGTCATACCTGGCGAAGAGATACTCCTCCGGCTGGATCTCCATCAGCTCCTGGATCGGATCGATCACATAGCCCGGCAGCGGAAGGACCCGCAGCGATCCAGGTGTCTTCGGTTTAACAATATCAGCCTTGTGCCAGTCTACTGCAGAGCCGACACGAGCTCCAACAGTTACCTCCTTCTTCGCGAAGTCAAAGCTGTCCTTCCGGATCGCAAAGATCTCAGCCGGACGCAGGCCCAGAGCATAGCCCAGCAAGAGACCGGTATGCATGACCTTCCGATTGAAGACAGACTCCTCTGATTTAGTGCCATATGCATCGACCGCAGCCAGGACATCCTCAATCGTGCAGGACATCGTCACGGCACGCTTCTGCGTCGGCACCAGGGAATCCGGGACCTTCTTGATCGGCCGGGTAGGATCGCTGACCAGGAAACCATCTTCAGCCACAGCATTGAAGATCTTCCGGTAAAGATAGAGAGACCGTTTTAAGGCCGTTTCAGGCTTTTGTTGGGCTAAACGCTTCAGCTGGCACCGCAGGTCGGCTGTGGTAACTTTGGAAACGTCCTTGCCCGCCAGCGGCCCCAGGGCAAAAGAACCGATGTAACGGTACTGCCGTTCTGTCTCCGGAGCCATGTCCTCGATCTCGAAGACGCGCTCCAGCGCCTGCTGCATGGTCAGCGTCCTCTTCTTGGTGAGGCCGATCGTGTCGTATTGCGCCAGAGCGCGGTTACGATCCGCAACCGCAGCCTTCAATGCAGCGCCCGGCGTCGGATACTTCCAGGAAGGGAAGGAAGAGACATAACGCTGCTCCTTGCCGTCCCGGTCAAAGAAGCGGAACTCGACCATAAAAGTCACGCCTTTAACGCCAGGACGCTCCCGGATGAATTTCTCCTTTTTCATGGATCAGAACCACCTCCTTACTAACTTAAGTTTGAGTAGAGCCTTTTGTATATTTGTTGTTGTTATATATTATTAGTTATCTTATATAGGCGAAACCCGGAAAAAAGAGTTAGAATGAGTATAGAAAAAGTCTGTTAATCCCATTCTGAAACAGCTTTTCTGATGATTCCTCCCTGTGCCCGCAGGGAGGTTTTTTATTTGCCGAAATGATCCGGGAAGGCAGCCTTCATCATTGCCAAAGCACGACATCTCTCATCTGGTGACATCGAGGTAAGAGCCTGGCCAATGGGGAAAGCCTCCTTCGGGAAGAGCTGTTTAACACGAAGATCCACAAATTGCTGAATCTCGTTTTCAACTTTAGACTCCCCAAGAAGGAAGTTCATATCGACATTGAAGAAATCGGCAATCTTTTCCAGAGTCTCAAAGTCTGGTTCACGGCTGCCAAGCTCATACATAGAAACAGCACTTTTGCTGAGGCCGAGATGATCAGCCAAAGCACGCTGTGAAAGCCCGCGCTTTTTTCTAAGAGCTTTAAAAGTTTCAGAAAACATAGCCTTCCTCCTTTAATGCCATTATACACATTCCGTGAAAAAAATCCACATTTTGTGTTGCTATCCAAAAGAAAAAAGAGTAAGATGAAATTGCCCACGAAATGAGGGCAAATAAGCAGAGGAGGGATGGAACAATGCCAAAGAACGACGTTCTAAGAACAAAGAGATTCGAGGCAAATGAGTCACAGAGTGATCTCGCCCAGGCTGTCGGCGTATCAGTTGCCGCTATCTCGGCCTACGAAAACGGTGAAAGAGTTCCTCGGTTTGAAGTAATGCGCAAACTTGCGAAGCATTACGACACAACCATTGAGGAACTGTTTTCTAATGACTAAAAGCCCACGAAACGTGAACTGAAAGGAGCCATGACCAAATGAAAAAGAAAAGAATAGCAGAAGCAATCGAAAGCCTGGGCATCACCAGGAAAGACATGTACACAGCCAAAGAGCTGAACGACATCGCCAAAGAGGCAAAATGCAACGTCCTCGACGTAATGCACTACCTCCGCTACGGAAAGTAAAGAAGGAGACATGACCAAATGACAACGCAGAGAAGAAACAGAATCAGCAACCTTGCCAACAACCTCGCAGAGCAGATCGATGAACTGATCGAGATCCTGCAGGAAGAAATGGATGCCTACAGAAACTGCTCCGAAGAAGGGAAAGAAACCCGGGCCGGAAGAGCAAGCGCCGAATACATCGAGATCCTCCAGGAAAACCTGACGAAGATCCAGAACGCAGCATACGACCTCGAATCAGTCGCGACCGACATGACATACGACATGGGTAACGACTGATGACCAGAGACCTCGAACGAACCATCACAGAACTCGAAGAGATCCGCGATGAGCTACAAAGCATGCTCAGCCAGGAAGAAGAGCTCCTGGCAAACGCAACAAGCTGGCAGAGAAACAACGGTGAGACCGAGGATACCGAAACCAGGATAGCCTACCTCGAAGAAGCGATCCCGGAACTCGACGACGCCATCTACGCGCTCAGCCAGGCGCGGAAACACTGCCCGGCAGTCACGATCAAAAAGATGCAGTAAGCCCACGACCTGGTCTCTGCATAAGAGCCATCGCCGAACCAATATCCTGCCATGAGAAAGATACCCTTTTATCACCGGCGATGGTTCCTACGCGGAGATCAGGACAATACACAAAATACACAAGGAAAGGAGGATAGCCATGACATTGATCAGGATCGGAGAAAACGACAAAGCAGTGCTGACAGGATTGGAGAAGCAGCTGAGGATCTACAACCTACTCAACCGCCCGGTGCTGAGCACAGAAGACTTCGCAGAGCTCCTGTACACGAACCCAGACAAGGTCGACACCCTGCGCAAAGCAGGATGCATCAAAGCCCAGCGGCGCGGAAGAGGATACAACTTCACCCGCACATCCGTTGACGACTTCCTGAAGGAATACGCGGACGCCGACATCAGCAACGTATCCACGATCACCGCAGAAAAAGAAAAAAGGCGCCCACGATAGCACCTTCATTCAGATAGTCATGACCAAATGACTATCTCCATTCTATCAGAGAAAAGGAGAAAGAACAATGAAACATTTTATCGGACTCGCACTGATCACCTCCGCCTGGACGCTGATCATGTACGCATACCTGCCGGTATGGCAGCTGATCACAGCCTTCAACGTCATCTCGATCGCAGTGCTGATCACCCTGGAAACAGTCGGAAAGGAGCTCAAGGATGAAATCATCGAAAAGCTCGACCTCTAAGAAGGAAGAATGGATCTTCACCTTCGGATCTGGGCAGCAGAACGAAGGATGCTTCGTCCGGATTCCCGGCACCTGGGGAGAAGCCAGGGAGAAGATGATCAAGAAATATGGTCTCGAATGGGCCTTCCAGTATTCCGTTGATGAATGGGAAGACTGGGAAAGAAGAAGACCGATATGGATACCGGCGGAAATCGAGATCCCGTTTGAGGAGGCGAAACAATGATCTTTGAAATTACTACCAGAGAAGCCGCTGGAATGATCGCAACTGCATTCATAGCCGAGAAATACCTGCCCGATCAGCTCTTCGGGAAACTGATAGCTGATGATATCGATTACGATGCCGAAGCTGAAACGATGATCAGAGCATATGGCGAAGCAGTGAGCTCGCTTATATTCGGGACTCTGAAACGGATTTACAAAGAGCAGGACGAGGAGTGGGACGAAATCATGGAGCTGTCTAAGCATCTCACAGAAATGGCGATCACCATGCATCAGATAGTGATCGAGAAAATGT
>JAUNQE010000045.1 GCA_030536365.1 Erysipelotrichaceae bacterium | reverse complement strand
TATCTTCCACTATGATCAGGTGCAGATCTTCCTGATTTCATAATAGAAAAAGCCCCGGTCTGACCGAGGCTTTCGTTTAAAGAAAGTGACCGGATCGACCGGTCACTTTTATTATTATTCCTTATCCTCGAGCTGAGCTTTTCTGGAAGCAATGACGCCTTCAGCAATGTTCTGCGGAGCCGGTTCATAACGGGCGAATTCTACATGGTAGGAACCACGGCCCTGTGTCATGGAACGGAGCTCTGTTGCGTAACGCATCATTTCAGCCATCGGTACTTCGACATCAACGACGATCTCATGATCAGCTGTTACTTCACTGCCCATGATGATACCGCGACGCTTGGAGAAGTCACCGATGATCGCGCCGGTGTATTCTTCCGGAGCGGTAACAGTTGCCTTGACGATCGGTTCAAGAAGGATCGGCTTCGCTTTCGGCATACCGGCTTTGTAAGCCAGACGTGCAGCTGCCTTGAAGGCGATTTCCTTGGAGTCTACCGGATGGTAGGATCCATCATACAGAGTAGCCTTGACGCCGACGACTTTGTAACCGGCGAGAACACCGGATTTCATGCATTCACGAAGTCCGTCTTCAACAGCCGGGAAGTACTGTCTCGGAACAGCGCCGCCGAAGACTTCCTCAGCGAAGACCATTTCATCACTGTCGCAGGGTTCGAAACGGATCCAGACATCACCGTACTGGCCGGCACCACCGGACTGTTTCTTATGCTTACCCTGAACTTCTGCCGTACCGCGGATGGTCTCACGGTACTGGACAGTCGGTTCAGCAGTCTGAACTTCAACTTTGTATTTGTTCTTAAGTTTGGAAAGAACGACATCGATATGCTGGTCACCAACAGCATATAAGATCTGCTCGTTGGTTTCCGCATTCTTTTCAAGACGCAGAGTCTTGTCTTCATCCAGGATCTTCTGGAGAGCGAAGGACATCTTGTCTTCGTCGGCCTTTGTCTTAGGCATGATGGCAACACCGAGCATCGGTTCCGGGAACTGGATATCCGGGAAGATGACCGGCTTGTCTTCATCACAGAGTGTATCGTTTGTTTCGGTAACGGAAAGCTTTGTAACACAGCCTAAGTCACCGGTGAAGAGCTTACCGACAGCTTCCTGGTTTCTGCCCTTGACGACGTAGATCTGGGAGATCTTTTCGGTTTCTTCCTTCTTACTGTTGTAGATGACGGAATCACTTGTCAGGACACCGCTCATGATCTTGAAGTAAGTGATCTTACCAACGAACGGGTCGACGACTGTCTTGAAGACCTGTGCGGAGAATGTTTCTTCACCGTTTGTTTCCAGAAGAACGTCGTTGCCTTCCGGATCCTTAGCAGTGACAGTGCCCTTTTCCGCATAGCACGGGAAGTACTCGGTAACGAGGTCTAACAGACGGGAGATACCGATGTTCTTCGCAGCAGAACCACAGTAGACCGGGCAGATCTCACCGCTGCGGACAGCGATACGGAGACCCTTCGCGATCTCTGCTTCGGTGAACGGTTCTTCCATGAAGAATTTTTCCATCAGTTCATCGTCAGTTGTAGCGATCGCTTCAGCGATCTCGTTGTAATGAAGTGCTACTTCATCCTTGTAGGATTCCGGAACTTCCTGTGGTTCAGCCAGGTTATTGTAGTACCATGCTTTGCCACGGAGGATGTTGATGGAACCGACGATCTCTCTGTTCTCGATGATCGGCATTTCGAACAGGAAGACGTTCTTACCGAATTTGTCACGCAGATCCTGGTAGACCTTTGCGTAATCGGAATGATCTTCATCCAGCTTGTTTACGAAGAAGATGGTCGGGAGACCCTTCTGACGTGCATATTTGACTGCCTTTTCCGTACCGGATTCAATACCGTCCTTAGCGGAAACGACGATCAGGGCGTTGTCGCCAACAGCGAGACCGGCCTGCATTTCACCTTCGTAGTCCAGATAACCGGGGGTATCGATGAAGTTGATCTTGCTGTTCTTCCATTCGATCGGCATCAGGGCTGTGAAAACGGACTGTTTACGTTTTACTTCTTCCTGGTCATAGTCGAGGACGAAGTTGACATCTCTGCCGTTGCCCATTCTTTCGATCTGTTTTGTTTTGTAAAGGCAAGCCTCTACAAGCGCGGTTTTACCCGCGGCAGCGTGGCCCAAGAGGACGACGTTGCGAATATCTCTTGCTAAATAGTCTCTCATCTGTCCGTATCCTCCTATTTCAGAATGCCTTTCAGGCTATCGAGATTCTCGGTACGAACATAATGAACAGCCTTCTGTCCATTGTTATCGACGATTTCTTTATCAGCACCGTTGTTTAACAGGTATTCAACGAGTTCTGTGTATCCGCCGTAAGCAGCACGCATTAAGGATGTGCAGCCATTATTATCCTGCTTGTTTACATCCGCGCCGGCGCCCAGAAGATACTGAATGACATCGACCTTGAACGCGAGGACAGCTTCCATCAGCGCTGTACGGCCCTTATTGTCCTGTGCATTTACTTCAGCACCCTTCTCGACTAAGAATTTGACTGTGTCTGTCTCGCCAAGGAATGCGGCACGCATCAGAGCAGTACGGCCATTGTTGTCGTGGGAGTTAACATCCGCACCTGCTTCGACCAGCAGACTGCAGATCTCAACAAAACCCTTCTTGGCAGCGCCCATAATTGCGGTTTTATTGTTCTTGTCACGAGCTCTGACATCGGCACCGTTGTCTAAAAGGACACGTACGATTTCTGTATAGCCTCTTTTAGCACTGCGCATCAGGCCGGTTCTGCCATCACCATTGGCAGTATTGACGTTTGCACCTTTAGCGATAGCGGCACATACTTTGGCGTAGTCACCACTGGCACATGCGTCAAAAAATTCTTTGTTTACCGTATCCATAGTTATTTACCCTCCTTATAGCAAACAAAAAAGCGAACACAAGTTCACTCGCAGCAATCATTTTCAGGCATGAAGAAACTATACGCATCGCAAACAGCACTATCCTCTGCGAAAAGTACGGCTGCATATAACCTCTCCATGATAACCACCTTGCTTTCTTATACATAAATTGTACCTTTTAAGAAGGTGATATTCAAGTGAAATCATTGCCCTAATGCATCATCGAAACAATGCTCTTATAGTCCGGAAGTTTTTCGGAAACTGTTTTATAAAAATCACGGGAATGGTTCGGATAAAGGAAGTGGACCATCTCATGTAGATAAACATAATAGATACATTTCAGCGGAAAATGGATCAGATACGGGTTCAGAACGATCAGATTCTTTGTGGGATAACAGACGCCCCAGCGGCGCTTGTAGATCTTGAACTCGATCCTGGGAATACGATAGTACGCTTTCGATCGCATGAACGCCAGAAGATCTTCTTCGTATTCGCTGCAGACCGAGCGCAGATACGGTATAGAAGCCTCATAAAAAGCCGCCAGAATGGTCTCTTTCGTACGCTTATGCGTATAGAAACAGATCGTATCACCGCTGACAACGATATGCTCCTCCCCGTTCATCACAAGGAACTGGAACCTCTTTCCTAAGAACCAGATCTCCTCCCCTCCCTGATAGAGATAGGAGCTTTCCTTCTTGACGATGATCTCCCGGTTCTTCTTAATGATCCAGTCTTGCCTTTCCTCGATAAAACGAAGACCGGCTCTTTCTCCCTGCAGAAAAGGAAGGTTGAGCCGGAGCTTATAGGGTTCACGGATAGTCAGAGAAAAAGACTTCTGGCTGCGGAAGTTCATCGTCAGTTCAAAAGTCTCTCCGTTAATATTAATCTGCCTGGTTAGTGTTCGCATTCGATTCCTGGCCGTGGATATAGTACATGTAGTATTCGTCGAAAGTCAGACCGGATTCACGGATCTTCGTGGCAAGCTCAGTGCCGACAAAACGCCAGTACGCGAAGTTGCCTTCCTCACCGGTGATGCTCTTCTTGTTCTGCGGGTATCTCTCGATGAAGCCGTATTCATGCGCATGCTCCTGCATCCACTTGTAAGAAGCGGTCTCGCCGAACTGGGAAACTCTCGCGTTGGCAGAGCTGACGACTTCGACTGCAAGACCTGTCTGCAGATCGGAATAGCCCGGACGGGTCGTATACATATCGGCATCCAGTCCGTAGGTATCGTAATAAGCGGACTGATCGTCAAAGGATTTATAAGCCGTTACCGCATAGATGCCCTCACCTGCGACACTTGCGGCGAGATCATCGCAAAGACTTGTGAAAGCGGCCAGACCTTCCGACTGTAAGAAAAGGTTCGGGACGCCGTAACGCTGCGGGATCTCAACAAGCTTATTCGGTTCGTATTTGCCGAGATAGAACTTCTTAGAAACAAAAGCATCGATCGCGGAAGGATCCTTTACATCGGTCGTATTCTCATACGGCTTGAGATAATCGTTCGTCAAGACGACGGAAGACGCGCTGTTTTCCGGATGGTTGCGGCAGTCATCCGCATACGCTGCAGCATCGACTTTATCGAAAACAAAGAGCGGCATGAGCTCGTAATCATGAGCGCCGCCGAAAAGTGTCAGCAGTTCTTCCTGATTGTATTTGCCTGTCTGCAGCAGACGGTCATAGAGTACGAAAGTATCCTCATTTACAAAATCACGGACAACATAGAGTCCAAGATATTTCTTATTGAATGTGTCCTTCTGCACTTCCTGGGCAAGATACTCGGAGTAATAGGAATTCGCGAGAATATCCTTATCGACCTTCTGCTTGAAGATCGCCTTGACCTCTTCCTCCTTATAGCCAAGAGCAGTAAGAGCCTGTTCTTTCTGATAACGCGGGATCTTATATATAGACAGTGCGACAAGCAGCACTGCGGCAAGGATCACGACAAACCAGCGGTTAATCACTCTTTTCGACATAAGCTCCTCCTAGAATCCAAACGGAAAATGCGGACAGCGTGAACAGAAAGTCATTTCTTCCTGTTTCACCGGATGCCTGATCGTCAGTTCGCTTGACCAGAGAGCGATCTGCTGACCCGGCTCTGCATCTTTATTATAGCGCTGATCACCATACAAAGGGTGATTTCGCGAGGCGAATTGAACGCGGATCTGATGCGGACGGCCGGTCTTCAGCTGGATCCGCACCTTCGCGAAACCATCATGCCGTTCGAGCACATCATACTGCAGTTCGGAATACTTCCCCTCGGGATCGACTTTGACCATATTGGTCTTATGATCCTTCAGGAGATGATCGGTGAAGACATTGTGGTCTTTCAGGCCGTTATCGACAACGACAGCCTCGTAGACTTTATGAAAAACACCTGTGCGGATCTGATCGCTCAATCGGGAAGCGGCTTTCGAAGTACGCGCGAAAACACAGACTCCCCCTACCGGCCTGTCAAGACGGTGAACGAGACCGAGATAGACATCTCCCGGTTTGTTGTATTTCTCCTTCACGTAAGCCTTGGCGTCACTCAGCAGATCCAGATCGCGGGAAGAATCCTCCTGCATCGGCTGATTGGCCGGCTTTTCCACGACCAGAAGATGGTTGTCTTCATAGAGAACGCGGATCATAGCGAGTCACGATGCCACAGGGCAGACAAAAATCACTGTTTTCGATCGGGATCCCAAGTTCCTGCGAATCCGCTTTTCCTCTGAATCCGGCAGCTGCCAGATGACTGTTCATGACGTTCTTCATGACTTCACAGGAATACCCGGTCGTATAGGAACTGATAAAATAGAACAGCGGATCATCCGAAAGCAGTTTTAATGTTTCTTCGATCAGGACATTGATCTGATCCTCGAAACGGAAAAGCTCATTGTTCGGGCCGCGTCCGTAGCTTGGCGGGTCCATCAGGATACCGTCGTATTTGCGTCCGCGTTTCTGTTCACGGCGGACAAATTTCAGACAGTCATCCACGATAAAACGGATCTTATGATCCTGCAGTCCGGAAAGCTGCATATTCTCTTTTGCCCACTGCACCATGCCCTTTGCGGCATCAACATGCACGACTTCCGCCGCACCGGCCGCGGAAGCAGCCATCGTGGCGGCACCGGTATAGGCAAACAGGTTCAGGATACGGACTTCTCTGCCGGCTTTTACGCCTTCCTTCACCTTCTTCGTGATGAAATCCCAGTTGGAAGCCTGTTCCGGGAACAGTCCGGTATGTTTGAAATCAGTCGGTGAGACCTTGAAAACAAGGTCCTTATACTTCACGTTCCACTGTTTCGGCAGTGTGCGGTTGAATTCCCAGTGACCGCCGCCCTGCGAGGAACGGTAATAGACAGCATCGCATTTATTCCAAAGATCAGGGAACTGCTTCGGCCAGATTGCCATCGGATCCGGCCGACGCAGAATGATCTCTGCCCAGCTCTCAAGTTTTTCTCTGTCTCCGCTGTCGAGGAGACGGTAATCCTTAAAATCAGTGCTCGTAATCATGGAAATATTATACCATGTTTTGCGAAAACTCCGGGCTCCGTCGTGTATAATAAAAAGGCTATGGTTGTTTTTAATGATCTGAATGAAAATCAAAAGAAAGCCGTTGTCGACGACAGCGATCATCTTCGTATCATTGCCGGCGCCGGAAGCGGTAAAACACGTGTTCTTACGATGCGAATCGCTTATCTGATCGAGGAAAAGGACGTTCCGCCCTATCAGATCCTGGCGATCACCTTTACCAACAAAGCGGCAAATGAAATGAAGAGCCGTATCCAGGAGATGCTGCAGGAAAAAGGCACAGGGACCTGGGTCTCAACGATCCATTCTCTCTGTGTGCGCATCCTCTCGGAAGATATCGAAGCTCTCGGTTATCCGCGCAATTTCACGATCTGCGATTCGGACGACCAGAAGACGATCCTCAAGGAAGCCTACAAGGAATACGGTCTCGAAAAAGGCACCTATCCCTATGGTCAGATGCTCGACTACATCGCCGCCAACAAGAGCGAGCGTATCTCCCCGGAAAAGGCAAGAGAACTGGCTCACGGCGATGAGCAGCTCATGTTGAAGGCAAAAGTCTACGAATACTACGTTAAGCGCCTGGCTTCCGTATACGGACTCGATTTCGATGATCTCATCCTCTGGGTGATCCGTCTGTTCGAAGAGTTCCCGACGATCCTGACCAAGTGGTCACGTCGTTTTCATTACGTTCTCGTCGATGAGTTCCAGGATATCGACCGCGATCAGTACCGTCTGATCCGTTATCTCTGCAAGGAGCATGACCGTCTTTACGTCGTTGGTGATCCGGACCAGACGATCTATACCTGGCGCGGTGCGGATGTCAACATCATCACCAACTTCGACAGGGATTTCCCGAATACCAAGACGATCATCCTTGACCGTAATTACCGTTCCACCAACAATATCCTGAGCGGAGCCAACTCGCTCATCGCCAACAACCGCATGCGTGTCAAGAAAGACCTCTATTCGGAAAACGGCGACGGCGACAAGATCCTCCACAAGAGTCTCGAGACCGAAGAAGGCGAAGCCTACTACATCGCTTCCGAGATCCTGCAGATGCATCAGCAGGGCAAAAAATACAACGATATCGCGGTACTTTACCGTTCCAACTATCTGTCACGTACAATCGAAAAAGTCTTCGTTGAAAACCATATCCCCTATGTGATCTACGGAGGCATCCGCTTCTATGAGCGCGCCGAAGTCAAAGACATGCTCTCCTATCTGCGTATGATCCTCACGGGCGACGACCTCTCCTTTTCCAGGATCGTCAACGTTCCCAAAAGAGGCATCGGCACGACGACTCTCGACCGCATCCGTGAGATCGCGTTTGAAAGCGACATGACGATGTATGAAGTCGTTAAGAGCGGTCTTTATTCCAAAAACAAAGCCGCCTTCGATAACTTCGTACGTATGGTCGAACGCTGGCGCAGTGAACTGCCCAATATCGCCCTCGATGATCTCTTCCAGCACGTTCTGGATGAATCCGGCTACCGTGAGATGCTGGAGAAAGACAAGGAAACAGAACGTCTTGAAAACATCAAAGCGCTGCTCGATGATATCGAGACCTATACCAAGACTTATCCGGACAGCGATCTCAACGAATATCTGCAGATGATCGCCCTCTATACCGATAAGGCGACTGAGAAAAACAGCGATTCCGTAAATCTCTTAACGATCCATTCCGCCAAAGGCCTTGAGTTTGACACCGTATTCGTGATCGGTCTCTCGGAAGGCATCTTCCCCAGTGAACGCACGATGAACGAAGGAATGAAGGGTCTTGAAGAGGAGCGGCGCCTGGCCTACGTCGCCTATACCCGCGCCAAGAAAAAGCTCTATCTCACCGAGAACCGGGCTTTCTCCTATGTCGTACAGAGTGGCAAACTGCCGAGCCGTTTCATCAAGGAGATCGATCCGCAGTATGTCCTCGACCTGAATGAGCCGAAGAAAAAGAGTTTCTTCTTTGAAGGCACGGAAGAATTCACGCAGAAGAAACCAGTCAGCAGCGACAAAGCCAAGGCAGACAGTCAGGCTGCCCTGAAGAAAGGCGATCTCGTTGAACACGCGGTCTTCAAGAGCGGCGTTGTCATCAGCATCGAGAACAATATCGCTACGATCGCCTTCGCCTACCCTTACGGCGTTAAGAAGATCATGGCCACCCATCCCTCGATCCACAAAAAAGTATCTAAAGCATAAGGAAAGGCATGTTCTAATCGAACATGCCTTCATTTAATTTGGCGTTAGCCATCATCAGCCGGATCCGGTTTTCCTGATTGACCTTGGAAGCGCTGGGATCGAAATCGATCGCAACGATATTGGACATCGGATAACGATCCTTGATCTTGCGGATCATGCCTTTGGCGACGATATGATTCGGCAGACAGCCGAAGGGCTGTGCCATAACGACATTGTTGACTCCGGAGCGCACAAGCGTAACGACTTCACTGGTCAGAAGCCAGCCTTCGCCCATCTTGACGCCCGGATTGATGAACTCCTTGCCGTTTTCAAAGACTTCATTGAAATCATCCGGCAGATAGAATTCCCCGTCTTCCTTCAGGACTCTGGTGAAGACTTTCTGCATCGAGATGATGATGTTTTTCGCTACTTTGGTGAAATAGTAGCTCTTGCGGTGCATACGGTAATACTTATAATCGATCAGATTGTTCTGCAGGCAGTACAGCAGGAAATCCATGACACCGGATAAGACCGGCTCAAAGCCGCCCTCGATCAGGAAATCCTCAAGATGCTGGTTTCCCAAAGGAGAATACTTCATATAGATCTCGCCGACGATACCTACCCGGATCTTTTTCTTGGAACGGTCCTGGGGGACGGATTTCATCCGCTCTAGCATGTGACGGTAGATCCTTTTGGACTGCAGGAAGCCGACACCGTCGAACTCCTTCTTCAGATCCTCGCAGATCGCGTCGATCTCGCGGTCACAGGCGCCCGGTTCGGTCTCATACGGTTTTACCTGGTTCTTCAGCCACATCAGCGCGTCACCGTATAAAGTGCCGTACGCCAGACGGATCAGAGCGACCGTTGTGATATGCAGACTCGATTCCTTCTCGAGTCCCGAGAAGTTGATCGAAAGACAGGGAATGTTTTCCCACCCTTCCTGGATCAGAGCCTTGCGCAGCAGTGAAAGATAATTGCTGGCACGGCAGCCGCCGGCAGTCTGGGTCATCGCCAGAGCGATATGATCCATATCGTAATTTCCCTTTTTCAGGGCATCGATCATCTGTCCGACGACCAGAAGCGCCGGATAACAGGTATCGTTATGAACGTGGCTCAGTCCCGCTTCACGGACTTCATCGCCTTCGTTCTGAAGGACCTCGATATGATAACCGTTCTTTGCCAGAAGCGGCGAAAGCAGCTTGAAATGGACCGGCAGCATCGAAGGAACGAGAACGGTATGGGTCGACATCATCTCTTTTGTAAAGATGGCATGTTCACTCATTTTCGCTCTCCTTCTTCTTCTGCAGCATCGCTTCCTTCATCGAGCGCAGACGGATCTTTGTCGCACCGAGGTTATCGATTTCATCGATCTTGATCTGGGTGTAGAACTTATTGAATTTCTTCAGGATGTCCTTGACCTCATCGGAAGTGATGGCGTCGATGCCGCAGCCGAAGCTGACGAGATGGATCAGTTCCATATCCTCGTTCTCGCCGGCATAGTATGCTGCCTGATAAAGACGCGCATGATACGTCCACTGGTTGAGGACATTGACTTTATGCTGGACCTGACGGGGAACGCTTTCCTCGGACACAACAACGAAGCCGAGCTGGGTAAGCAGCTGGTTGATCTGGTGATTGATCAGCGGGTCAAGGTGATACGGACGTCCGCAGACAAGCGCGATCGGGAGCTCATGGATCCTGGCGTAAGTCACGACCTGATGGTGTTCATCTACCAGGCGCTGCATGAAGTCGGAATACGCGTTCTTGCCGGCTTCAAAGGCTTTACGGACGGTGTATTTGTCAAAATAGATATCTTTCTTTTCGAAATGGCTGATGATCGCGCGGACAAAGGTCCTTTCATCGTCAAAGCTCAGGAACGGATAGACGAATCTCGTATCGCCGAATTCCGTATTGCCGGCGATGACTTCCGGATAATACGCGACCAGCGGACAGTTGTAATGGTTGTCAGACTGTTTCTCATCGACGTTATAGGTCATGCAGGGATAGAAGATCAGATCGATGCCTTTCTTCAGCAGCTGATCGATATGGCCGTGAACGACTTTGGCCGGGAAACAGGCGGTATCACTGGGGATATTCTGCTGTCCGGCATGATACATCTCCTTCGTTGTCGGTGTTGACCAGACGACTTCATAGCCAAGCACATCAAAGAAGGCGCTCCAGAAAGGAAGCAGATCGTAGTTGTTCAGGACCAGCGGCATGCCGATCTTCATATCATGGGAATACTTCTTCTGCTCATCTTCCAGCATCTTCATCTTGATCTTGAAAAGATCCGGAAGTTCCGCTTTCTTCTGCGCCAGCGGAAGCATCTTATCGCATTTGTTGCCGGCGATCAGACGGGAGCCGTCCGCAAAAGTATTGATGGTGAGTGAGCAGTGGTTCGTGCAGCCGCCGCAGGCGACTGAACGGGAAGTATGGGTAAAGCTCTTCAGCTCTTCATAGGTCAGGATCGAACTCTTCTCCCCTGCCAGCGTCTGTGCGAATAAGGCAGCGCCATATGCGCCCATCAGATGCGCGATGCTCGGACGGATAA
Organism: Erysipelotrichaceae bacterium; assembly: GCA_030536365.1. GTDB lineage: Bacteria > Bacillota_I > Bacilli_A > Erysipelotrichales > Erysipelotrichaceae > RGIG5669. The sequence continues at coordinate 1,878 of JAUNQE010000045.1, read as the reverse complement.
CGTTATAGCCTAGTTCCTGTTCAAAGGAACGCAGGACCGCGTCATTACGGAAAGTACCGCCCTGAACAACGACGTTCTTACCGATATCGTCTTTCGATTTCGCACGGATAACCTTATATAAAGCGTTTTTAACGACTGAACGGCAGAGACCGGCGGAGATATCCTCGATCGAAGCGCCGTTTTTCTGTGCCTGTTTGACACCGGAGTTCATAAAGACCGTGCAGCGTGTGCCCAGATCTACCGGATGCTTCGCCTTCAGTCCGAGAGTCGCGAATTCCTCGCTGCTATAACCCATGGAACGGGCAAAGGTCTCAATAAAGGAACCGCAGCCGCTTGAGCAGGCTTCGTTCAGGACGATATCATCGATGCGTCCGTCACGGATACGGAAACATTTGATATCCTGTCCGCCGATATCGAGGATGAAGTCAACATTCGGATTAAAACGTTTGGCCGCTGTGTAATGGGCCATCGTTTCAACGACACCGCCGTCGAGATGGAAGGCGTGACGCATCAGCTCTTCGCCGTAACCGGTCGCGTAAGCACCGGCGATACGCATCTCCGGGTCAGCATGTTCATAGATATAACGGATATCTTCCAATACGACATCCAGAGGATTGCCCTTATTGGAGGAATAGGATTGATAAAGGATCTTTCGGTCCGCGCTGAGCAGCACCATCTTGGTGGTCGTCGAACCGGAATCGATACCAAGGAAAGCGTTGCCTTTATACTGTTCAAGCGGGAAATACTCCGCGTCGTGCATGCGGTGGCGTTCCTTGAACTCTTCGTATTCGGCCTCATCCCTGAAAAGCGGAGGCGCGTCGCTCAGTTTTGCCGGAGCGTTGACGAGATCTTCCAGTTTCTTTTCCAGGGTTTCCCTGTCAAAGAGTTTTCTTGCGGTCAATGCTGCGCCATAGGCAACGAAGTTGATCGCCGTTTCCGGACAGCAGACATCTTCCTCTTTTGTGCCGAGCGTATCTTTGAAACGCTTCTGCAGACCTTTCAGGAAATAGAGCGGTCCTCCGAGGAACAGGATCTTTCCTTCGATACGGCGTCCCTGAGCAAGAGAAGCGATCGTCTGGTCGACAACAGCCTGAAAGATACTTGCGCAGAGATCCGCTTTATCCACGCCCTGGTTGATCAGAGGCTGGATATCGGATTTCGCGAATACACCGCAGCGCGATGCGATCGGATATAGGCGATGGTAACGCAGTGAAGCTTCATCCATCTCTTCAAGGCTCATATTCAGCAGGGTCGCCATCTGATCGATAAAGGCGCCGGTACCGCCGGCACAGGTCGAATTCATACGCTGTTCGATCGCGCCTTTGAAGAAAAGGATCTTGGCATCTTCACCGCCGAGCTCGATCGCTACTTCGGTATCCGGATATTCTTTACGGACAGCAGCTGCTGATGCGAAAACTTCCTGCGCGAAAGGCAGATCGCCCTCTTCGGAAAGACCGAGAGCGCCGGATCCGCTGAACGCAAAATAAAAAGGTTCTTTCGTAAACTCACGTAATTCAACGATCTTCTCAAGAGCTTTCTGACGGACTTGCGCCTTATGTCTTTCATAACTCTTGTATACGATCTTGCCCTGTTCGTCCAGGACGACCGCTTTAATCGTTGTAGAACCTACATCAAAACCAATCTTGTATGTCATGATTTACCTCAATATAGCTATTATACTCCATGTTGAAAACAAAATCGTCAATTGTTGCTCAGACGGGTTCCTGCAGCACAATGAAATTGCCGTAAAAGTTTCGTTGCTTTTTAAAAACCCCTATGCTAGAATAATTAAGCACATGGCGGACGTGGTGAAGTTGGTTAACACACCAGATTGTGGCTCTGGCATTCCGTGGGTTCGAGTCCCATCGTTCGCCCCAT
>JAUNQE010000095.1 GCA_030536365.1 Erysipelotrichaceae bacterium | reverse complement strand
CTGCATGAAGGTTCTCCTTTCCGTCTGTTTTTCTTAACCGACGATCTTTCTGGCAAACTCAGCGACCGCCTGCATGTCGGCTTCGTCCGGTTTTCCTTTATGGACGCCTTTGAATTCACCACGGCAGTGGAATTCTCTTTCATCCATCGGGATCCCGGCTTTGTCCGCTTCCGCCTTGACCTTCTTATACGTGGAATTCAGCATGGCGGCAGTTCCGAAGTTGACGATCTTGCCGACCTTGTTCCTGTCGAGGTTTCTGACAAATTCCCTTACTTCCGGATCGATGCTGAAAGCATAGTAGGAATTTCCCAGGAACAGGATATCCACCGGTTCCTCGACCGGTGTGCTGATCGGGAGCGCTTCGACGTTCACGGCTTTGGCAAGCGCCTCGGCCAGCCGTTTCGTATTTCCCGTCTTTGTATAGTATCTGACTGCGATCTTCATATGATAATCTCCTCGCTATAGATCAGTTAGAATGATCTGACTGTTTCCATTATACAAAACAGGGTCCTGACGGCCCTGCCGGATGCTCAATGGATCGCTATTTATCACTTTCTTTGATCGAACTCTTAATGCTGGACGCTTCGACTTCTCCCCTCGTGACGAGAACGGACTCCTGATGAAAGAAAGTGCAGAGGTCTACCGCGATCTCTTTGATCTTCGCCGGATCGGCGTCGATCAGGGACAGCACAAGGGAGTTTTCTTCGGTATACTCGCCATTCTCATGCACATAACCGCCCTCGATCACGCTTACCGAAAACGGTACGCCGTAGATCCGGCAGACTTTCTTCAGGACCGAAAGATATTTCGAGGTGGAGAACTTCTGCTGTTTGGTGTCCAGGTCATTCAGACCGATGTAGATATCTGTCTTGATCATATTCACTTTCTCAGTAAACACCCGGGACTGTTTCGGCCTTGCGCACCGCGTCTTCCAGGCTCATCCCGCAGTAATCCTGCGCGGAAAAGATCCGTCCGGACTTCCCGTCTTCAACAAAGGCGCCGACCAGCACGCCGGGCAGCGCGCTTTCGGGTGTATTGGGCGCATAGGGACCACCCATATCGGTGCGGCACCAGCCTGGATCGGTAAGACTTAAAATGACACCGGTCCCTTCATAGTATTTACCCAGATCACGTGTCACTTTGTTCAGAGCGGCTTTGGCAGCGGAATAACCCGCCTGTTCCGGCTCAAGATCGATCCCGCTCGTCGTATTGACGATACGTCCGAAACCTCTTTCCTTCATTGCCGGCAGGAAGTGGTAACAGATCATCATCGGAGCCGTTACATTGACCCGGAAGCTGATGTCATAGTCTTCCGGAGGCGTGCTCAGATAGTCTTTACGGTAGGCGATCTGCAGACCGGCATTATTCAGGATGATGTCCGGGACGATCTCCAGTTCATCGATCTTTTCACAGAGTTTTTCCACTTCCGCCGGCTGGGAAAGCTCCGCTTCCAGAAGGATCGTTTTTACTCCGTATTTCTTTGCTTCCTCCGCTACCTTTTCGCAATGCGCGGCATTGCGGCTGTGCAGCAGAAGGTTGCTGCCGCGCTCCGCCATATAAAGAGCCGAGAGATAGCCGATGCCGCGGCTGGCACCGGTGATCAGAGTCCATTTTCCTTTTACATCGATCATATTGTTTCCTCTGCGTCAGAACGAGAAGATCTCGGTATAGACGCGCTTTCCGTTTTTAACATCCGATCTCATCAGAGAGACCTTTTTGACCATCATCTCGCCCTTCGCGGCTTTGACGCTCTGGGTCTTGCCGGCGCAGTTGCGGATCAGGGTGATGTGGGGGACGAATTCCTTTTCCTCTTCAGGCAGATACCCCGCAAGCGCGGCACGGACATCCTTCGCCAGTTTGTTCAGTCCCTGGTTGCTTTTGATGCCGATCCAGAAAGTGTTTCCGAAATTCCCCTTCTCTCCGAAAGCCATGCGGAAGGGTTTATAGGAAACGCTTTTAAGGATCTCCTTTATAGTTTCTGCGTCTTCTGTCTCTCCGAGAAAGGCCAGAGTCAGATGAAGATTGGCAACAGGCTGATAACTGCCTTTGACATCGGCTTTCTTCAGCTCGTGCATCATGGTGACTAAAGATGTGCGCATCTCTTCGGAAAGATTGATCGCAACAAATAAACGCATTTTATTCCTCCTGATCATGCCGGTGTCTGCTGCCTTCTGCCTTTCAGACACGGAAGTTTTAGGGAACATTCCCTGCTTTTCTATTCAAAAAAGTTCCCTAAACGCAAAAACGATCAGGGAACGTTTTTTTAAAGATAGGTAACGGTCTCGCTGAGATCTTTCCGCTGCGCGTGTTTGACCGTCGGACCGATCCCTTCCGCGGCATAGCCGAGATCCAGCAGCAGCACGACCTGCTCGTTTTCGGGAAGACCGAATTCCTGCGCGGTGATATCCGGATCCAGGAAGTTCAGCCAGCAGCTGTCAACACCGGCATCCGCCGCCGCCAGGACCATCTGGGTCGCGACGATCGTTGCGTCTTCAACACCGGAGTCATATTTTCCGCCCGGATAGGTAAAGGTATTGTTGCGGTCAAATGCCACCAGCAGCACTGTCGGGGCGTTATAGCGGCAGGGTGTGACCTTGTCGACTTTGATCAGCGCTTCTTCAGACTGCAGAACATAGATATGCTGCTCCTGATTGTTTTTGGCAGTCGGGGCAAGTCTTCCTGCCTCCAGGATCTGCTGCAGCTTTTCCGCTTCCAGCGGACGGTCGCTGAATTTCTTGCATGAATAACGATTCTTTAAAACTTCCTGAAATTCCATATTCATATCCTCCATCTACTATTCTAAGCATTTTCTTCAGAACAGGGCCCGGCTGCCCTTCAGCAGCAGGACCATCAGGATCGCGAGATAGGCCGCAAGCTTCAGCAGCGGGAAGGCATTGATCTTCCCTTTCAGCTTGAAGGCGACCGAAGCGATCGAGAACAGGGTGAAGCCCAGAGCGATACCGTAGTGCAGCGTTCCCTTATGCAGAAAGAAGGCGTAAGCGGTAATTCCCTGCACGATCCCGACAACGAAAGTCACCCAGCCCATCTTCACGGTGAAGCGTTTCCGTTTTTCAGGGTCTTTATATCTTTCCATGAAACGGTCAGAGAGCTCCAGCGGATTGAGTTCCTTTCTGCCGGAGGCATACAAGAGACCGGTGACGATACTGAAGACACACAGCAGCGCGTAGAAGGCGCCGCAGATCTTCAGAAGGATCTCATTCATTTCTTCTCCTCAGCAGCCGGGAAGATCGCGCGGGTATAGATCTCCTCTTTCTGCGCCTTGTGGAAGAAGAGGATCATCCTCACCAGCAATACGACCGAGAACGCGGCGATCGTGACCGGCACGAAGACCAGATTGTCATTCAGCGCGAGCACCTCTTCCTGCAGCGTGAAATCGTAAAGTCCGTGGAGCAGGAACGGGACCAGGAAAGCGATGGCATAGTTGAACACGTTTCCGGTCGCTTTGGCCTTGCCGTAGTATTTACCGGCGATGTAGGCGAAACCGGCATGCATCAGCGTCAGACCGCGCACCGCCATCTGGATGGTGTTCGATTCAAAAGCGTAGAGGATGCTTTCCATGAACTCAAAGCCGAGCGCCACGACGACCGCGAAGACGGTGAAGTCACGCCAGGAGCTCTTATAGGCGCATTTCTTCAGCACCATATAGGCAAGCAGGAATTTCCACAACTCCTCCGTAAAGGCGTGCAGGAAAAAGTGGGTGTAGGCGATCCCGGGCATTCCCGGCAGTCCGTGAAGCACTAAGTTTTTAAACAGCGCCAGCAAAGCCGAGCTCAGCACGACCGGGATCGGGGAAAGCAGGCCGTATTTAATGGCCTGCTTAAAGGAACGGGTATATTCCGGTTCTTCCGGATTCTGTTTTGCGAGCCAGATCAGCAGCAGGATGCCGGGGATGAGGCTGAGGAAATATGCGCCGATCAGTATCAGCATGTTGGGTCTCTCCTTTGGTTTCTACGTTATTATCGCACTCTGGCGGCTCAGCGGGAACGGAAATCCTCGTGTTTTGCTTCCGCGGCGCGGATGACGCGGACGATATGCTGAAGGACTTCGCTGCGGAATTC
>JAUNQE010000044.1 GCA_030536365.1 Erysipelotrichaceae bacterium | reverse complement strand
CGATGGGACAAAATCATTTTGGAATGCGAGGGACATTTTCTTTTTGGAATCACATGTTAAAATGACAGAGATATATAAATGTGAACAAAAGGCTATAATGAATTTATGGAGATAAAAGCTAAGGAAAAAAAGAAACATACCTGGGTAAACGACGAAATAGAAATCGATTTTAGGGTTCCTTACTATATCCAACAGATCATTGATAAATGTGAAGAATATGATCTGCAAGCTAATCCGCTCTATTTTGAATGGAGCGAAGCTTTGGAAAACCTTACTAAAGATTTAATGTATGATCAGATTCTTTCCGTAGCTCAAAGAGAAATCCTTCTCAAACGATATCCATGAGGAAGGTGAATGAAACAATGGAAGTATATGATTTTAATGGTTATCCGGAGCTTAATGAATCCTTAGGAGGGAACTCAGGATCGAAACTGATCGTTGTTATTAATGGTGAAAAATGGATGCTTAAGTTTCCCAAAACAACTATAGGAATGAAAAATGTTGAAGATTCTTATACTACATCACCATTATCAGAATATCTCGGCAGCCACATTTATCAGATACTAGGCTATAATGCGCACGAAACGATACTCGGGATCAAAGACGAGAAGATTGTTGTTGGCTGTAGATTATTTGCGGAGAGAGGACAATTGTTGGAGTTTCGTGAGATTAAGAACATCTATAATAAGGAACTTGAGGAAAGACTGGAACAGAGCCTTTCGGATTCATCTGAGATAATGCATTCAACAAGTATTGAATCCGTGATTATACATCTGCGTAACAACCCAATTCTAAAAAATGTCCATGGAGCTGAAGAAATGTTTTGGGATCAAACCATTATTGATGGTTTGATCAACAATAACGATCGGAATTCGGGGAACTGGGGACTGATAAAAGAAGCAGGAAACTATATTATGAGTCCTGTGTACGATAACGGAGGATCGTTTTCAAACAAGCTTTCAAACGATCAAATATTTGAAATCATGAATGATAAAGAAAGGTTTCTGCAAAGTGCAGGCAACGGGATCACTGCTTTTTCATCTAAAGGAAAAGTGTTGCTGTTTTCAGATTTGTTAAAGTATGAAAACAACGTTCTTAAGGAACGGGTTCTTCGTTTGGTCCCGCTTATTTCAAGAAAGATCAGAGAAATACATCGTATGATTGATGATATTCCTGAAAGATACGGAAATTTTGAGGTAATGTCGAGAATCCGAAAAGACTTTTATAAAGAGGGTATAAAATACAGGTATGAGAATATTTTGAAACCTAGATATCAGGAAATTAAGAAAGAACGGCAAATTTCCAGAACAAATCATAATCAACAACCGGAACGATGATTAGTGAAGCTGAATAAAAAAACGATTGCAGATATTCAATTGCAATCGCTTTTTATCGTTAATCGGAAAGATGATCAGTAATTCATCAGGTATTTTTCGATCTCCCACTGGGAAACACGGGTGCGGTATTCGTCGACTTCCTTCTTCTTGCCTTTGACGTACTGGGTGAAGACATGGTCGCCGAGAACTTCCAGCAGCAGTTTGTCTTTCGCGAGCAGTTCGAGCGCATCTTCGAGAGATCCCGGAAGGGACTGAATGCCTTTCTGTTCGCGGACGCTCTGTTCCATCAGGTAGAGGTTTTCCGTGTTCTCTCTCATCGGCTTCATTTCTTTTTCGATACCGTCAAGTCCGGCAGCCAGACAGACCGCCAGGGCAAGATAGGGGTTGCAGCTCGGATCCGGGGAACGGAGCTCGATACGGGTGCTGCTGCCGCGGGAAGCGGGGATACGGATCAGGGTCGAACGGTTGGAAGCGCTCCAGGAAACATAGCAGGGAGCTTCGTAACCGGGGACAAGACGTTTATAGGAGTTGACCAGCGGATTGGTGATCGCGGTCATGTTCTTGATATGGGTAAGGATCCCGGCGATATACTGGTAGGTCTTCGCAGAGAGCCCGTTGACGCCCTTGGGATCATCGAAGATGTTCTTTCCCTTTTTAAAGAGGGACATGTTGACATGCATACCGGAACCGTTGATGCCGAATACCGGCTTGGGCATGAAGGTCGCATGCAGACCGTGTTTTTGGGCAAGTGTCTTGACGACGAGTTTGAAGGTCATGATGTTGTCGGCAGCCTTCAGGGCATCGGCGTATTTGAAGTCGATCTCCTGCTGGCCGGCAGCGGATTCATGATGGCTCGCTTCGATCTCAAAGCCCATCTTTTCGAGGTGGACGCAGATGTCTTCGCGGATATCGTTTCCGTGATCGAGCGGCGCCTGGTCGAAATAGTAGGCTTCATCATCGGTCGTCGTGGTGGGCTTACCGTTTTCATCGACAGTAAACAGGAAGAACTCGCATTCCGGACCGACGTTGAAAGTGTAGCCAAGCTTTGCGGCTTTTTCGAGCTGTCTTTTCAGGATGTAACGCGGGTCCCCGGCAAACGGTGTGCCGTCGGTGTTGTATACATCGCAGATCAGTCTGGCAGCTTTCTTGCCGGGCTCGTTGCGCCAGGGCAGGATGACCCAGGTGTCAAGGTCAGGACGGAGATACTGGTCGGATTCGTTGATTCGGGAATAACCTTCGATCGAAGATCCGTCAAACATGATCTGGTTATTCAGTGCTTTTTCAAGCTGGGAACGGGTGAGCGTGACATTTTTCAGCTGACCGAAAATGTCAACGAACTGCAGATAGATGAATTCGATCTGTTCCTCATCCGCTTTAAACAGGATGTCTTCCTTAGTGTATGCCATAGTATACCTCCTGAAGCACATGAAAATAATATCTGTTTTTGGGGAAAGCAGTCAAGAAAAACGCGGATCACCGGGATGGAAATCCTCCTGCGGCAGGAAGCGGCGGAACAGAACAGAAAAAACTTCTGAAAAAGCGCATTTTTACTGGATTTTTTGCTTGTCAAGATGTCGCTCTTCTGCTATAATTCTAAAGCATCTATATACCAAAGACAGCAACGGCTTAAAGGCTTAATAAGGTTGCCGAGGGAAAAGATCAGATGATTTTTTAGCCCGCGCTGTCTTGTGCGGGTTTTATTCCTTTTGGATCTAGATGCTAGAAAGAAGGAACATATGAATCAAGCTGTATTGAACGCAAAACAGGAGATGGTTACCGAGATCAGCAATAAGATCAAGGAAGCCGGAGCTACTGTTGTTGTGGAATACCGTGGATTGACTGTAGCAGAAGTTACAGAACTGCGCCGCGCGTTAAAGGCTGAGAACGTTGACTTAAAGGTCTACAAAAACACAATGTTCGAAAGAGCTGCTGATGACCTCGGATTCGAAGACATCAAGCCGTCTCTCAAAGGCCCGAATGCGTACGCATTCTCCAAGGACGCTACAGCAGGTGCTCGTATCCTGGCTAAATTCGCCAAGAAGCACAAGAACCTGATCCTGAAAGAAGGTATCGTTGAAGGCAAAGTCTGCGACGATAAGATGATCAAGGAACTGTCCACACTTCCCAACAAAGAAGGTATGCTGTCCATGTTACTTGGTTGCTTACAGCAGCCGCTGTCCGGATTTGCCCGCGCTGTCCAGGCAGTTGCTGATGCAAGAGCCGAAGGCGGTGCTGCTCCGGCAGCCGAAGAGGCAAAGGAAGAAGCTGCTGCCTAAGTCAACGCAGATCGTCTGCTGAGACACCAAAGCCAATAATTTAAAGAAAAGGAGAAAAATAATGGCAAAGTTAAATAAAGAAGATATCCTCGCGTATCTTGAAGAAGCTACAATTCTTGACCTGAATGAATTAGTCAAGGCTATCGAAGAAAAATTCGGCGTTACCGCTGCTGCTCCGGTCGCAGTTGCTGCTGCTCCGGCTGAAGAAGCTGAACAGGCTGGTCCGTCCACTGTTACTGTCAGCTTAACATCCGCTGGTCAGTCCAAGGTCGCTGTTATCAAGTTAGTCCGTGAAATCACAGGCTTAGGCTTACTCGAAGCTAAGCAGGCTGTTGATAAGGTTCCGGCAGTAATCAAGGAAAACATCTCACCGGATGAAGCTGCTGAACTGAAGAAGAAGTTCGAAGATGCCGGTGCGACCGTAGAAGTTAAATAAGAAGGCGAATGTCTCATTATTTCCTGAATGACGCCTCCCTGAAAGAAGAGAGGCAGTCATTTACCTACCAGTTCAATAATGAGTCATTCAACTTTACTACCGATAACGGCGTGTTCTCCAAGGAGCACGTGGATTTCGGTTCATATCTTTTAATAAAGGAAGCTGCGGCATTCCCTCCGGGGAAACGTCTGCTGGATCTCGGCTGCGGTTTCGGCGTCATCGGGATCGTGATGAAACGGCTCTTTCCGGAAACGGAAGTCGATGCCGTTGATATCAACGAACGGGCCGTCGAACTGACGAGACTCAACGCGAAAAACAATACCGCGGATATCTGCGCTGTTGTGACTTCGGATATCACTGAGCTGGGGAAGCTCTACGAGACGATCCTGCTCAATCCGCCGATCCATTCCGGAAAACAGGCGATATTCGATCTCTACGAAAAGGCGCACCGCTGTCTGACAGCGGATGGCAGCCTTTACATCGTGATCAAGAAGAAACACGGTGCGGAATCAACGCTGAAGAAATTAAAAGACTTATTTAATGACACAGAGATATTACATAAAGAAGCCGGGTACTGGATTATCCGGGCGTCCGGTAATATCTCAGAAGAAAGGACGGCGCATTAATGGCAGACAAAAAGACTTATAACATTGTCAAATCAGGAAGACATTCTACTCGCCGTGATTATTCAAAGGTAAGCGGATCCCTCGCATTACCGAACCTGGTAGAAATTCAGACTGATTCCTTCCGCTGGTTTGCTGAAGAAGGCATCCGGGAAGTTTTTGAAGATATCTATCCAATTCAGAACTACAACGGAAACATTCGTCTGCGTTTTATCGATTACGAATTCGGTAAACCGAAATACGATGTCAACGAAAGTAAGTTCAGAGAAGTCAATTATGCCGCTCCGTTAAAAGCGAAAATGGAACTCGAGATGATCAACGAGGAGACAGGTGAAGTCTTCACCAAGAAAGAAGACGTCTTCCTCGGCGACTTCCCGATGATGACCTCCTCCGGTACCTTCATCATCAATGGTGCCGAACGAGTAATCGTATCTCAGATCGTCCGTTCTCCGGGTGCATACTTCGATACCGCAACAGATGACAAGACAGGTAAGGAAATCTTCACCTGCGAACTCATCCCGGGCAGAGGCACCTGGCTGGAATACATGAGTGACGATAAGAAAACGACACTCGGCCGCATTCTGAACATGAGCGTAGACCGCAAACGTAAGATCCTGTCTACGATCCTGCTGAAGGCTATCGGATTTTCGCTGGATTACGAGAAGGATGAAGACAGCTTCTCGACTGACGGTATTAAAAAATTCTTAGAAGCTTTTGGTCGCCCTTATTACGAAGATCTGGTTGCTCAGAACTCCGAGCGTGAGTTCTTAAGCATCTATGAAGCACTTTTCACTTCATTCTTCGGACCTTACGAAGAAATTATTAATACTCTTGATTACGACAAGCCGCGCACCCGTACTGAAGCGCTGATCGCCATTTACGAAAACCAGAAGTCAGACGAAGTTCCGACGATGGAAGGTGCGGTTTCGTTAATGAACGCAAAATTCTTCGATCAGAAGAAATACGATCTTACGAAGGCCGGTCGTTACAAACTGAAAAAGAAGCTCAGCGTAGTCGACCGTATGGAGAACCAGACTCTTCATACTGATCTCTACAAAGCTGACGGTACCCTCTTAATGAAGAAGGGCACCTTCGTCGGCAGAGAAGAGCGCAATCTGCTCAAGGAAGAAATGGCCAAGGGTTCCCATGTGGAAGCTTTCCCGTTCTCCTACCAGTTCTCCCATCCGGCAAAAGCCGTTGTGGAAACAGCAGACAAGCTGGCTCTGTGCGGACGTGTACTGGCAAACGATGTGGAACTCAAGAGCCGTATCGTTCCGGCCGGCACAGTCCTGAATGATGCCGACATCAAAGATCTCGCCAAGGAAGTCGAGAAGGTCACGGTCTTCTCCGGGATCATCGCCAAGGAAGTCAAACTGACAGAACAGAATCTGAATGCCGTACTCAACTACGGTCAGAGATTCTTCGTTCTCGGCCGTCTGACAGACAAGAAGGGCAAAGACATTCTTGGTGCGGATGAAACACCTTTAATGCCGCGCTATTTACCGGATACTGACTGCTACATGCTGAGCAGCGATAACGAAACTGTTCTGCGTGAACGCATCACCAACGGTGAAGAGATCAGCGGCTGGTTCGTCGGTAACGCGAACCAGGTAGCGGAGATCGAACGCAAAGACGGACATGTCGTCAAGCTCATCGGTATCGACCCGATCGATTCCAAGAAGTGCATCACCATGTCCGATATGATCGCTTTCTATTCCTATGCCCTGACCATGTTCGACGGCATCGGCAGCACCGATGATATCGATATGCTGGGCAACCGCCGTATCCGTACAGTCGGTGAACTGATCCAGAACCAGTTCCGTATCGGTCTCAGCCGTATGGAAAAGGCTGTCAAGGAAAAGATGTCGATCGTAGATCTCGAGACCGCAACTCCGAAAGCTCTGACAAATATCCGTCCGCTGACCGGCGCGATCAAGGAATTCTTCTCCAGCTCTCAGCTGTCCCAGTTCATGGACCAGCAGAACCCGCTGGCAGAGATCACCAACAAACGCCGTGTCTCCGCATTAGGCCCGGGCGGTCTTACCAGAGAAAGAGCCGGTTTCGAAGTCCGAGACGTTCACAACTCCCATTACGGACGTATCTGCCCGATCGAAACTCCGGAAGGTCAGAACATCGGTCTGATCTCCTACCTGACGACGTATGCGAAGGTCAATGAATACGGCTTCATCGAAACTCCTTACCGTAAGGTCAAGGACGGCAAGGTCAGCGATGATTACATCTACCTGGCTGCCGATGAAGAAGCTGACTACTACATTGCCCAGGCGAATGAAGTCATCGACGGCGAACTCGTCAACGAACAGGTCGTTGCCCGTAAAGCGGGTGAAACTGTCCTGGTCGCCAGAGAAAAAGTCGAGCTGGCCGACGTTTCCCCGAAACAGATCGTTTCCGTTGCGGCTGCCTGTATCCCGTTCCTCGAGAACGATGACGCGAGCCGTGCTCTGATGGGCGCGAACATGCAGCGTCAGGCAGTTCCGCTTTTAAAACCGCATTCTCCGTATGTCGGAACCGGCATTGAACAGGTCATTGCCAAAGACTCCGGCGCAGCTCTGCTGGCGGAAGAAGACGGTACCGTAACCTATGCCGATGCCCAGACGATCATCATCTCCAACGAGGATGGTGAACACGAATACAAGCTCGACAAGTTCTCCCGTTCCAACGCCGGTACCTGCATCAACCACAGACCGATCGTCAACAACGGTGAAACTGTCAAGAAGGGTGATATCATCGCCGACGGTCCTTCCATGGAAGACGGCGAACTGGCACTTGGCCAGAACGTGACCATCGCGTTCATGACCTGGCACGGTTATAACTACGAAGATGCGATCATTCTCTCCGAGAGACTGGTCAAGGATGATGTATACACATCCATCCACATCGATGAATACTCTCTTGAGTGCCGCAACACCAAGCTTGGTGCTGAAGAGATCACCAGAGATATCCCGAACGTATCCGATACAGCCTGCCGCAACCTCGATGGACGCGGTATCGTCATGGTTGGTGCGGAAGTCAAGGAAGGCGATATCCTGGTCGGTAAAGTAACTCCGAAGGGACAGAGCGACGCTTCTCCGGAAGAAAAACTGCTGCTCGCGATCTTCGGTGAGAAATCCCACGAAGTACGTGACAATTCCCTGCGCGTACCGCACGGTGGTGCCGGTATCGTTCAGGCTGTCCGGATCTTCCGCCGCAGCGAAGGCTACGAGCTCGATCCGGGTGTTACAGAAGTCGTAAAGGTCTACGTCGTTCAGAAACGAAAGATCTCTGAAGGCGATAAGATGGCCGGCCGTCACGGTAACAAAGGCGTTATCTCCAAGATCCTTCCGGAAGAAGATATGCCGTTCATGCCGGATGGCACACCGGTCGATATCATGCTGAACCCGTTCGGCGTTCCGTCCCGTATGAATATCGGTCAGGTCCTGGAGATCCACCTCGGTATGGCAGCCAAGAAGCTCGGTGTCAAATTCTCGACTCCGGTCTTCGACGGTATCACCAACGAGGAACTCCGTGACATCATGGCTGAAGCCGGAACTCCTGCCGACGGCAAGCTTGTCCTGCGTGACGGCAGAACCGGTGAAGAATACGACGAACGTATCTCTGTCGGTGTCATGTACTACATCAAACTGGCCCATATGGTCGATGATAAACTGCACGCACGTGCTACAGGTCCGTACTCTCTCGTTACGCAGCAGCCTCTTGGCGGTAAAGCCCAGAACGGCGGCCAGCGTTTCGGTGAGATGGAAGTATGGGCTCTTGAAGCCTACGGTGCTGCTCATACCCTGGAAGAGATCCTGACCGTTAAGTCCGATGACGTCAACGGACGTACAAGAACTTACGAAGCGATCATCAAGGGCAACGACATTCCTGAACCGGGTATCCCGGAATCCTTCAAGGTCCTGAAGAACGAACTCCAGGCACTTGCGATCGATGTCCGGATGCTGGATGAGAATGGCGAAGAGATCGACTTCAACGAACTCGACGCGGAAGAAGAACGCGAGAGCGAATTCAAGCCGGAAATGGTCGCTGACACAGAAGGTCTGGCGATCACGGATTCCGAGGGCAACGAAACAGAAGAAGTCGCCGAAGCTGTCATGGGCTTTGACGATGAGGACTAAGAGGAGGTAAAGCAATGGCAAGAAAAACATTTTCCGCCTTACAGGTAGGACTGGCTTCTCCGGAGCGTATCCTCGAATGGTCTCATGGTGAGGTAACCAAGCCGGAGACCATCAACTACCGTTCCCAGAAACCGGAACGCGACGGTCTCTTCTGTGAACGCATCTTCGGTCCGGTCAAGGACTGGGAATGCGCCTGCGGCAAATACAAGAAAGTACGCTATAAAGGCGTTATCTGTGACCGCTGCGGTGTTGAGATCACCAAATCCTCTGTACGCAGAGAGAGGATGGGCCATATCTCCCTGGCAGCTCCGGTCGCACATATCTGGTATCTGAAGGGAATCCCGAGCCGCATGGGTCTCGTCCTCGACGTTCCGCCGAAGGCACTCGAGGAAGTCGTATACTTCGTATCCTGGATCGTCACCAATCCGGGAACAACCGATCTTTCTTACAAGCAGATCCTCTCCGAAAGAGAATACCGTGAGAAGAAGATCACGTATGGTGAAGACAGCTTTGAGGCCAAGACCGGTGCCGAAGCGATCAAAACGCTGCTGGAACAGGTCGATGTCCTGAAAGAAAAAGAACAGATCGAAAAAGATCTGGAAAAAGCACAGGGCGATAAGCGTAAGAAGCTGATCAAGCGTCTCGAAACAGTCGATGCGTTCGTCAGCTCCAACAACAAGCCGGAATGGATGGTCATGACCGAACTTCCGGTCATTCCGCCGGATCTCCGCCCGATGCTGCAGCTCGATGGCGGTCGTTTCGCTACCAGCGATCTGAACGACCTCTACCGTCGTGTTATTACCCGTAACAACCGTTTGAAGAAACTGCTCGAGATCGGTACTCCTACCATCATCGTCCAGAACGAAAAACGTATGCTGCAGGAAGCGGTCGACGCATTAATTGATAACGGACGCCGTTCGGCTCCGATCAAGGGCGCCGGTAACCGTGTCTTAAAATCCTTATCCCATTCCTTAAAGGGTAAACAGGGTCGTTTCCGTCAGAACCTGCTTGGTAAGCGTGTTGACTTCTCCGGCCGTAGCGTTATCGCCGTCGGACCGGACCTCAAGATGTACCAGTGCGGTATCCCGCGTGAAATGGCGATCCAGCTCTACAAGCCCTTTGTCATGAATGAGATCGTTAACCAGGAACTGGCTCCCAACCCGAAAAACGCCGAGAAGATGATCGATCGCGGTGATCCGCAGATCTGGGATGTTCTCGAGCAGGTCATGGACCAGCATCCGGTATTCCTGAACCGTGCACCGACTCTGCACCGTCTGGGAATCCAGTCTTTCAAACCGAAACTTGTCGAAGGTAGAGCGATCCGTCTGCATCCGCTCGTATGTCCGGGCTTCAACGCGGACTTCGATGGTGACCAGATGGCCGTACACCTTCCGCTGAGTGAGAAAGCCAGAGCAGAATCCGAGATCCTGATGATGGCTTCCAACAACATCCTCGGTCCGAAAGACGGTAAGCCGATCGTTACTCCTTCTCAGGATATGGTCCTCGGTAACTTCTATCTGAACATGGAAGAGACCGCTCAGGAATTCTACGAGAAGGCAGATAAGATCGAAAAACTGGGTGATCACCAGGCCGCTGAAATGTGGCGCACCTTCGGTGACAACGAAGGTCACGTCTTCAAGGACTTCAACGAAGTACTGATGGCGTATGAAGACAAGCAGGTCCACCTGCATACACGTATCGCGATCTATGCGAAGAATCTCCATAAGGAAGACTTCACAGAGAAACAGAACGATATGTACCTGATCACCACAGTCGGTAAACTGATCTTCAACTCCAAGTTCCCGTCTGATTTCCCGTACATCAACAAAGTCAGCGAGCAGAACCTGAAGAAGACCCCGGATTCTGATTTCGTACCGCTTGGTACCGATATCAAGGAATACATCGCGAATCAGCCGATCCGTTCCGAATTCGTTAAAAAAGACCTTTCCAAAGTCATTGCGGAAGTCTTCAAACGTTATCGTACGGAAGGTTCCTCCGATATCCTTGACTCGATCAAGGATCTGGGCTTCAAGTACTCCACTGTTGCCGGAATGACCGTCTCCTTATCCGATATCAACGTCGCTCCGGGCAAACAGGAATACGTCGATGAAGCGAGAAAGAAAGCGGATGTCCTGCAGAACCTCCTCAAGAGAGGTCAGCTGACTCCGCCGGAATGGGAAAAACTGTTCAAGAACCTGTGGGATACCACTACCGGTCTGATCGGTGACGAGGTCATGCGTTCCATGCCGCGTAAATCCCCGATCAACATGATGGCTGTCTCCGGTGCCCGTGGTAACAAGGGTAACTTTACACAGCTGGCCGGCATGCGTGGTCTGATGGCTCGCCCGATCCAGTCCAAATCCAAGAAGGAATATCAGCCTTCGATCATCGAAGTCCCGATCTATTCCTCCTTCCGTGAAGGTCTGAACGTATCCGAGTTCTTCATTTCCACCCATGGTGTCCGTAAAGGTCTGACCGATACAGCTCTGAAGACAGCTGAATCCGGTTATCTGACCAGAAGACTTGTCGATGTCGCCCAGGATGTCATCATCTCTGAGGACGACTGCCATACCGACCGCCGTTACTATGTCTCGGCGATCGTCGATGAGGAACAGAACAACTCTGTCATCGAAAACCTCTACGACCGTATCATCGGCCGTTACATCAAGGAAGATATCGTCGATCCGGAGACCGGCGAACTGATCGTTGCCAGCGATGAATTCATCGATGAAGATATCGCGGAACGTATCGTTAAGTCCGGTGTCCAGGGCGTCTATATCCGCAACACCTTTATCTGCAATGCCAAGAACGGTGTCTGCCGTAAGTGCTACGGCCGCCATATGGCTACCGGCAAGCTCGCTGAAAACGGTGAAGCGATCGGTATCATGGCTGCCCAGTCCATCGGTGAACCTGGTACTCAGCTGACCATGCGTACCTTCCATACCGGCGGTGTCGCGAACGCGAACGCCGATGCGGATATCACACAGGGTCTGCCGCGTGTCGAAGAACTGTTCGAAGCACGTCGTCCGAAACGTTCGGCCGTCCTGGCAAAGATCAGCGGTGAGATCACAGCCCTTGATGAACTGGAAAACCACAGCGGTATGAAAATCGTCATCACCAATGCTCAGGAGAGCATTGAACATAAGACGAGCGCCGCTCAGGTACTGCGCCCGACGATCAAGCTCGGCGCTCAGATCCAGACAGGTCAGAAACTGACAGAAGGCAATATCGATCCGAAGGAACTGATCGAAGTCGCCGGTGTCCAGGCAGTTGAAAACTACATCCTCAAGGAAGTTAAGAAGGTCTACGCTGTAGCCGGTATCGATATCTCCGACAAACACGTCGAGATCATCATCCACCAGATGCTCAAGAAAGTCATGATCGTTGAGCCTGGTGACAGCAGCTACTCTGCAGGACAGACACTGTCCCTGAAGAAGATCACCGAACTGAACAACGCGCTCCTGCTTGAAGGCAAGGTCCCGGCGAAGTTCACTCCGGTCCTCCAGGGTATCTCCAAGGCCTCCGTTGAAACAGAATCCTTCCTCTCCGCCGCATCCTTCCAGGAAACGACACGTGTCCTTACCGACGCCGTCGTCAATTCCAAGATCGATCACCTGCGCGGTCTGAAGGAAAATGTCATCATCGGTAAACTGATCCCGGCTGGTACCGGTTCACCGTTTACCCGTGAGACAACGGAATTGGTCGAACAGAGAGCCGCAGAGATGGCGGAAGAACGTCATATCCGCACCGAAGCACGCCACAAGAAAACTCTTGAAGAAGGCGAGCTCCCGCAGGAAGTCGTTTCTACCGAAGATTAAGCGATTAAAAAGGGAAACCGAAGGTCTCTACTCATAAGACAATATGAGAAAAGTATCTGTCAGTCAGTGAGTGGAAAACGAATTACAGCTATGGAGTATATGCTCTGTAGCTGTTTTCTTTTGTCATTATCTAACGTTGAAATATTCAACCGTCCGTTGATTGGGCAAGATTGAAAATGGTATAATCCCCTTAGAAAGTGATAATCACTGGAAAAGGGGGTCAACATGGCTCTTTCATATAACAAGTTGTGGCATGTCCTTGTGGATAAGAAAATGTCAAAGACGGATCTAAGGAGAGCGGCAGGTTTAACTACCAATGCCCTTGCCAAGTTCGGAAAAGACGAGTCCGTTCCCTTGGAAACATTGGAAAAGGTTTGCAGAGTATTGGATTGCACCTTTGATGATGTGGTCGAGATAGTTCCGGATAAAGAAGAACCCGGCAGGATTGTTGAATAGGCAGTTTTGATTTAATGATAATAGATG
>JAUNQE010000094.1 GCA_030536365.1 Erysipelotrichaceae bacterium | reverse complement strand
GAGATCTCAAAGCTCAAAACGTTTGCAGACAATCACGGCATTGCCGTCGTCTGTGTGCATCACCTGCGGAAGAAGCCGGATAAAAGAGATCCCGTCAATGAGATCCTCGGCTCTGCCGCAATGAGCAGTGTACCTGATCAGATCCTGCGGCTGGAAAAGGAACGTCGTCAGACTCATGGTGAGCTGTCTTCCGTCGGCCGCGACAGCCCGCAGTGGAAGATGGTTTTGGAATTCGATGATCGGCGATGGCATCTGATCAGGGAGGAGACGGAAGAGGAGATTGCGAAAGAAGAGATCCCGGAGGTGCTTTACCGGATCACAGAACTGGTCAAAAGCTGCGGGGAGTGGATCGGGACTGCCACACAACTGCTTGAGGCGGTAGATGAGAAAGACATGCCGCCGAACCTGCTCAGCGCGAAGATATCCAGATTCTACTACGACGTCCTGTATCCGGCAGGCATCACCATGCAGCAGAAGCGTACGTCAGCTGAACGGCTGATGACCCTGACCTACCATCCTCAGTCTGAAGGCGATGCGTCCGCTGAAGAAACGCCGCAGACCTGGGAGGAATCTGTAGAGAAGGCGAAGCATATTCTGACGCAGGGTGGTGAGAGCACATGAGAAGTACGGGGAAGAGAATGCCGGGCGGGAGCAGCGTGTATGGCCACAAAATGTATTGCCGTGAAAAGTGCGTCTGCAGATGCAGCGAGCATAGGCGATGTATCGCCGCCGGTGCAGCCGGCCCGGTAAACCTGCCCGGGCCATACACCGGAAAGGGGCGCCGCCCCTATGACCCCGGAACGAATATCCGGCAGAAAAAAACGGTTGGAGCAAACGAGATTGTTATGAGAAAGGCGGGATAAAAAATGCGGAAACGAAACACAGGAATCAATATCAGAGTCACCGAACCGGAAAAGAAAACGATCGCTGAAAATGCCAAACGCTGCAACCTGACGGTCTCGGAATATCTCCGGAAGCTGGCGATGGAGCATGAACCAAAGGAACTTCCGAAGAAAGAGATCTATGAAGAAATGGTCAGTCTTGACCGGAAATTTCGTCGCTTGCTGAGCGAACTGGTGCCAGGGGAAGACGCTGAACTGCAGAAAAAATATCTCCGTGAGCTGCAGGAACTCAGGGACATCATGAACCGAATCTGGATGCTCCTGATGGCGAATTACGACACCGGAAAAAGTGGTAAGAAAGGAACTGCAGGACATGGCAACGACTAAGATATGGCCGATCAAAGACAGCCTGAAACGGGTCACAGAGTATGCTGCCAATCCGGAGAAAACAGAATTCGATGATCTGAAAGCGTCCATCGGTTACGCGGTCAATGGAGAAAAAACAGGATTCGGTGATGAAAAAGTCTATCTGACGACAGGCATCCGCTGCAACGCCGCCGCGGCCTTCGAAGAGATGACGGCTGTCAAAGAAGCCTTCGGGAAGACATCCGGCAATGTCGCCTACCACGCCTATCAGAGCTTCAAACCGGGTGAGATCACACCGGAGCTTTGCCATCAGATCGGCGTCGAGCTTGCCGAAAAACTCTGGGGTGATCAGTATCAGGTGCTGGTCGCGACACATCTGGACAAGGAGCATCTGCACAATCATTTCATCATCAATTCTGTTTCATTCACAGACGGAAAGAAGTTCAATGACAACAAAGCGGCATACCGGAAGTTGCGGGAGACATCTGATGCACTCTGCACAGAGCGCGGCCTGTCTGTGATCGAACGACCCGGAGGAAAGACGCCGCGGCAGATCTATTTCGCAGAGAAAAACGGTGAGGCAACTAAATATAGTCTGATGCGCTGGGCGATCGATGAGGCAGTATCCATGAGCACAAATACGGAGATGTTCGAAGCGGTGCTTCGGAAAAAAGGGTATCTGATCCGGGCGGATGCAAACCGGAAATATCCGGTGATCTGTTCTGTCTACGGCGGCAGACCCACAAGACTTTATAAGCTTGGCAAGGCGTATGAACCGCAGAAGATCTATGAAAGGATCTGTGAAAATGATCTCAGCAGCAGGGAGAATTATTACCGGTTCATGTATGGGAGCGGCACAAGGATCCAGCCGAAAAGGATCCGCATAAACAGCCCGAAGCCAAAGCAGAAGATCAAAGGTCTTTTCGCACTGTATCTGCACTATCTTTATCTTCTCGGTTACCGGCCGAAGAGAAATCATTATCAGCCTCTGACGCTGGAGATGAAAGCAGCAATGCGCAAATGCGATGAATATTCCAGACAGGCAAGGCTGCTGGCAAGAGAGCATCTCAGTACGGAAGGTGATGTAAAGGAATTGATCAGGCAGACCGATGCACGCATCACCGGCCTTTGCGATGAGCGGCAGAAGATCCGAAACAGGATGCGAAGATGTCAGGATCCTGATCAAATCAGCATGCTGCGGCAGAAACGGGACGGCCTGACAGCAGAGATCAAAACGCTCCGAACTGATAGGAAAACCGCTGGGCAGATCCTGGACCGGGCAGAGCAGATCCGGGAAGATGTGACCAGGGAATATGCAGCCAGAGAAAAGGACCAGAGGCAGAAGACAAAACATCGGGAGCAAGAGACAAGGTAAATAACAATACGGCAAGCACACCCCTGTGGGGATTCATTTCTCACAGGGGCTTTTGCATTTAAAAGGGGGAAACGATGAAAAAAATAGACTGGAGTATCAGACCGGAGTTACAGGGAATGGTCGAAGATGGTATAATTACGGAGACACAGGCAAGGGAGGTGATAATGAAAGCCAAGAAAACTGAAGATGAAAAGAGACGGGATGAAATACAGGCACTGTTCAGCAAGGTCCATACTGCGCCGATCACACAGGGCCCGGATGGCAGATGGCGTACGAAAGTCACGACGCCGGACGGGAAGAAGAAACCGATATCAAAGACCTATCTTGATGATATGGAACGCGCGCTGAATCTGAATTACTTCGGTATAGAAACCGCGGAAAAAGTGAAGGAAACCGTGACCATCCGGTCGCTGTATCCGATCTGGCTCGCCGAGAAAAAGATGCTTCAGGAAGCGAGTACGATCACTTCGATCGAATCAAAATGGCGCAATGACATCGAACCATGCGAACAGCTGGTAGATACGCCGATCAAACTGCTGAACGTCGATATCGTCAAGACCTGGGCGCTGCGGTTGCTCAATGGGACTGATGATAAACCGGGATGTAAGGTAGGTCATTTCTACAACGTCAAGGCCATCGTGAATGAGATACTGGATAAGGCAATCGAGCGCGATATCGTTCAGCATAACGTATCCAGAAACACAAAGATCGAAGGCATGCAGGCCAGAAAGGCAAAGGAAAAAGCAGCGCGTTCAGAAAACGACGATGATGAAGATCTGGAGACGATCATCACCCTGACGGACGAGGAACTGGCAAAGATCGAAGTAGCTGCAAGGGAGCTGATGAAAGACGAACAGACCGATCGGCCGCTGACCTATCTGATGTTCCTCTTTGCGAGGGAAGTCGGTCTGAGGATCGGTGAACTGCTGGAGCTGCAGCACAAGGACGTCATGGATGACGGTCTGCATGTGAGAAGGTTCTATGCATATACAGAAGACAGTACGAACCCGGAAACCGGAGAGCGGATCTATAAGATCAAGAAATGGCTGAAGAACTACAAGATATCCCGTGTGATCCCGCTCACCGATGAAGCGCGGTCCATACTGGAAGAAGTTAAACGTTTCAAGGATGAAGCCGGCATCACATCAGAACATATCTTTTCCGCCGATGAACATCCTGTGGATTACGGCCATGCAAACCGGTGCATGAAGAAGCTGTGCAGAAGAGCCGGTCTGCCGGATCATCGGATGTATGTGTTCCGCAAAACCTGGATCACCGCGCTGGTGGATCATTCCGATCTTACACTGGCCCAGATCGCGAATCTGGCCGGAAATACACCGGCAGTCATCATGAAATCCTACTACGGAAGACGCGATGGACTGCCCGATGCAAAGACCATTTCTGCCGCGCTCAGAAACGGCAGTGTTACCAAAAATGCGCAAATCATTGCGTAGTATTCGTTAACTGTTACCTGAACTGTTACCAAAAAACACGTTTTTATCTGAAAAAAAACTCCAATAAAGTCGAAGGAACGTTGAAATTTCAACGTTCCGTACATGGTACTCGATAGGGGAGTCGAACCCCTGATTCAGCCGTGAGAGGGCTGCGTCTT
>JAUNQE010000093.1 GCA_030536365.1 Erysipelotrichaceae bacterium | reverse complement strand
ACGATATCATGAACGATATCTTCAACGCGAACATCTATGTCATGACTCCGAAGGGAAGGGTCATCGACCTGCCCAACGGCTCGACCCCGATCGACTTTGCCTACCGTATCCATACAGAAGTCGGCCACCAGACGATCGGCGCTCTGATCAATGATGTCCTGATGCCGCTCAACACGCCGCTGAAGACCGGCGACGTCGTTTCGATCCGCACCAATAAGAACAGCGGTCCTTCCGAGGACTGGCTGAAATTCGTCAAGACCAACAACGCCAAGAACAAGATCCGCGCCTTCCTGCAGAAGCGTGAGGAACAGGAGAAGGCGGAGTTTGCCAAGGCCGGTGAGGAAGCTCTCAAGAACGATATCAAACGCCGTAATCTCGAGCTCGATATCCTCGACCATAAGAAGCTTGAGACGATCGCGCCGCAGTTCCAGGTACAGAGCGTCAACGATCTCTTCTACTCGATCGGCGTCAAATCGCTGACCACCCAGGCTGTCATCGAAAAGCTCGTCAAGCAGGAGAAGAAGGAACTCGATTCCTCCTCGCTGCAGAGCGTTCTTGAGAAGAACAAGGCGAAGCGTCGCAATACCGCGGCCAAGACCGACGTCTATGTCAAAGGCATCGATACGATGAAGATCCAGATGTCTTCCTGCTGCAAACCGGTATATGGCGATGAGATCATCGGCTATGTCACCCGCGGTAGCGGCATCAAGGTCCATCGCTGCGACTGCCCGAACATCCGCAAGGAGCATGCGCGTCTGATCGATGTCTACTGGAACGAAGAGCATGACTCAAATATCAAGTACGAGACCGATATCTCGATCTATTCCAAGGACAGAGCGTTCCTGACTTCGGATATCGTTACCGTTATCGCCCAGTATCGTGCAACGATGTTGTCGGTAAATATCATTGTCAACCGTGACGATCTGACTGCTACGGCCATCATCGGACTGGTCGTCGACAATAAAGAACATCTGGAGACCATCATGGCGAACCTGCGTAAAGTCGAGTCCGTCATCGAAGTCTCGCGTGTCATCAAATAGGAGTAGCATATGTCTTACAAAACAGTAAAAGGAACCTACGATATTCTGCCGGAGAAATATACGGCTTACGAATATCTCGAGGAAGCATTCAAAGCGCTCTTGGAGCGCTACGGATATGATCTGATCCGTACCCCGGTGATCGAATACGCCGGCGTATTCCACAAAGAGAACGATACCAGTGACATGGTCACCAAAGAGATGTTCTCTTTTTCGCTGAACGAAAAGGATACCCTGACCCTGCGTCCGGAAGGAACAGCCGGTGTCATCCGTGCCGTCATCGAGCACAAGCTCTACGGCAAGGATGAACTCCCGCTCAAGCTCGCCTACATCGGTGAGATGTTCCGTCACGAGAATCCGCAGAAGGGCAGACAGCGCCAGTTCACCCAGTTCGGTATCGAGAACATCGGTGCCAAGAACCCGCTGATCGACGCCGAAGTCATCGCCCTCGGCGTGAACTTTGTCCAGGAGCTCGGCATCCGCAACACTAAAGTTCTGATCAACACGTTAGGCGACAGCGCTTCCCGTCTCGCTTACCAGGAAGCGCTAAAGAAGCACTTCGCTCCCTATTACGAAGAGCTCTGTGCGGACTGCAAGAAGCGCTACGAGAAGAACGCTCTGCGTATCCTTGACTGCAAGATCGACCACGAGCAGGAATTCGTTCAGAACGCCCCGCTCTTAAAGGATTATCTTTCCGAAGAGGCAAAGGCGTATTTCGAGAAGGTGCTCTCCTATCTTGACGCCCTCAATATCGAATACGAGATCGACCAGCGTCTGGTAAGAGGTCTTGACTACTACACCGACACGGTCTTTGAAGTCGTCTCCACCAATCCCGAAAGCGGCTCCCAGGCAACGATCTTTGCCGGCGGCCGTTATGACAACCTCGTCAAGGAAATGGGCGGTCCGGAACTTTCCGGTATCGGCTTCGCTCTGGGTGAGGAACGTTTGATGATCGCTCTGGAAGCGGAGAACGCGCTGCCGGAGATCGAAAAGGTCTGTGACGTCTACGTCATCGATCTGACAGGTGGCGATCCCTATGCCTTACAGACAGCCGAAGCGCTGCGCAAGGCCGGCTATGTGACCGAGCTGAATCTGCTTCCGCGTTCCCTGAAATCCCAGTTCAAATCGGTGGACCGCAAGAAGGCGGCCGTCACCGTGATCGTTGGTGAGGATGAGATCGCGAACAAGGTCGTTCAGGTCAAGAACAACCAGACAAAAGAACAGAAAAGCATGACGATCGAGGAGCTGATCGAAAACCTTGACCGTAAGGAGGAGGAATATGCTTAGAA
This sequence comes from Erysipelotrichaceae bacterium, assembly GCA_030536365.1. Taxonomy (GTDB): domain Bacteria; phylum Bacillota_I; class Bacilli_A; order Erysipelotrichales; family Erysipelotrichaceae; genus RGIG5669. The sequence goes on along the minus strand of JAUNQE010000093.1, from coordinate 1,880 downwards.
CAAATACCTGCGGCGAGCTCCGTAAGAGCGACGCCGGAAAAGAAGTGACTTTATGCGGATGGGTCGCCAAGAAGCGTAATCTCGGCAGCATCTGCTTTATCGATCTGCGTGACCGCTACGGCGTCACCCAGCTGACTTTCGATGAGGAACATTCCCCGCTGACAAAGGATCTGCGCAACGAATACGTTCTGCAGGTCAAAGGCGTTGTCAATGTGAAAAGCGAAGCCAACACCAAGATCCCGACCGGTGAGATCGAGATCCTGGTCTCGGATCTGAAAGTCTTAAGCAAGGCGAAGACCCCTCCGATGATCATCGCCGATGAGACAGACGCGCTTGAGGATACCCGTCTGCGTTACCGCTATCTCGATATCCGCCGCGCTCCGATCTATAAGAACCTCTTATTAAGAGACAAGGTCATGGTCTCTTTCCGTGAGACTCTGCACGGACTCGGATTCACCGAAGTTGAGACCCCGATCCTTTCCAAGTCCACTCCGGAAGGCGCCCGTGACTACCTCGTTCCATCCCGTCTTTACGAAGGAAAGTTCTACGCGCTGCCGCAGTCCCCGCAGATCTACAAGCAGCTTCTGATGATCGGCGGCATGGACCGCTACTTCCAGATCGCCCGCTGCTTCCGTGATGAGGATCTGCGTGCTGACCGTCAGCCGGAATTCACCCAGATCGATATCGAGATGAGTTTCGCCGAGGAAGAGGATATCTTCGCGGTCGTTGAAAACTGCATGCGCAATATCTTCAAACAGGTCAAGGGGATCGAAGATCTCAGCTTCCCGCGTATCACTTACCGTGAGGCGATGGCTTCCTACGGTTCCGATAAACCGGATCTGCGCTTCGGCTACAAGCTCGTTGACTGCAATGATCTTTTCGCGGATACCGAATTCTCCGTCTTCCGCGGAACACTGGATAACGGCGGTAAGATCAAGGCTTTAAAACTCGATCAGAACCTCTCCCGTAAGGAACTCGATCATTACGGCGAGTTCATCAAGATCTACGGCGCCAAGGGTCTGGCGAACCTGAAATTCAACGATGGCGCGTTCAGCGGCTCGATCGCCAAATTCCTGACTCCGGCGGAAGAAGCTGCCTTAAAGGAACGCTTCGAGCTGAAGGGCGGGGAGACCATCCTGTTCATCGCTGATGAGCAGAGCGTTGCCGAAACAGCGCTCGGCGCACTGCGTGTCAAGGTCGGTCACGATCTCAAGCTGATCGACGAAAACAAATACTGCTTTGCCTGGATCACCGAATTCCCGATGTACGAATGGTCCAAGGAAAGACAGCGCTACGAATCCGCGCATCATCCGTTTACTGCTCCGAAGGCAGAAGATGTTGATAAGATGCTGACAGATAAGGGCAACTGCTACTCCCGCGCCTATGACCTCGTCTTAAACGGTTACGAACTCTTATCCGGTTCCGTCCGTATCCACGACCAGGAGATGCAGGCGAAAGTCTTTGAAGCTCTCGGCCTCAGCCCGGAAAAGGCGAAGGAAAGATTCGGTTTCTTCCTCGAGGCCTTCCAGTACGGCACACCGCCGCACTGCGGTGTCGGTATCGGTCTTGAACGACTGATCATGATCCTCTGCGGGACCGACAACATCAAGGATGTCGTCGCTTTCCCGAAGACCCAGAGCGCGATGGACCTGATGGCCGACGCGCCGTCGGGAGTCGACCAGGAACAGCTGGACGATCTCTATCTCGCGATCAATCCGAAAAAGAAATAACACAAGAAATAACAATCGATCCGTTGCATGACCTGCAGCGGATTTTTCTTCTCTGAATTCTTCGTGAATTTTTGGTTGTACAAAACATAAACAGCGGTTTTTGTGTTACTCTAACAGTAGTTTTACAAGGGGGTTTTCTTATGTCTATGC
>JAUNQE010000043.1:9979-13306 GCA_030536365.1 Erysipelotrichaceae bacterium | reverse complement strand
AGGATCGACAGGAAATACAGAATGACGAAATGCCAGGGACCGCGGCGCGCGCTCTTCGAAGTAATGAAGGCAACGGCCAGCCGTTTCAGGAAGCTCGTCTTCTGCAAAGCATACGTTACAACGAAGGTGAAAAGCAGGAAAACGAATGTGCTTCCCCCGTAAGCAGAAGCAAGGATCGAACTGAATTTCAGTTCCGGGATCAGGGCCAGCGCACCCAGTAAAAGTACAGACGGCCAGTCGATCGAAACAAAGAGCCACATCAGCAGAACACCGGCAAAAATGCCGAGCAGCTGGATGGCGGACGGGCTGAGATCGGTATGGATCGGTAAGTATCGGAAACCAAAGATCAGCAGGAAACTGATACAGATGATCACGTTTTGAAACATGCTTCGCTTTTTCATGGTCACAGTGTACCATTCAGACATAAAAAAAGAAAGGACGTGCTATAATCTTTTCATGAAGTTTGCAGGTTTAGGTACGATCGTCAATGTCCTGGCGATCATCGTCGGCGGTCTCTTCGGTTATTTCCTCAAAGACCGTCTCAGTGATTCATTAAAAGATACTTTACAGAAAACGATGGGGATCAGCACGATCCTGCTCGGCATCGCCGGTGTTCTTGAGAAGATGCTCGTCATCTCGGACGGCGCTGTGCACGCGGACGGTTCGCTGAAAATGATCCTCTGTCTAACATTCGGCGCGATCGTAGGAGAACTGATCGATCTTGAAAAACAGTTCGACCGTTTCGGGGAATGGCTAAAGCAGCATTCCGGAAACAGTCAGGACAACTCCTTCCTCAACGCCTTCATCACCGCTTCCCTGACCGTATCGATCGGCACGATGGCGATCATCGGTTCGATCAATGACGGTCTCTATCAGGACCCGACGATCCTCTATGCCAAGGCGCTGCTCGACTTCAGCATCATCCTCGTCTTTGCGGCTTCGCTGGGCAAAGGAAGTATCTACAGCGCGATCCCGGTCGGCATCCTGCAGGGTTCTATGACTTTGCTGGCGGCTCTGATCGCTCCGCTGATGTCCACGGCAGCATTAAACAATATCGCTCTTGTGGGTTCCGCGCTGATCTTCTGCGTCGGTATCAATCTTCTGATCGGTAAGACAGTCAAGGTCGCGAATCTATTGCCTTCCCTGCTCTTCGCGTTTTTTGCAGCTTTACTGTTTTAGTTCTTTACTTTCAGGCTTGTTTGCGATAGGATAAAACGTGAGCTTGCTAGGGGTGTAGTACAATGGTAGTACAGTGGTCTCCAAAACCATTGACGAGGGTTCAATTCCTTCCACCCCTGCCAGTTTTTTATTTTCGGGGCTCAGAATAAGGGACATCCCTGCCGGGATGTCCCTTTTTTTAACCCTATATCGATAAACGAAAAGGCTGTTTTTGAAGCAGCCTTTCTACTTGATTTGATCGATCGAAGTCTATCCTTTGATACCGGTCTCGCCGCCGATACCGTTGATGAACCATTTCTGGGTAAAGGCGAAGAGCACCAGCAGCGGGATGACGACAACAGCGGAAGCCGCCATGACGAGCGCCCATTCTGTACCGTAGGCGCCGTCACGGATAAAGAAAGCACGAAGACCCTGGGAGACCAGGAAGTACTCGCTGCTCTTGGTGATCAAAGACGGCCACATGTAGTTGTTGTAGGTCGAGATGAAGTTCATCAGACCAAAGGTGATGAAGCTCGCCTTTGTCATCGGACAAACGACTTCCCAAAGTGCCCGCCAGTGGGAGGCACCGTCCATACGGGCTGCTTCGACAAGTCCCTTGGGGATCTGCATGAAGCCCTGCCGCAGCAGGAAGATACCGAAGATACTGACGGTACTCGAGATGATCAGACCGCGGAAGGTATCAAGCATCTTCCAGTCCGCCAGAATGATATAACTCGGGATATAGGTCGCCGCGACCGGCAGCATGTAGGTCGCCATGACGATCGCGAAGAGCATCTTGTTCGTACGGAATTTCAGGAAGACCAATGCATACGCCAGCATCGCGCCGCTGACGATCTGCAGGGCAACGATGACAGCCGATACCCAGGCCGAGTTGAAGATATAGCGCGGGATCGGGGAATCAAAGATGATGCTGATGATATTGGACCACTGAGGGACGGTCGGGAAGAAGATCTCGGTGTTCAGGATATCTGCCTTTGTTTTCAGAGCGGATACCATCATCCAGATGAACGGGAACGCGGTAAAGATACTGGCAGCGCCTAAGATCAGCACTTTGCCCAGGATCGAGAGGATACGGACCGGCAGCGGCCGGTTATCACTGTAACGTGTATTCATATATATCCCCTTTCTATCAATAGTAGACCCACTTCTCGGAGACTTTGAACTGGATCAGGGAGAGACCCACTGTCAGCAGGATCATGACGACTGCGACAGCGGTCGCCTGGCCCATGTTGAACTCGTTAAAGCCGAGCTGGTAATACATATAAAGAAGAGTCCGCGTACTGCCTGAAGGTCCGCCCTGCGTCAGGACCTGGATCTGGTCGTAGGCCTGCAGGGAGTTGACCATCGTGATGATCGTCAGGAAGAAGGTCGTCGGCGAGATCGAAGGAAGCGTGATATCCACGAACTGCCGCCAGCCATGGGCGCCGTCAAGGGCACCGGCCTCATAGAGTTCGCCCGGTACTTTCTCCAGCGCGGAGAGATAGAAGATCATCGCGTAACCAAGGGATTTCCAGATGGTAACGATGATGACACTGAGCATCGCCGTATCCGAGGACGCGATCCACTTCAGCGGGGACATGCCCAGCGAAGTCAGGATCGTGTTCGCGATACCCCCGTCTGTCTTATAGATCCAGGACCATACGATCGAGATCGCAACGGTCGGAGTGATCCACGGGGAGAAAATGATGAATTTTAAGATGCCGCTGCCACGGAAATTCTTGACGAGCAGCAGTGCCAGCACCAGTCCCAGAATGATCGTCGGGAACAGCGTTCCGGCGGTAAAGACCAGGGTGTGCCACAGCGCTTCATAGAAACGCGGGTTGCGGAACAGTGACAGATAGTTTCTCAGTCCGACGATCTTATAGGTCGGAGAGATATAATCCCAGTTGGTGAAACTGAGGTAGATCGTACGCAGGATCGGATAGATCCAGAATACGATCAGGGGGATCAGCGCCGGCAAAACAAACAGAAGGACTGTCGGCAGACTGTCATAGCGGCGCTTGTATTTTCTTTTCGCCCTCATTAGTTCGTGATCGTCCTTTCTGTCTCCGGATCAAAGAGATGCAGTTTTGCTTCCTTCACTTTCAGGAAGATCTCTTTTCCGTGTTCCTGGTACTGGGTCTGATCGGTATTCATGATGATGCGGTC
>JAUNQE010000043.1:6370-9879 GCA_030536365.1 Erysipelotrichaceae bacterium | reverse complement strand
TTTCCTCGATCTCCCCTTCAAAGAAGTTCATGGTCGGGGTACCGATGAAGCCGGCAACGAATTTATTATTCGGATAATTGAAGAGATTCGTCGGGTTATCGATCTGCATGATCTCGCCGTCCTTCATGACGACGATCTTGGTACCCAATGTCATCGCTTCAGTCTGGTCATGGGTAACGTAGATGAAAGTCGTATTCAGGCGCTGATAAAGGTCCGCGATCTCGACTCGCATCTGACCGCGCAGCTTGGCGTCCAGGTTGGAAAGCGGTTCATCCATCAGGAATGCTTTCGGATGACGGATGATCGCACGGCCCATGGCAACACGCTGCTTCTGGCCGCCGGATAACTGACCCGGACGGCGGTCAAGCAGATTTTCAAGACCGAGGGAAGCGGCGACATCCTTTACCCGCTTATCGATCTCGTCCTTCGGGACCTTCTTAATCTTTAAGCTGTATGCGATATTCTGATATACCGTCATATGCGGATAAAGAGCGTAGTTCTGGAAAACCATCGCAATATCGCGGTCCTGCGGCGAAACGTCGTTGATGCGTTTGCCGTCTAAGTAAAGATCTCCGTCGCTGATGTCTTCCAGTCCGGCGATCATACGCAATGTTGTGGATTTTCCGCAACCGGAAGGTCCAACGAGAATCACAAATTCATTATCTTTGATCTCCAGGTTGATGTTTTTGACAGCCTGGAAACCATTCTCATATTCTTTGGTTACATTCTTAAGGATTATTTCTGCCATTTGCCTACTCCTTCCAAGGGGTAGGAGCAGCCGCCGCTAAACGGCTGCTCCTTTTGGTTTCGTGTGTATTGGGATTACTGAGCTAAAGCTTCATCAAGTGCGATCTGTGCATTCGCGCAGGCTTCATCAAGAGCTTCCTGTGCGGAGATGCCTTCGATCTCGATCTTTTCAGCTGCGATATTCAGTTCGTTCAGGATTCTTCCGCCTGTCGGGTCGACCGGGTAGATCGAAGCGTGTTCAGACTGAGCGAGCAGAACTCTTGCGACCGGGTTCTCTTCCAGGAACTTCTGGTATTCCGGAACTTCCGTAACACGCTTGTTGGCAGCCGGATAAGTTGTCAGCATCGTGTAGGCAGCCTGGTTTTCCGGATTCGTCAGGAACTTGATGAATTCATAAGCACCCTGCTGTTCTGCTTCCGTGTTGCCGGCCGGCATACAGAGCATGAGAGCCTGTGCCCACGGCATGGAGACGTTGTCTTCCCAGCCGAACTGTTCGAGCGGACGGATAACGTCGAAGTCGAAGTCAACGGAGTCGACCGGAGAACCGGTGTAACCCGCGGATCTGCCTTCGATAACATCATCGATGGTATCGTACCAGTAGACCCAGTCATCGATACCGTTCCAGTGTGTCTGCATGTAGCCGTTCTCATGGATCCAGCCGCGGAAGCTTTCCCATACTTCGACCCATTCCGGAGAATTGATCAGAACAGTCTTGCCGTCATCGGAGAGGACTTTCGCGCCGTTTGCGAAGGCTGCATCGATCAGGTTCTTACCATCGCCGCCCATCGGTTCCCAGGCATACTGATAACCGGCTTCCTGGAACTTCGGAGCAACGGCTACGAGATCCTGCCAGCTCTTGATGCTTTCGGGGTCAACACCTGCGTCTTCGAAGGCCTTTACGCTGTAGTAAGCGATCTGGATCGTGCCGTACCACGGACGAGCAAAGGTCGCGCCGTCAGTGTGCTTGCCCTGATCTGCGTAGACTGCGTAGAAGTCATCATCGTTGAAGTCGGGGTCATTTGCCTGGAAGCCGTCAAACGGTACAAGAGCGCCCTTTTCATAGAGCTGTCTTGCCGGAGCGGTATCCAGAAGAACGACATCCGGCGCGTTCTTACCGGCGATCGCAGCCTGCAGGTTGGAGAATGTCTTGACATAGTTTTCCTGCTGGATAGCTGTGACGTGATACTTTGTCTGCGATTTGTTGAAGTTATCGATCTCTTCGTTGACAAGGTCCATGACATTGTTGCCCTGTGCAAGCCAGAATTCGATCTCGATCACTTCGTCGGTCTTTTCGCCATCACCGCCGGGTGCCGGAGCCGGTGTACTGCTGCCGGAGCCACAGCCGGCGACTAACAGCAACACCAAGAGAGCCGCTAATAATTTTTTCATTCTTATAAACCTCCTTTGTTGTTTTATGAATGAAATCATTTACCTGTTTGTCTGTCTGCTTCTCTGAGCTGTTTCATCAAGCTCGCGCAGATCATGAGGATCACGATCCCGATCGGGAAAGCCGCAATGATCGAAACGGATTGCAGGCTGTGGATCGAGTTCTGTGAGAACAGCAAGGCGATCGGCAGCAGGATGAAGACCATGGACCAGAAGACACGGATCTTCTTTCCCGGTTCCTGCTCGATCGGCAGTTTTTTATAGGAATAATAGGAAATGACCATCGCCAGGGAATCGAAGGTGGTCGCGTAGAACGCGATCATCGTGATCACAAGAAGGATCAGCCCGAGCGCCGGCAGCGGCAGTCCGTCAAAGACACGGATGATGATCGCGGCATAGTGACCGCCATTGGCAATATAACCGCTGATATCCAAACCATGTTTGAGCTGCTGGGCAAGGCCGTAATTGCCTAAGATGATGAAGGACAGGAAGGTTCCCGCGAGACCCCAGAAATAACCGCCGAAGACCATGTTGCGGATCGTTCTGCCCTTGGAGATCGTACCGATGAAAAACGGTGTGGCAACGCACCAGACCATCCAGTAGGCCCAGTAATAAACGGTCCAGTTCTGCGGGAAATTCGTCTCACGCAGCGGATCCATCCAGGTCGCCATGCCGATGAAATTCTGAACAAGATTGCCTAAGGCGCTGAAGCCGGTCTCAAGGATATAGATCGTCTCCCCGCCGAAAAACAGCACATAGGCTAAAAGCGCGAAGAAGAGATAGGAACAGATCAGCGCGAGCTTGGAGATCGCCTTCATGCCGATATAAAGAACGACTGTATAAAGGACCGCGATCACGATCAGGATGGCGATCGCCAGAGCTGTCGAATCCGGAATGCCGAAAACGGTGCTGAAAGCCGAGGACAATAACGGCGTCGTGACTGAGAAAGTCGTTGCTGTACCGGCGATCAGGGAGAAGATCGCGAGCAGATCGATGATCTTGCCGGGGACTCCGTCCACCTTATCTCCGAGCAATGGCCTGCAGGCTTCCGAGTATTTCTGCTTGTGGGAGCCGCGCACATGGAACATATAACCGAAGGCAACTGCCAGAGCGATGTAGAAGCTCCAGGCGATCGGTCCCCAGTGAAACAGCGGATACGTGGAGGCCCAGCGCTGGATACCGCCGAGTTCCTCGATATATGGTTCGTTAGCGTACAATGCCCATTCCGTAAGCGAATAAAAAAGGATATCCGCCGCCATGGTGGAAGTAAAGATCAAAGCGCCCCACTGGAAATCGGAATACTGCGGTTTCTCAAGATTTCCGAAGCGGATCTTGCCATAGCGGGAAAATCCCAGATACAACGTGAAAATAAAGAT
>JAUNQE010000043.1:0-6270 GCA_030536365.1 Erysipelotrichaceae bacterium | reverse complement strand
TCATTTGTGATGACCGAGGTCACTTCCTGCTGAATGCATTTTTCGACATCTTCCTCCTCATCAACGACCCAGACGTTGGTGCGCAGACCGAGACGGTGCGCCTCTTTCATCGGTTCTCCCGGCACAAAAAGATTGAAATACGCCGGGTTGATCGCCTTTGCCCCATGGGCTTTGGCATAGGCCGGGAAATCGATGGTGCCGTCAAAATACAGGAAGCCGACATCCAGCGAAGGATCAAGTTCCAGAAGATGCAGACAGGTATAGTGGTTAAAAGAAGAATAGTTGATCTTATCCTCCATACCGAATTCTTTGACTAAGGCAAGCGTTTTTTCCTCGATCCCGTCATAAAACGGATAGCTCGTCTTCAGTTCGATATCGATCGTGAGACCGGTCGGCTTGATCAGCTCAAGCACTTCACGCAGTGTCGGGATCTCTTGTGGCCCGTACTGCGGGAACTGCTGATTGAAATCGAGCGCCTTCAGTTCAGCTAAAGTAAAGTCCTTCAGCCATCCCTTCCCGTTGCTGGTGCGCTCAAGCGTCTCATCGTGACAGACAACGATCTCGCCGTCTTTTGTCAGCTGGATATCCAGTTCAAGGCCGTCCGCGCCGGCTTCGACCGCCTGCGAGAACGCCAGTAAAGTATTTTCAGGGGCTGTCGCACAGGAGCCTCTGTGAGCCCAGACTAATGGTAAATTTTTCATATTGTTCTCCAATCTTACAATTTCATCTTAAGACGATCAGGACCAAAAACAAAGCCCGTAATTTGCTTGAATGCGCCCTTTACACAAAGTAAAATGAAATAGAATGAAAGGACTCTTTCAAGAGTATGGACAAGATGAAATACAATATTACCATCATTGGTGCCGGCATCATCGGAAGTTCCATTGCTTATCGTTTATCCAAATACGACTGCTCGATCTTAGTCGTCGATAAGGAAAACGATATCGGCAATGAAGTGTCTATGGCGAACTCCGCGATCGTTCATGCCGGTCACGACCCGGAAGACGGAACACTGAAGGCTCTGCTGAATGTGGAAGGCAACCGTATGTATCCGCAGCTGTGCGAAGATATCGGTGCCCGCATCCGTCACGTTGGCGCGTATACCGTAATGTGTTCCCCGGAACAGCAGGAGACGATGGACGCTCTGATCAAGCGTGCCGAAGAACGCAGTGTCCCCTACGAAGTGCTCACGGCGGAAGAAGCCAGAAAAGAAGAACCGAACCTCGCGGATGACGTGATCCAGGTCCTCTCTCTTCCTTCCACAGCGATCATCATCCCCTGGGAAGTTGCGCTGAAACAGATGCAGGTAGCCGTCCTGAACGGGACCGAAGTCAAGCTGAACTGTGAAGTCAAAAACATCCGCAAGAACGAAGGCGGATATGTCCTGGAGACAAGTCAGGGCGAGATCGAAACAGATTATGTGATCAACTGCGCAGGTCTTTACGCTGACAAGATCGCCAACATGATCGCCCCGCTTGATATCCATACGATCCCGCGCCGCGGCGAATACTTCGTGCTCAGCCATGATGCCAAGGATTTCGTACATCATATCGTTTATCCGATCCCGACTGCCAAGGGTAAAGGCATCCTCGCCGTCCCGACTGTCGATGAGAACATCCTGCTCGGACCGAACGCCGAGCAGACCGAAAACTGCGAAGCGATCAATACCACCAGCGAAGGTCTCAGCTATATCCGCCAGGAACTCAGCCGCAGTGTCAAGAATATCCCCTTCCAGCATGTGATCCGTACCTTCGCGGGCTTACGTCCTTCGATCGCTACGAAAGACTTCTATATCAAAAAAGCAGAGGGTGAAGAACACTTCCTCAATCTGCTCGGTATCGATTCGCCCGGTATCGCATCCGCTCCGGCGATCGCCAAATATGTAGAGAATCTCCTTGAACTGCCCTACGCTGTCAAGGAATCCTACGAGACCAAGAACCCCTACCGTTTCAACTTCCAGGATCTCACTCCGGAAGAAAAAGACGCGTATATCAAGGAACATCCGGCCTACGGCAACATCATCTGCCGCTGCGAGCAGATCTCCGAAGGTGAGATCGTTCAGAGCATCCACGAAGTTCTGGGCGCGCATTCGATCAAAGGCGTCAAGAAACGTGTCCGTCCGGGCATGGGTAAATGCCAGGGCGGCTTCTGCCAGCCGCTGGTCCTCGAGATCCTCGCCCGTGAGCTGAAGATCCGTCCGGAAGAAGTCCTTTATGATCAGATCGGCTCAAATGTCGTTATCGACTGGAAAGGAGGCCAGGACAATGCGTAAAGTACAATGTGTCATCATCGGTGGCGGTTCCGCCGGACTGGCAGCCGCGATCGAATTAAAGAAAAACGGGATCGATGATCTGCTGATCCTCGAAAAAAGCCCGGAACCGGGCGGTATCCTGAACCAGTGCATCCATAACGGTTTCGGTCTTCACGAATTCAAAGAAGAGCTCTCCGGCCCGGCCTACGCGGAACGCTTCGCGAAACAGGCGGAAGAACTCGGCATCCCGGTCGAATGCAACACGACCGTAACAGCTTTCTATCCGGATAAGACGATCGAAGTATCCAACAGCAGCGGTTATGAGATCATCCAGGCCGAAGCCGTCGTTCTGGCAATGGGCTGCCAGGAAAGAACGGCCGGTCAGATCCAGATCCCGGGCATGCGGCCTCAGGGCGTCTATACCGCGGGTACCGCGCAGCGTTACGTTAATATCGACGGTTATCAGATCGGTAAGCGTGTATTCATCCTCGGTTCCGGTGATATCGGACTGATCATGGCAAGAAGAATGACGCTGGAAGGCGCGAAGGTCCTCGGTATCGCCGAGCTCATGCCTTATTCCAACGGTCTGCAGCGTAATATCGTTCAGTGTCTGAAAGATTACGGCATCCCGCTCTATCTATCCCACACCGTCACCAATATCGAAGGTTTCCCGCGACTCAACAAAGTCACGATCTCCGAAGTCGACGCGAACCGCCGTCCGATCCCGGGCACGGAAAAAGTCTTCGAAGTCGATACCCTTCTCCTCTCCGTCGGTCTTGTCCCGGACAACACGCTGACGGTAGAGGCAGGTATCCATCTTGATCCGCGCACCAGAGGCGTTGAAGTCAATGAATACTGTGAATCCCCGATGCCGGGCGTATTCGCAGCCGGAAATGTCCTGCACGTTCATGACCTGGTCGACTACGTTACTGCCGAAGGCCGTAAAGCCGGACGCGGCGCAGCCAAGTACCTCAAGGGTGAACTGAAGGAACGCAACGGATTCGTCACCAAAGCCGGAAACGGTATCGGCTATGTTCTGCCGCAGCGCGTTGACTATCCGAGTGAAGACGCGACCGTTGAATTCTCCTTCCGTGTACGCACACCGTACAAGAACGCGAAGATCGTCGTCAAAGATGGAGACACCGTTATCCGCGAGATCAAAAAACCGGCTCTGCTTCCGGCAGAAATGGAAAAAGTCGTTCTCCCGAATAACATCCTGGTAAATATCAAGAATGATCTGACCATTGAGGTCAAGGAGGCATAAAATGGAATTAACCTGTATCGTATGTCCGCGGGGCTGCACGATCTCCTACGACGTAGTCAATGGCGAAGCCGTCAATATCACCGGTAACTCCTGCCCCAGAGGCAAGGTGTACTGTGAGACAGAGATCAAGGCACCGACCAGAATGCTGACATCGACTGTTCCGATCTCCGGCGGCCATTATCACCAGCTTCCGGTCATCACCTCCGCACCGATCCCGAAAGAAAAGATCTTTGAAGTCATGGACGCGATCCATGCCGCGAAAGTCCAGGCTCCGGTCAAAGTCGGCGATGTGATCATCTCCGATGTTGCCGGTACCGGCATCGATATCCTCGCTTCAAGATCCATGAACTAAACCTGAAAGTCCGCCCTTCTGAGTTCTGCCTCCGCAAGTTTCAACGGCGGACTTTTCGTATGCTTCCAAAGAAAAACAGGCTTTTACGGCCTGTTTTGTGCTCTGCATTAATATCGTTATTTGTGATCGGCTATCGATATAGGAAATACGCAAACGCGGACTGTACGATCATGAGGATCACCGTCAGCAGCACGCTTGGTGTTGTCAGGAAAAGACGCAGTGTATAGCCGAGATTGCGCTGTCTGCTGACATATACCGGCTGGTATTTGCGGGAAAGCAGCAGATAAACGGAAACGGCGTAAAGCAGGCCGATCGTGGCCACGATCATCCAGCCGTATCTCTCCGGGACGAAGGTGCTGCCCAGGAAGAGCGCGTTGATCGTGATATGAACGATGACACCCGGCAGGATATTGTGATAGCGCAGTGTCATCAATGACAGGCAGATGGAAAGGATAAAGGCCGGCAGATACTCGGTAGCGGAAGTATGCGCAAAAGCATATAACAGCGCGACCGCGATGATCCCGAAGCGGTTACCGTATCGGCCTAAGTCACGAAGCAGGACGCCGCGGAAAGCGAATTCCTCGATCAGTGGCGTAACCCCGATAAACAGAAACATGAACAGAGGCTCACGCAGATAACTGTCCGGCTGCATCATTCCGATCGGCGCGACGAAGGCATCGTTGAAGCCCAGCGGGTTCAGCATCATCGAGGACAGGAAGATACCGACAAATAATAAGGATGTGATCAGGATCACGTCCTTGAGATAATCAAGGAAGCTAAAACGGCACGGCCGCATGAAATCCCTGCGTTTGACCCCGTTTGCCCTGGCGTAGATCGAGAAAAGGATCAGAGCCGAAAGAACATACACAAGATAAAAAACACCCAGGATCAGCGGTTTACCGTCGTTTCCGGACAAGGGCGAACCGATGACCTGAAGGTAACGGGATACCAGCGGCGGGAAATAGGTAACGATAAGTATATAGATCAGAAACAGCAGACCGGAAGTGAAGAAACGTCTCTGCGCTTTTGCCTTGCTGATCCTTTTTCCTTTTTTCGAATTACTCACTCTTAAATTATAATGCCTTTCACTATGCCTTTCACGTGAAATTTGGTCACAATTCACTTTGAGTTCACATTCGAATCTATAATGAGAATTGAAGTTGATGAATATACTGAAAAGCCTGTACAGTATATCCCCTTCTATTTAACGGGCTAGAAAGGAATTCATCAAATGCGGAAACATTTGATGCAGAAAAGAAAATGAAGAAATTTCTGAAAGTATTATTAGTATTTGCAGTCGCCTTCGTTGGCGGTTTCGCCGGGTCGTATGCCTACGGGCAATATGCCGGCAAGCAGGAGACTGCAGCCACTCCGGCCGGATCGAATTCAGCGAAGGAGCCGGTCAACTATGTCGTAAAGGAAAGCAGCGATCTGAAGAGCGCGATCAAGAAAGCCTACGGTACTGTCGTTGAGATCCAGGTCAAGTCCACATCCACGAACATCTTCTACGGAGAGTCCTCCAGTATCGGCCTCGGCTCCGGCGTCATCGTCTCGGAAGACGGTTATATCATCACGAACAATCACGTCGTCCAAAGTGCCGACGAGATCACGGTAAAGACACAGGACGGCACCGAATACAGCGCGGAAGTGATCGGTACAGACGTCAAGACCGATCTGGCAGTCATCAAGATCGAAGCCAGCGGTCTGGAATACGCAAAACTCGCGGACTCCGACAAAGTCGAGATCGGCGATGACGCGATCGTTATCGGCAACCCACTGGGCGAAGGTATCAGCGTATCCAACGGTATCATCTCCGCCAAAGACAGACAGGTCACTGTCCGTAAACAGACGATGTATCTGCTGCAGACGAACGCAGCCGTAAACGAAGGCAACAGCGGCGGCGGTCTGTTCGATATCAACGGCGATCTGATCGGTATCGTCAACGCCAAGTCGGCGTCCAATATTCTGACCGGATCTGTTGAAGGACTCGGTTACGCGATCCCCAGCAACACTGTCCAGAAGATCGCGAAGGAACTCGTGGAGAACGGTTACGTCAAAGACCGTGCCACCATGGGCGTCATGTTGTCGGACCTTGAACAGTCTACTGCGGAATACGAAAAAGGCGTCTACGTCACCGGTGTCGTTGAAGGCAGCGCAGCCGAAAAAGCCGGATTGCAGATGTATGACCGCATCGTCGAATTCGACGGAACAGCCGTCAGCACCTATACCGAGATCAACCGTCTGATCCTGAACTACGAGGTCGGCGATACCGTTACCCTGAAGATCGTACGTGAAGGCAAAGAGATCACCGCAACTCTGAAACTTCAGGAAGCAACAAATCTGAACTAACATAAAATTCGATAACTTAAATCAAGAGGAAATCAACAGTTTTTGATGATTTTC
>JAUNQE010000092.1 GCA_030536365.1 Erysipelotrichaceae bacterium | reverse complement strand
TAAAAAACTAGTACGCTTGTCAAAGGCAGAGCTTATCGCTAAAATGAAACAGGGAGAATACGTGAAATGGAAAAGATTAATTTAACACCGGAAGAGATCTTGAATAAGACATTTGACATTGATTTAAAGGGGTATTCGGCACAGCAGGTCGATGAGTTCATCGACATCATGCTGGAAGATTATCAGAACTACGATGCCAACATCGCAGAACTGCAGGCCCGTATCGGTGCCCTCAATGCGCAGATCGAAGAGCTCAAGAAAGAGAACATCGAACTGCAGGGAAGAAAGAAAGTTTTCGATCTGACAAATACAACGTCTTACAGCTCGGTCGATCTTTTGAAGAGAGTTTCGAGACTCGAAGAAGAAGTATTTAAAAACAGATAAATCACAGTTCGGCAACCGCTGGGAGACCAGAGGAAAGTCCATGCTCGCACATCCTGTGACGGATGTAGTGTTTGTGCTAAGCGAAACGATAAGCTTAGGCAGGCTTATGCCTGACGGCTGGTCAGCTTCCTAAGGGAAACTATGGAAGCGCCTGTAAAAGTGCCAAAGAGACGAGACTTACGGAAACGTAAGGAGTGGAACGTGGTAAACCCCGCAAGCGAGAAACCCAAATTTGGTAGGGGAACCCTGAAAGACGAACCGAAGTCGGACGGGGGCATAGCAATATGCAGATAAATGGTTGCCACCTTTTTAAGGTACAGAACATGGCTTATGAACTGTAAGAGTAAAGGACGCTTGTCGTCCTTTTTTCATGGTATAATAGGTCTATGAATCTACCAAATAAGTTAACGTTATTCCGTATCATTTTGGTACCGATCGCAGTGCTGGTCTGGCTGTTTCCGTATGGGTATTTTTCCATCAGCCTTCCGGTCTATCAGTTCGGGGATGTTTCTCTTTCCCTGCTGAACATCATCGTTCTTGTGATCTTTGCTGTTGCCAGTTTTACAGATTTCCTGGATGGTCAGATCGCCCGTAAAAAGGGTCTGGTAACGACCTTCGGCAAATTCGCGGATCCGATCGCCGATAAACTGCTGGTCAATACGATGCTTTTGATCCTCGTGGTCAAGCGCATGATCCCGGTCGTACCGGTTTTCCTGATGCTTTCCCGTGACACGATCGTTGACGGCTGCCGTATGCTGGCATCCCGCAACGGTGTCGTTATCGCTGCCGGTATCTTCGGCAAGCTGAAGACAGTCCTGCAGATGTTCGGGATCATTTTCGTCCTTCTGAATAACCTGCCGTTTGAACTCTGGAACATCCCGGTCGCCGACGCGCTGATCTGGTTCGCTTCCTTCGTATCCGTCATCTCGGGTTATTCCTATTTCATGCAGGTTCGCGAATTCGTCTTCGAATCGATGTAGCCGTTCAGGTAGTAAACAACATAGAGGAGAAAATAGATTTTTTATGGCAGATAAAAAAGAAACAACAAGCGGCAAAGAGCAGCTTTTGGATGATGCTTTAAAACAGATCATCAAACAATACGGCAAAGGCTCCGTCATGCGTCTGGGTGAAAGAAGCTCCGTTGACGTTGACGCGATCTCTTCCGGTTCCCTGGCGATCGATGCGTGTCTCGGCGTGGGCGGTTTCCCGCGCGGACGTATCGTCGAGATCTTCGGTCCTGAGAGCAGCGGTAAAACGACCCTGGCTCTGCACGCGATCGCGGAATGTCAGAAGACCGGCGGCAAAGCCGCTTTCATCGACGCGGAACACGCGATCGATCCGACCTACGCAAAAGCGCTTGGTGTCGATATCGATGAACTGATCCTGTCCCAGCCGGATTCCGGTGAACAGGCGCTTGAGATCGCAGAGCTGCTGATCCGCAGCGGCGCGATCGATATGATCGTCATCGACTCTGTCGCGGCCCTCGTACCGCAGGCGGAACTCGATGGAGAGATGGGAGACCAGAACGTCGGTCTGCATGCCCGTCTCATGAGCAAAGCGATGCGTAAGCTCGCCGGCGCGATCAGCGGCAACAACTGCACCGCGATCTTCATCAACCAGCTGCGTGAGAAGGTCGGTGTCATCTACGGCAATCCGGAAGTTACGACCGGCGGCCGTGCCCTGAAATTCTACGCGACGATCCGTATCGAAGTCCGTAAGTCCGAAGCGATCAAGAACGGCTCCAACATCATCGGCAACAAAGTCAATGTCAAGGTCGTCAAAAACAAAGTCGCTCCGCCGTTCAAAACGACCCAGGTCGAGATCTACTACGGCGAAGGCATCTCCCATTACTCCGAGATCGTTGAGCTCGGTGTCGAAGCCGGGATCATTGATAAGGCCGGTGCCTGGTATTCCTACAAGGGAGAGAAGATCGGTCAGGGTTCCCAGGCTGTCAGAGCGTATCTGATCGCCAATCCGGAAGTCGACAAGGAGATCACCGCCGCTGTCCGCGAGAAGTTCTTCCCGTCCAACAGCGAGAAAGCGTAAAACAAAACAACCTGTTTGTGAAAAAATCCAACAAACAGGTTTTCTTTTATGGCAAGAATCCGAAAAATACGTTACAATTATGAATGGATTTTATATCCTAATGGTTTTAATTTAGGAGGTAAGTGTTATGGATAAGTTAAACCTTACTTCCGTTCTATTTGGCATACTCGGTGTTCTGATCGGTGTCGTGATTATGATGCTGATCTCCCGGGCAGGATTGAATCGAGACAAACAAAAAGCTAAATTAATTGTCGAAGAAGCGGAGGCAAACGCCAAATCTGTCCTGAAACAGGCAGTTCTTGACGGAAAAACTCAGGCCTACGATCTGAAGCTCCAGGCAGAAAAGGAGATCAAGGATCGTCGTAATGAGGTACAGAATCTGGAAAACAAGCTCTTGCGCAAGGAAGATTCTTTAGAGTACCGCGAAAAATCGATCAAAGAAAACGAAAAGAAACTCGATGCAAAACTGAGAGAAGCCGATGAAAAGGTTTCCAAGTTAAATAAGATGGAAGAAGATCTGCAGACACGGATCGACAGCCAGATGGCGGTTCTCGAACAGGTCTCCAACATGTCCCGCGAAGATGCGAAAGCGGAACTGATGGGCATCGTTGAACAGAAGATCAAGAATGAGATCGCTGTCTACATCCGTGATCAGGAAGAAGAAGCCCGTCAGAAAGCGCAGCAGAATGCGCAGGAGATCATCGCCACCGCGATCCAGCGTTACTCGCAGGACGAGATCGGTGAGCGTACTGTCTCCGTCGTTGCTCTGCCTTCTGAAGATATGAAGGGCAGGATCATCGGCCGCGAGGGTCGTAACATCCGCGCGATCGAACAGGCGACCGGCGTCGATCTCGTCATTGACGATACACCGGAAGCTATCACGATCTCCTGCTTCAACCCGATCCGCAGAGAAATCGCGCGTCTGTCTCTTGAAACTCTGATCCGTGACGGCCGTATCCAGCCGGGACGTATCGAGGATGTTGTTCGCAAGGTCACCCGTGAGATCGATGAAACGATCATGAAAGCCGGTGAGGAAGCCTGCTTCAAGCTCCAGATCGGCAAGATGAACAAGGAACTGATCAAGACGATCGGCCGTCTGAAATATCGTTATTCCTATGGCCAGAACGTTCTTCAGCACTCCATGGAAGTCGCTTTCCTGGCAGGCATGATGGCTGCTGAACTCGGCCTCAACCAGGTCATCGCGAAACGTGCGGGCTTACTGCACGATATCGGTAAGGCAGTTGATTTCGAAGTCGACGGCACCCATGTTGAACTCGGCGCGAAGCTGGCGAAGAAATACGGCGAAGATCCGATCGTTATCAACGCGATCGAATCCCACCACGGGGATGTCGAACCGACAAACCTGATCTCCAATCTGGTCGCTGCTGCGGATACGCTGTCCGCTGCCCGTCCGGGAGCACGCTACGAAGGAATCGAGAACTACATCAACCGTCTTGAATCCCTCGAAAAGATCGCTTCCGAATACGAAGGCGTCGAGAAGGCGTACGCGATCCAGGCCGGCCGTGAAGTCCGTGTCATGGTCGTTCCGGAAAAAGTCGATGACGCGAAGTGCCATTACATCGCCCATGAGATCAAGGAGCGCATCGAAAATGAGCTCACTTATCCGGGTCAGATCAAGGTCACGGTCATCCGTGAAACTAGAGCGAACGAGATCGCAAGATAGGAATTTTATACAGCTTATTCCAAGTCAGGCCGCGGCATTTGCCCGCGGCTTTTCATTTGCATATCTTTGATTAATTTAGGCCATTTAAGAGGGTGCGCATGGTTTGACT
>JAUNQE010000091.1 GCA_030536365.1 Erysipelotrichaceae bacterium | reverse complement strand
GGCAGCTACTGTCGTTGTCCCACAGGTATAGCCTCTCGGGACTTCTTCTTCGGTTACCGTATAAGCGATGTCTTCCCCGTTCAGTGTCTTGGGAAGACCTGCCCAGGTATAGGTCCAGGAATCTCCCTTTTTCGTGATCTCCGGAGCAGGAGCAGCCGTTCCATCCGGAAGGCCATTCAGAGTCAGCTCAAGAGTATCCGGACGGATACCGTCCTGGTCGCTGTTGTCAGCCCAGGACTTGGTGACGGTGACGGTTGCTGTTTCAAGCTTGTTGGTGATGCTGCCGGCATTCTCTTCCGGTGTGCTTCTTGAATAACTTCCTCTTGCCCAGAATGACCAGGAAGGATGGTCGTCGAATTTGATAGATCCCGGACTCCCTGCATTCATTGTAAACCCTGCTTCGTGATGTCCGAAACCGGTCAGATATGTCGTACCCTCGACTCCCTGATCCGTCGGGAACTGCGGATGTTCGCTGACGGCCTCAAGAACGATCGCCTGCTCAATCGGGCTGAGTTTTTCCGGTGTCCAAATATACAAATGATTACCCTTCTTGGCTGCAATGAAAGATTTAGGATATGTATCTGTAAACACAGGAAATTCCAAAGTGCTGTTCGGAGTGATCCAGATCCAGTTTTCTTCACCGGATTCAACGACCATTTTCACTTTCGGGTCTTTGTGTACGGTCTCTTCGTAATAAGGTACCGGATCTTCCTTAACTGCAAATTTATAGACATGATATGTTCCGCCTTCTTCATAGAACGCAGCATTTTTCTCATCATCGAGCGTGTTTGCGAGCTCGAAATTATAGGTCCAGTTATTGCTTGCTTTAACTTCTGCGGTTTTGAATAAATCGGTCTCCGCATAAGAGTCGCCTTTATAGCGATACAGCTTTACCGTAATGGAATCCGGGCGAAGACTATCATCGCTGTCGTCCCATACTTTTGTAAAAGGAATGATGATCGTTGCCGGATCGTAAACATCAACTCCATCCCCTTCTGCCTTGATAGTGATTTCACCATCTTCGGCATCCGGATCCGCTGCTAAAAGAACAGGAGCGTTCAGCTCATCTGCAGCTGCGGGATTTTCCTGCACTGCTTCTCCCTTCTCCGAAGCGACCTTTTCTTCAGGAACTTCTGCATCTTTGCCTTCAGTACCTTCAGCAGCGATTGTCGGCTGTTCTGCCTCTGCTTCAGCTACTTCAGCGCTTCCGCCATCTTCATTTTCTTCATTCTGATCCTGATCATCCAGTATCACTGTCTGCTCTCCATCGTCCGCAGCTTTCGCAACATTTGTGAATGGCGAGATGCCAACACTGTTGCTTACCAGCATGAATAGAACGAACGACAGGATCATCAGAATTCTTTTGATTCGATTCATATTGACCCCCCTGCGCATGCCAGCGCACGTGCTTTTTGTACAACCTAAAAACAAAAAGACATTTCTCCATTTCAATCCTAGCATGCAGATTCTGCGATAAATTAGACGCGTCCTCCCTCTTTTTCCAAATCCATTCCAGCAACCTTACGTTTCGATGAAACTGATAAATCTTGATCGAGATTACAGATCATTATCAGAAAACCCGTCTTCAGAAACCTGCACGATAAAGGATGTCAGTCTGGTTTTTACAAAAGATCACCGACCATCTCAGTGAACAGTCTTCGATAAGGAACATTTTATTCATATAACATTTATGTGATAAATTCCTTCATCAGCGGTCTTTTTCTTTTCAGCCCCTCTTCTGTATAATAACGTTGCGTTTTTAAAGAAAGAGGAGCCGGTTTGCGCCGGCATGAGGG
Organism: Erysipelotrichaceae bacterium; assembly: GCA_030536365.1. GTDB lineage: Bacteria > Bacillota_I > Bacilli_A > Erysipelotrichales > Erysipelotrichaceae > RGIG5669. Next base: position 2,427 of record JAUNQE010000091.1, on the reverse strand, counting down.
AACTATTTATGAAACTTCTGATCATCAATCCGGGTTCGACCTCAACGAAGATCAGTCTTCATGATGAGGAGACAAAACTTTTTGAGGAAAGCATCTTCCACGATGCGCCCGAACTTTTAAAATATCCGCACGTCAACGACCAGGTACCTTTCCGCAAACAGGTCGTTCTCGATATCCTGAAAAAGAATGGTTACTCCCTGGAAGACGTTGATGTCTTTGTCGGCCGCGGCGGCAGTGCCTGCCCCTGTGAAGCCGGTGTCATGGAAGTTACCGAAAAGCTCTACGAAGACACCCGTGACGGTGTCGGCGGAAGCGAACATGCGGCCAAGCTCGGCGTCATGCTGGCACACGATTTCTCCAAAGAGACCGGCAAACCGGCTTACACGATGAACCCGACCAATGTCGATGAGCTGATCGATGAAGCCCGTATCACCGGTATCAAAGGCGTCTACAGAAATGCCCAGGCTCATGTCCTGAACCAGAAGGCGGTCGCTACCTACCACGCAGAGAAGATGGGCAGGAAATACGAAGACTGCAACTTCGTCGTCTGCCATATCGATGGCGGTATCACCGTTCATGCGCACCGCAAGGGCAGAATGATCGACGGCAACGTTGGTTCCGGCGGTGACGGCGCCTTCACTCCCACACGTATCGGCAGTGTTCCGATCCTGCCGCTGATCACTTATCTGAAATCCCACAGCATCGAGGAAGTCGAACTGATGTGTTCCCGTGCCGGCGGTTTCGTTTCCCACTTCGGCACCAGCAATGCGGACATCATTCACGAAAAGGTCGTCAGCGGCGACAAGAAAGCCGGACTGATCTGGCGTTCAATGGTCTACCAGATCTGCAAGCAGATCGGCGCCATGGCTGTTGCTCTCGACGGAGAAGTTGACGGCATCCTGCTGACCGGCGGACTCATGCGCTTCCCGGACATCGCTGAGAAGATCCATAAGAAGTGTGACTGGATCGCTCCGATCTACTGCTATCCGGGCGAACTGGAACAGGAAGCGCTTGCCAACGAGACCCTGAAAGTCCTGCACGGCAAGGTCAAGCTTAAGAAATACACAGGCAAACCTGTCTGGAAAGGCATCGAAGACTAAAAGAGGATCAAATGATCCTCTTTTCTTTTTCATATCGATTTCGCAGCTAAAATCTTTCGTGTAAAATGGAACCTATGAAAAGAATCCTTAACCGGGATCATATCCTGATCCAGACGGCGTTTTATATCTGTTTCGCGGCACTGATGGGCTTTGGCACCTTCACGATGCTGAGCCGCGGTTACAATGCCTCGACGATCGGCGTGCTCATCGCCCTGGCCAATCTTTCCAGCATCGTCTTCAATTATCTGATCTCTGCCCTGCAGGGAAAGCTGAAAACGGTCAGCGTTTTTCAGATGGCTTTCTTTGTCTCGCTTGCCTTGCTGGCCGCCTATATCGGCAACGCGCTCTGCGCAAGACCGTCCTTTGCCCTGAGCCTGAGTTATCTGCTGTGCATCGCCTTAACATTCTCGCTGACACCGCTGATCGATTCGATCAATTCCGCGCTGATCAAAAACGGCATCGACATCCACTTCGGCGTTGCCCGCTCCTTCGGTTCCCTGTCCTACGGGATCTCCTGCATCGTCTTCGGTTATATCGCTTCAGCAGCCGGATGGCAGGCGATCGTCTGGCTGCTGGTCCTGTTTCATCTCGTATTGATCTTCTTCCTATATATCAGCGGCAGACATTTCGCCCGGATCGATGCAGCAGAAGCGGGAGAAGAAGAAAAGGAAACACTTCACTTTCTGGAATTCATCAAGAACCGTCCTTCCTTTTTCCTGACCTGCATCGGCTATGCCGGACTGATGGGCTGTTTCAACCTGATCATGGAAAGCTTCCTTCTGCCGATCCTGCTCAGTGTCGGCGGAACGACCGTTGACTCCGGCATCGTCCAGGGGATCAAGGCATTCATGGAAGTTCCCTTCATTTTCTGTTTTCATCTGATCGAACGCCGTTTCTCTCTGCGCTCGATCTTTACGATCTCCGTATTCAGCTTCTTCGCCAAGTGTCTGATCATGTACGCGGCCCGCACAGTCGTCCCGATCTACGCTTCCCAGATCCTGCAGGGAACCTCGCTTGCGCTCCTTTTGCCGGCCTATGTCTCCTACATCAACCGGACCATGAAGAAAAACGAGATCGCTCTGGCTTACGCACTGCAGGCAATGAGCCTGACCGCGGTGCAGATGCTGCTGAATTCCTTCGGCGGCTATGTGCTCGATCTCTACGGTGTCAAGCCACTGTGTATGCTGGCAGCTGTGCTTACCGCTCTCAGCGGCTACCTGCTGCTGCGTCATCTCCGTCCGGCAGATACTGCCAAACAGACAGTCTGATCATACAAAGGGGCTGTTACGAAATGACTAATTCGTAACAGCCTTTTCTTTCGGTTTCT
>JAUNQE010000042.1 GCA_030536365.1 Erysipelotrichaceae bacterium | reverse complement strand
ACGTCTGTGCTAATAAAAGATTAAAATCGGGACAAAATCATTTTGGAATCACAGAATTTTGTTTGCGGATGACGGCCACCGCGCAGGGGATCCTCCCCTCCGCCAGTAATACCTTCGCGTTCCCATATCCTGCTTTACGGAAGAAATCCTCATACTCTGAAAAAGTGAAATCATGCTTAAAATCGGCGCCGGCTTTGCCGACGGTTTGCGAAAAGGTATTCGGCTTCTGTCCCTTCTCTTTATTCATATAGGTCGGGATGATCAGCATCCCGCCGGGCTTACAGACGCGATCCAGCTCGCCGAGCGCCTGCAGCGGATCATCCAGAAGATGGATCACGTTTGCGGCTACCGCTTTATCGAAAGACCCGTCCGCAAAAGCGAGCCGGGTGATATCCGCGTTGGCAAAGGAAACGTTCGTATATGGACGGCATTTCTTTTCAGCCCTCTTCAGCATCTTGTCGGAAAAATCCGTCGCGGTGATATGCGCGCATTTCGGCGCGATCACTTCCGTCAGCATCCCCGTCCCACAGGCGCATTCGAGCACCTCATCTCCGGGCTCGATCAGATCCGCGACGATCTTCTTTAAGGCAATATGTGTTTTGCGGTTGACGACTTCGACAAAGATATCATAGACAAAGGCTACACGGTCCCAGAACATAGGCATCCCTCCTGTGCATTCATTTATGTTAGGTATTACTAACTTATAATATGCACTTATTTAGTTTACGTAAATGGTTTACTTTGTGTATTCCCCCAAAACAGCAGATATTTTATAATCTAAGTAGATGAAACACTTCTGGACACATAAAGAAACCATGCCCGAAGGCATGGGATATGGCCAGTTCCGGTCAGGTCATTTTATATGGTTAGCGATCACGGCCGCAATGGTGATCGGCACCGCCGTTCTCTACGGCAGATGCGTTCCGGCAGAAAAGACTTTTCTGCTGCGCTCGATCGGGATCACCCTGCTGGTGATCGAAGTCATAAAAATGGTGCTGATCGGCTTTTCCGAGGTAAAGCTTACGGATTATCTCCCGCTGGAGATCTGCAGCTTCGCCGCCTATTTCATCGTCTGCGATTCCTTCTGGACCGGCAACACGGTCTTCCCGGGCATGCTGCTGACGCTGTTCCTACCGGCAGCGATCATGGCGGTCCTCGTTCCGACGACATCCACCCTGCCGGCATTCAACTTCTACACGATCCATCAGTTCGTCTATCACGGACTGATCATCGCCTACGTCCTGACACGTTTTGTTTACGGGGAGATCCCGCTCACCTACGCGGGCGTCTGGAGATCCATCTTCAACGTCATCCTGCTCGCGGCGGTGATCTACGTGATCGATGTGGTATTCAATAAGAATTTCATGTTTCTTCGTGAGACTTACGGCAATCCGCTGCTGGAAGCGATCTGGAACAAGACGAATGGTGGCTTCGCCTACACGATCGGTCTTGTCTGCTTCTGCATCGTGATGATCCATATATTCTTTATCTTCTTCAAGATCATCTCTCTGCTTTTCCTTTAACAGAACAAAGCCGGAAGATTTCCGGCTTTGTTCATTCTTGAGGTATTGATCCGCGTAAAACGCGGTTTTTTAGTGGTTCCAGACCTCTTTGGCCTGACGGAATACGGCCCAGCCCTTTGGCCAGCCGGTATACATCGTCGCGTGGGTGATGATCGCGGCGATTTCCTCCTTGGTGACGCCGTGCGCTTTCGCGTTCTGCAGATGATAGGTCAGGGAAGAATCGGTGATCCCCGATGACATCAGGGCAACGACCGTGATGATGCATTTTGTTTTGACATCGATCGCGTCTTCGTTCCATACTTCGCCGAAAAGCACATCATCGTTGAGATGAGCGAACATCGGCGCAAATTCGCCCAACTGCTCGCGTCCGGCAGTCTGTACGATCTTCTCATTCTTCTTTTCTCTTTCGTTCATTATTTGCCCTTTCTATCCTTTTGTCGTTTCTATGTTTTTCAGATCAGGATCCCTTCCAGATGATCACATTCGTGCTGAACGATCTGAGCGATCTGTCCGCTGAACTCCTGGGTATGCCATTTCATTTCCTCGTCCTGGTAACGGACACTGATCCGCTGATAGCGCATCGTTATCCGCTGTCCCGCAAGGGAAAGGCATCCCTCTTCTGCTTTATAGGAATCTTTCTTTTCGGTGATCACCGGGTTCAGCATCACCAGATCAAAGAAGCCAAGCGAGACGATGATGATCCGCTTCGGGAAGCCGATCATATTCGCCGCCATGCCGACACAGTTATTCCGGTGCGCGGAAAGCGTATCCCGCAGATCCTGCGCGATCGGAAGATCAGCTTTTGTTGCCGGCGAAGCTATTTTCGATAAAAGAAAGTGGTCACGGACGATCGGTCTTATCATATTTCTATACTACTCCATTTGCCCTGAAAGAAGAAATAAGCAGCTGAGCTGCCTATTTCCTGTTTCTGGTTTTTACTTTTTGTAGACGGACCGTCCGCCGACGAATGTTTCTTTGACTGTCGCGTTGACACTCCAGCCGTCAAACGGTGTATTCCGGCCTTTGGAGAAGAAATCCTTCGCTTTGATCCTTCTCTCACTGCTGAGGTCCGCCAGGATCAGATCCGCTTCCCAGCCGGCTTCAATCCTTCCTCTTTTGCCGAGACCGAAGCGTTTCGCGGGCAGATAGGACATCCAGTCGATCAGCTGCGCAAGCGTCCAGCATTTCTCACGGACAACGAATTCGGTATACAGCAGAGCGAAGCTCGTCTCCAGGGAGACGATCCCGAATGCTGCGGAAGCCATCGGCTTATCCTTATCCGCTTCCGTATGCGGCGCGTGGTCGCTGGCGATGAAATCGAGGGTCCCGTCTTCCAGCGCTTCGATCAGCGACATTCTGTCTTCGTGGGTGCGCAGCGGCGGGTTCATTTTCCAGTTCGTGCCGCGCACATCGGTATTTTCCAGAAGCAGATGATGCGCGGTGACTTCCGCAGATACATCCGCTCCTTCTTTTTTTGCTTTCCGTAAAGCTTCAACGCTCTCGGTCGCGGAGATGTGACAGCCGTGATAACGCAGACCGATCTCTTTCGCGATCTTCAGGTCACGGATCAGCTGCGCACTTTCGCAGGCGGAAGGAATTCCGAGCCATCCCATCTTTTCCGCAAAGGCAGATTCGTGGACTGAGGCGCCGGGCTTGCGGTAATCCATATCCTCGGTATGACAGGCAAAAAGGACATCCGCCACTTTTGCCTTTGTCATCGCTTCGCGCATGAAGGCTTCATCGGCTACCCCTACCCCGTCATCCGAGAACCAGCGGATGCCCAGAGCTTTCAGGCCTTCATAGTCCGCCGGGACTCTGCCGGCTTCCCTGCAGGTGATCGTGCCATAGGGAAGCACGTTCACAACAGCGTCATTTGCGATCTTCTTCAGATAGGCCGAAGCCGTTTCGACATTGTCCGGAAAGGGGTCGATATTCGGCATCGCCATGATCGTTGTAAACCCGCCGGCCGCGGCCGCTTTCGAGCCGCTGGCAATCGTTTCCTTTTCCTCGTGACCCGGTTCACGCAGATGGGCGTGGACATCGATCAGACCCGGCAGCAAAGTCAGGCCGCTGCCGTCGATCTCTTCCGCTTCCGCATCCACATGATCGGATACTTCGAGGATCATCGTTTCATCGAAGAGGACCTCTTTTTTCTGCAGACGTCCTTCATAGAGGACTTCCGCATTGCGGATCACTTTTTTCATTCAAAGCTCTCGAAGCCGAAGGCTCTTTTGATGACGGCCTTTCTGACGAGAACGCCATTGGACATCTGCGGGAAGATACGGCTCTTTTCCGCTTCGACGAGGTCCGTATCGATCTCGACACCGCGGTTGACCGGTGCCGGATGCATGACGATCGCACTGTCTTTCAGCTTTGCGTAACGGGCTTTGGAAAGACCGTATTTCTCAAGATAGGATTCATCATCCTTCATATCCGTTAAGGCAGCGCCTCTTTCACGCTGGATGCGCAGCATCATGACGACGTCGACTTCGGAGATCACCTCATCGAGGTCAACGACCGGGAAGCCTTCTCTCTGCCATTCCTTCGGACCGGCAAAGCGGACGGTGGAACCGAGCTTCTCCAGAGCTTCCTTATTGCTGGAAGCGACACGGCTGTGCAGGATATCGCCGCAGATGACGACGTTCAGTCCCTTCAGGGTGCCGAATTCCTTGTACATCGTCAGCAGGTCGAGCAGACACTGGGTCGGATGGTCACCGGCGCCGTCGCCGCCGTTGAGGATCGGAATATTCACGTTTTCCAGTTCTTTATAGTATGCGTCCTGAGGATGACGGATCACGACCGCGTCGTAACCGACCGCCTCAAGGGTCTTGACTGTGTCATAGAGCGTTTCACCCTTGGTGACAGAGCTCTGGGATACAGCGATGTCAGCGACCTTGCAGCCCAGCTGGAGCTCAGCGCTTTCGAATGAATAGTGGGTACGGGTCGATGACTCATAAAAAAGATTGGCTACCAATGCCTTCCGGCAAGGTAATTGCCAATCCTGATATTTTTCATCGAATAATAAAGCATCATTGAGGATCGTCATGATCTCTTCTGCGCTCAGATCGCGCATGGACAAAAGGGAATTTTTGTTCATATAATCTCCTCCAAGATAAGGTCTCAGCTCTTATCTGAATAGATTATACAGAAAACCCATAGCCTTGAAAATGGGTTTTCTTTCACACAGGAAGAAATCTTTCCGCTGTGCTCAGAAGACGATCGGAAATGACTGTTTAGCGCGGATAATCGGAGCACTCCAGCATGTCTTCATAGAAGGAATAGGGAACGAAGAGATCGCCCCTGCCCTCGCCCAGTTCGATCCAGGGCTTGGTCTTGCCGTGATAGTCCGAGCCGCCGCTCTGCTTGATCCCAAACTTTTCTGCCAGGCCGACAGCGATCGCGGTCATCTCCTCAGTGAATTCGGTGTAATGGGTCTCCATCGCGTCCAGGCCGGCTTCCTTCATCTCCGGCAGGAAGACCTCAAGCTCCTCCGGGGTCAGATTGAGCAGAGGATGCGCGACGACCGCGGTGGCTTTATAGGTCTTGATGAAGCGGACAGCCATCGCCGACTGGATACGCTTGGCCGGGAAATAGAAACCGTTTCCTTCCTTTAGCAGAGTCTCAAAGGCTTCCGAAACGCTCTTCACGTAGCCCTTGGCCATCAGGACCCGGGCGACATGGGCGCGGTTGTAGTTGCCGTCGGTCAGCGCCGAGACTTCCTCGATGCTGATCTCATAACCGGCTTTGTTCAGGTTCTCGATCAGGCGGTTGTTGCTGTTGAGTTTGGCGATCTTGGCCAGTTCCATAAAGTCCTCGATCTCGTTCCAATGTTCCTCACGGAAGAAAAGACCGACGATATGAACTTCCTTTCCGTGCCATTCCGTTGTGAACTCACAGCCGGGCACCGTGATCACCGTGCTGTTCTTGCCGGCCTCCATAAAATCCTTCAGGCCGCTGGAAGTATTGTGGTCTGTCAGCGCGAGCGCCGAGATCCCTTTCTCTTCGGCGAGTTTCACAAGTTCAGCGGGCGTCAGTGTCCCGTCGGAAAACAGGGAATGACAGTGGAGATCGCATTTCTTTTTCATACCTTACCATTTTACTACATCCCAAGGGATACAGCCACAGACGGTGCCCGGCATGCCGGACAAAAAAACAGACCTTCGATGAAGGTCTGTTCGTTTCAGAATTAAAGCTTCTGATCAGGCGTCGATCGTGGAAACGCGCAGGGTGATCTCTTCGAGGACATCCAGCAGCGCCGCTACGGTATCGAGCGAGGTGAAGATCGTCGTGTTGTTCTCGGTAGCGCACTTGCGGATCTCCGCGCCGTCGTTGAATGCTGTCATCGAGCCCATGTTTCTGGTATTGATGACATACGCGATATGGCCCTGACGGATCGCTGTCTTGATGTCTTCAGGATCTTTGGAGATCTTCTGACGGACATGCGTGCGGATGCCGTGTTCCTTGAGGAATCTGGCGGTTCCCGGGGTAGCTTCGATGTTGAAGCCGAGATCATAGAAACGGCGGATCAGCGGCAGAGCCTCTTCTTTATCGGGGCTCGCGATCGTCGCGAAGACGGTGCCGTAATTCTTCAGTTTCATGCCGGAAGCCTGCAGTGCCTTGTAGAGCGCGCGGTTGAGGTGGTCGTCATAGCCGATCGCTTCACCGGTCGATTTCATCTCCGGAGAGAGGTAGGCGTCGATACCCTTGATCTTGTTGAAGGAGAAGACCGGGACTTTGACGTAATAGCGTTTCTTTTCCTCCGGATAGATACCGAAGATCCCCTGCTCTTTCAGACTCTTGCCCAGGATGACTTCGGTAGCGATATCCGCCAGCGAATAGCCGGTGGCTTTGGAGAGGAACGGGACCGTTCTTGAGGAACGCGGGTTGACCTCGATGACATAGACATTATCGTCTTTATCGACGATGAACTGGATATTGAAGATACCGATGATCCCGATGCCGAGACCCAGCTTCTTCGCGTACTGCAGGATCACGCCTTTGACTTTATCGGAGATCGAGTAGGTCGGATAGACACTGATCGAGTCGCCGGAATGGATACCTGTTCTTTCGACCAGTTCCATGATGCCCGGGACAAAGACGTCGACGCCGTCGCAGATCGCGTCGATCTCGACTTCCTTGCCTACGATGTATTTGTCAACGAGGACCGGTTTGTCCTCATCGATCTCAACAGCTGTACGCAGGTACTGGCGCAGCTGTTCGTTGTTGCTGACGATCTGCATCGCTCTTCCGCCTAAGACGAAGCTCGGACGGACCAGGACCGGATAACCGACTTCTTCCGCGGCGGCGATACCGTCTTCGATCGTTGTTACAGCTTTTCCCGGAGGATGCAGGATATCCAGTTCTTTCAGCACTCTCTCGAAACTGTCGCGGTTCTCGGCTCTGTCGATCGCTTCGACATCGGTACCGATGATCCTGACGCCTCTTCTGTCCAGCGCGTCCGCAAGGTTGATCGCGGTCTGGCCGCCCAGGGTGGCGATCACGCCGTCGGCGTTCTCCAGTCTCTGGATGTTGAGGATATCTTCCGGTGTCAGCGGTTCGAAATAGAGCTTGTCGGAACAGGTGTAGTCTGTCGAGACGGTCTCAGGGTTGTTGTTGATGATGATGGCCTCATAACCGGCTTTCTGGATCGTCTGGACCGCATGGACCGTGGAATAGTCGAATTCAACGCCCTGACCGATACGGATCGGGCCGGCGCCGAGAACGATGATCTTCTTTCTGTCAGAGATCCGGGATTCGTTCTCTCCGGTATAGGAGGAGTAGAGATAGGCGATATATTTGCCGGTATGCAGTGTGTCGACCATTCTGTATACCGGGAAGAGTTTGTTTTCGGCACGGAAATCGAAGACTTCGGTCTCCTTGCAGTTCCATAAGGATGCGATGAAGGGATCCGAGAAGCCCATCTTCTTGGCGGAAGTCAGCACTTCAAGATCAAAGGGATGCGCCGCAAGTTCCTTTTCCTTGTCGGTGATCTTCTTCAGGCTTTCGAGGAAAAGTCCGGTGATCTTCGTGGCTTCATGAAGCTTATCAAGATCTTCTCCCCTTCTGATCAGTTCGGTGACCGCGAAGATCGTATCGGATTTGAATTCCTTCAGGTATTCATAGATCTCTTCATTGCTCATCGCGCTGAATTTCGGGAGCAGGAGATGATTGCAGCCGATCTCAAGCGAACGGACCGACTTCAGCATGCATTCCTCAAGATTCGCGCCGATGCCCATGACTTCACCGGTCGCTTTCATCTGTGTGCCCAGGACATTGGGGACAGTCGTAAATTTATCAAACGGAAAACGCGGGAATTTGCCGACGATGTAGTCCAGGGATGGTTCGATCGCAGCGGTCCCGCCGGCGACCTCGATCTCATCGAGATTCATGCCCATGGCGACCTTGGCGGTAACGCGGGCGATCGGATAACCGCTGGCTTTGGAAGCCAGGGCACTGGAACGGGATACACGGGGATTGACCTCGATCAGATAGTACTCGCTGCTGTCGGGATTCAGGGCGAACTGAACGTTGCAGCCGCCTTCGATCTTTAACTCGCGGATGATCTTGATCGCGCTCTCGTTGAGCATCTTCAGATCATGTTCGTTCAAAGAAAGGATCGGCGCTACGACGACCGAGTCACCGGTATGAACGCCGACCGGATCGACGTTCTCCATGCCGCAGATCGTGATCGCACGGTCGGACGCGTCGCGCATGACCTCGAATTCGATCTCCTTATAGCCCTTGACGCTTTTCTCGATCAGGACCTGATGGACCGGGGACAGCTCAAAAGCGTTGACCGCCAGTTCCCTCAGTTCCGTCTCACTGTAGGCAAAGCCGCCGCCGGTACCGCCCAGGGTAAAGGCCGGACGCAGGACGACCGGATAACCGATATGCTTCGCCGCTTCCACAGCTTCCTCGACGCTGTAGGTGATCTCGGAAGGGATCGTGGGTTCGCCGATCGCCTCACACATCTCCTTGAACAGCTGTCTGTCTTCCGCTCTTTCGATACTTTCTCTTGAAGTTCCCATGAGCTTTACGCCGCACTCCTGCAGAACGCCCTTCTTGTCCAGCTGGATCGCCAGATTCAGTCCGGTCTGTCCGCCGATGCCGGGGATGATCGCGTCCGGACGTTCATAGCGCAGTATCTTCGCGACATATTCAAGTGTCAGGGGTTCCATATAGACCTTGTCCGCCAGCGCGGTATCGGTCATGATGGTGGCCGGGTTGCAGTTGCAGAGAATGACCTCATAGCCCTCCTCTTTGAGAGCCAGGATCGCCTGGGTGCCGGCATAGTCAAATTCCGCCGCCTGTCCGATCACGATCGGACCGGAGCCGATGATCAGTACTTTCTTGATATCTGTTCTTTTTGCCATATTTCCCTCCTGAAACTATGTTTTCAAAGATTTTTAGACAACCGTGATATGAAAAAACCGGCTGCCAGGTCTACGACCTGAACAACCGGAAAAAAGAGAAGACAAAGCCATTTCCATGACCGCTGTGATCATCATTTCTGAACTTCGTCCCTCTGGAATCCATATGCGCCTCCCGATAAAAAAGTCCTGTCACTCGACAAGACCTGTTTTTCCGTTATTCAACTTCCAACACTCTTGCCGATCTCTCTGTATCGTTTAAAGATTTGTTGCCTTGCCTAATTTAACATGCCGACTACGGTCTGTCAAATACCAGCTGCGCAAAAGAAGAATTGTTTTCCCTTGGCGCGGCAAACGCGCTCCGGAAACATCTTCCAAGACAATTATAATGCTTTTACGGGAGTGTTAGAATATGTATGTATGCAATCCCTGATCAAACAGTACACCGGCTTGCGCAAGGAGCTTTATATCCTTTTTATCGGCAGGATCGTCACCTCGATGGGTTCGATGGTCTATCCGATGCTGACACTGATCCTGAATCAGAAAATGGGCTGGAACGCGAGCACGATCTCGTTCGTGATCCTTCTTTTCGGTTTCCTGCAGATGCCGATGACCTGGATCGGCGGAAAACTTGCCGATTCCGCCAATAAGCGGAACATCATCATCGTATTCGACCTGCTTTCGGTCATCTGTTTTCTGATCTCCGCCTCGCTGCCGGTCAGTTTCATCTCTGTCGTCCTTCTGGGTCTGGCGGGAATGTTCCAGACGGTCGAAAACGCGAGCTACGACGCGCTGATCGCTGATCTCAGTCTGACCAAAGACCGTGAAAGAGCGTACTCCCTGATGTATCTCGGAGGCAATTTCGGCATGATCCTGTCGCCGATGATCAGCGGTCTGCTGTTCAAGAACTATCTGCGTCTGGCTTTCGCGATCAGCGGGATCTCTGTCGGTTTCTCGACGCTTCTGATCTTCCTTTTTGTCAAAGACATCCGCCGCATCGAGGAAAAAGGAGAAGACAGCATTTACCAGCAAAGCAGTGAAAAGATCAGCACCCTGGAGATCCTGAAGAAGGCCCCTGCCCTCTGTCTTTTTCTGGCGATGTCGCAGCTTTACTGGGCGCTGTATTCCCAGCACAGCTATCTGCTGCCGCTCGATATGGCGAGGGTCCACGGCGAGGACGGCGCGGCGATCTACGGCACGGTCTCCTCGATCAACTGCATCGTCGTTGTCCTGTTCACGCCTTTGCTGACGAGGCTTTCCGCAAGAAGGAGCCATCCCGAGAACTATCTGGCAGGCGAGATCTTCACGGCTGCCGGCTATCTGACCTTCCTGCTGTTTCTGGGCAGGATCCCGCTTTATTATCCGGCGATGGTGCTCTTCACCTTCGGCGAGATCCTCTGCACGATCGTCAACGGTCCCTACCTGACGAGCCGGATACCCGCCTCCCACCGGGGAAGAGTCTCGTCTTTCGCCAACATACTCGGCTCTCTGTTATTTTCCGCGACACAGCTTTCAAGCGGATTCTTATATGACACCAGACCGGAATACGCCTGGTATATGCTTCTCGGATTATTCATCCTCGCTTTTGTCCTGACGGCGATCCTGATCGGGAAAGACAAAAAGGAATATCCGGCACTCTATCTCAACGGAGGAAAAACAAATGACTAGAAACAGAACAGATGTTTTATGTATCGGGACCGCCCTGATCGATTCGATCATAAAAGGCTTTGATCCGACACCGGTCTCCGCTTCCGGCTACCGGGCCGCTTCCGGCTCTCTGCATGTCGGCGGGGAAGCTGTCAATGAATCGATGGCGTTATCCAAGCTCGGTAAGAATACCGCGATCTTCTGCTCGCTGGGAAACGACCAGGCGGGAAACCTTGTCGTGTCGGAACTTGAGCGGGCAGGCGTGGATACATCGCTGATCCTCCGCAGTGAAAACCCGACGCCGGTGACGACGATGTTCGTGAAAGAGGACGGCGACAGACAGTCGATCACCAATGGCGCCCACTTCTACAATTTTCATCCCGAGAAATATCTCTCCGGATTCGCTGCTCCGAAAGCCATGATCCTGGGATCACTCTTCCGTGCTCCTTTTGATGATCCGGGGATCATTCACAGCGTTCTATGCTACGCAAAGGAAAACAATATCCCTGTTTTCGCCGATACGAAGCTCCCGAATTTCCGGAAGCTGACGCTTGAGGATATCAAAGACTCTCTGCCTCTGATCGACTTCATCACCCCGAACGAAGATGAAGCCCGTTATTATACGCACAGGGAAACGCCGGAAGAGATGGCGGACGTCTTCCTCTCTTACGGGGTAGCTAACGTCATCATCAAACTCGGCGGGAAAGGCTGTTATTTCAAAAACAAAGAAAAGACCATCCATCTTGATGCCTATCCGATCGAAGCGGTCGACGCGACCGGCGCCGGCGATAATTTCCTTGCCGGGCTGGTAGCGGAACTGTCTGATCAGCAGGACATCGAAGAAGCGCTGCGTTTCGCGAATGCCTGCGGAGCGATCTGCACGACGGCCGCCGGCGCTTCAACGGCTCTTAAAAACAGGGAACAGGTCCTGGAATTTCTCGAAAAGCATTCCTGAACAAAAAATTCTCTCCGGAAGGAGAGAATTCTTCTTATTCAAACGTCCTTTTGGCTTTCTGCAGCAGTTCGCGGATATCCATAAAGAACAGTTTATATGAGTGCTCAGTTCAGCTCGCCGCAGATATCTGTCTCCATCAGCTTTTTGACTGTCGGCAGATCATCACAGACACTGAAAAGATAATAGAGCTTGGTGACCGCAGCCTCCAGAGTCATATCTCCTCCGGATAATGCCCCGGCTTTTTTCAGGGCGCTGCCGGCTTCGTACGTATCCATATCCACAGTCGCCTGCGGGCACTGTGAGCAGACAACGAACACAACGTTGTTTTTCTTTGCCTTTTCGAGCATCGGGAACAGGGCGCCGTTATCGTCCGGAATGTTTCCGGATCCGAAAGTCTCGATGACTACTCCTTTCATCTTTTCCGTCAGCAGCGATTCGAAGAGATCGAAAGGAAAACCCGGATAGACTTTGATCACGCCGACCGAAAGTTCCTTGAACGGACGGAATGCGAATTTTTCAGTCCCCTCTTTCAGGAAGGCCGCGTCATTATATTCAATGGAGATATTGGCAAAAGCCAGCGTCGGATAGTTGGGGCTTTTGAATGCCCGCATGCCCATTGCCGAATACTTTTTCGAGCGGTTGCCTCTGAGCAGCTGTCCGCCGAAATAGATGCAAACCTCTTTTACCCTGGCTTCTCCGGCGATCAGCATCGAAGTGATGAGATTATCTCTGCCGTCGCTGCGGATCTCGCACAAAGGGATCTGTGATCCGGTCAGGATGACTGGCTTTCTTAGTCCCTTCAACATGAAGGATAAAGCGGAGGCGGTATATGCCATCGTATCGGTTCCATGCAGGATCACGAAACCGTCATACTTATCACTGTTGTCAGCGATGACTTTACCGATGTTGTTCCATTCCCTGACAGTCATCCGGGAGGAATCCAGCAAAGGATCCATCTCTATGAAATCCCATTCCGGCATCGTTTCCGCCTTCAGGGAATCCAGATGATAGATCGCGTTTCGGAAGTATTCTCCGTCCGGTTTATAGCCGTCCGGAGTTCTGGTCATACCGATCGTACCGCCCGTATGAATGATAAGGATCTTCGACATACAATCACCTCTCATATTTCCGCTTTAATCATACCTTATTTCCGGAAATTCTATCCGGAAACAGCCTCATAGACTGTGTTTTTGCTGTCGTCGCTGCGGCGGTACACGTCGAAAATAAAGGCAGCAGCATCAGCAGAAACAGCACGATTTTTGTTTTGATCATTCTCTTTTTTCTCATTCAGTACCCCTCCTATTGGACAGCACAGGCTGGATATCCGTTTGTTTAAATCATAATAAATACTATCACGCGTGAACCGGCTTTGACTATTTCCCGTGCGTTCCGAAAAACCGGCGGCAGTGTCACGCAGACCTGTTCACGCCGGTATCTTTTATGTCTGATATTTCTTCGTTTTATATGCTTTTGTGCCGCTGCCAGCCGTTTCCGGCATCGGTCTTGTGACGGACAAAACGGAAGTCACAGGAATCACCGCCCTGTCAGAGCGTAAAACGGTCTGTATTTCGGCAAGGCGATCATAAGGACATACATCAAAGCAAACAGAGCTAAAGCTAATACCTTCATTTCTTTTCCCCCATATCTTTCCGGTGGTCTCAGGCAGGGTCCCACGGCACGGCGTGCACCGGCAGTCCTTGTGCCGGATAAACAAAAAAAGACTTTTATCACAAACAGATGTTGTGATAAAAGTCTTGCTGCTTCAAACAAATTCCGGGGATAGATCCCGTACTGACGGAACGTGTTATGCGTTTGCACCAGCTACTCCCTGATACCGCGGCTAGATATAACACAATCATGTACGGTTTAATCGGTTTGCTGTTGTGTCTATTTATTCCCACTCGATCGTTGAAACCGGTTTGTTCGAGATATCCCAGAG
>JAUNQE010000090.1 GCA_030536365.1 Erysipelotrichaceae bacterium | reverse complement strand
TATCTTTATGCAGAGTCAGTTTCTGCTTGTTGCTGTCATAACGGAAGATCGTATATCCGTTTTCCTCATTCAGTGAAGCGAATAAACGGTATGTGTCGCCCTTTCGGAAATAACAGTAGGAGAATCCGTGGAACAGGCCCTTTTTATAGGGATATTTCACAAAATGGTAATCGCCGTAACGGTCAAGACTGAAACGGTCAACACCGAATTTCGGAAGCCGGTTCAGGCCTCTCTGTTTATCGGAAGGAGAATATTCCGGGCAGTCGGTCCAGGTCTGGTATCCGTTCATGAAGATCTTTTCGTCGCTTTCGACCTTCAGATCGATCTCAGCGTTCAGATCTTTCACGATACCTTCCGCAAGATCGGTCTTCAGACAGTTGCTGCCGAGAGCAAAATATCCTTCACCCTGTTTTGTTTCGGTATCTGTCAGGATCTTCCAGAGGATCTTCATGATACTTTACCCGCAGATCTGTTCTTCAGCTCGAGAGCGATCTCTTCCGCCTTCTGATCGGTCAGGATGAACTTCGCATTAAATACGATGAACGCAATGAAGAGACCAACGATCGGGATGACTGTCATCAGAAGACGCAGGCCATTCAGTGTTGCAGGACTCTGAACGATGATCTCGTTATCCGAAGCAGAACGGACAAGACCGATCATATCGATGCCGAGACCAGTAAGGAAGACAGCGAAACCGGATGCAGCTTTAACAACGAATGTCTGCATCGAGAAGATAACGGATTCCTCACGATGACCTGTCTTTAGTTCGCCGTAGTCAACGGAAGATGTCAGGAAGACAGTTGTAAGAACGGTCAGGATACCGTTGGACAGGAAGACGAGAATGCCCGGAACAAGCAGAAGAATGAGGTTTCCGGCATTTCCGCTCAGGCATGCAGCCAAAAGGATCGCGTAGCCGATGATCGCTGTGCACAGGCAGAGCTTGAAGATCTGGGAGTTTCCGAGGAACTTACGGAGCAAAGGATACAGCAGCATCATACCGAGGATCTGGGAACCGCCGCCGACTGTCGAGAACAGGGTGTATGTTTCCTGCCACTTGGTCGGATCTGCCAGAGACAGTGAGAAATCGTATTTGAAGAAGTAAATGATCAGGTTGGAAGTGATATAAAGAGCGCCATTGATAAGAACGATCGTGATGACAGTGACCATCGCCTGATCGTTATGGAACAGGGAAGCGAACATTTCCTTGACGGAAGTCGTCTCCATCTTTTCTTCGACTTTCTTTTCTTCAACAGATCTGCAGAGAATGACTTCTGTAACGAGGAAGATGACAGAAACGATCAGTGCAAACCACATGAAACCGGTTTTTTCGTTTCCGCCGCCAAGCATCTTGACAGATATCATCGTTCCGATCGTGATCAGCGCGTTACCGACACCGGCGCAGGTACGGCCGATGACCGAAAGGCTTTCTCTTTCCTTCGGCATTTCCGTAACCGCCGGGATCATGGACCAGTAAGGAATATCCATCATTGTATAGGTCACGCCCCAGAGGAGATAGACGACAGCGAAATAGACCATCAGTCCTGTCCCCTGCAGGTTCGGCGCGGCGAATAAAGCATAGAGAACGAACGCGTTCAGCAAGGTGCCGGAGAATAACCACGGACGGAACTTGCCCCATTTGGAATTTGTCTTCGCGACGAGAACGCCCATGAACGGGTCATTGGCAGCATCAAAGAAACGCGCAGCCATCAGCACCGCACCGACAAATGTCGCGGAAAGACCAAGGATATCCTGGTAATAATACATGACATAGCTAGCGGAAAGAGCGTACACCATGTCTTTGCCTATGGCGCCAAGACCATAGGCGATCTTCTGTTTTCTACCGAATTTCATAGATTCTCCCCTTTTCTTACATTGAATTTGATCGTAATCGGTTTTAATCCTTCAACGGTAACCGTCAGACAACCTTCCCCTGCGTTGCCGTTTGTTTTTACATAGGTGCCGGTCATACCGCCTTCCGCAACAGATGTGGAAGGACCGACTAGTTCAAGCGCTCCGCTCACTTCGTAATGGACCGGAAGCTGCGCGTATACAGCGAGGTTCTCATGTTCGTCGAGCAGACGGATACGGATCGCTGCCATATCGTAGGTATCTCCTTCGGTAAGTTCCTGCGAGGAAACTTTGATCTCAGGAGTGAGTTTGGTGCTGGCACCTTTGGCAACGGTCTTTTTGCATTCGCCGTCTTTCCAGCATTCAAACTTCCAGAGCGTATTGGCACCGCCCCAGCCGCCGACATACTGGTTGTAGAGACGGACGCCTTCCTCATACTTCATCTTATAGTGCATCATGCACCAGGCGAGTTTGGCCTTGTATTCAAGCGGGAGATCCGCCATACCGTATTTTGCTGCAGCATGCAGGCATTCATGGATCAGATCGGCCTGTTTTTGCGGGAAGCCTTCCTTATCCGCGATCAGCTGACCGACAAAGTCATCGATCAGGATCGGTTTATGTTTCAGCCCCTTACCGCCTTCCGGGCGGAAGGAACCGACATAATCCTCATTCTTATAAAGACGGATCTCATCTGCGTTCGTGAAAGCATAGACCTGATCGATATGGCTGGCGGAGTAATCGCCGATATCCATCGAGGATCCGATCTCAAGAACAGGTTCCTCATCATTCTGCGAAGCGTAGACAGAAGCAGCAAGCTTCGGGTTACGGAAGCTGTCCATGACACCGTGGTAGCAGATCCTGTCTCCGGAACCGAAGTCCTTATGAGTCGCATAGTCGAACATGCACCACTCGAATGTGCCGATATGTTCGCCATCCTTCATCGCGTCATTGAGAACGGTCGCGTGGCGTACCGCATGGTTCTGTCTCTTCTCCCAGGTATCGAAACTCTTCGTCGGGAACATGTGTCCGTTCGCCTCACTGATCAGAAGAGCTTTTTTCATGTCCGGGGTGACGTCTTTTTTCTTCTTGCAACCAGGGTTGGAACCGCTGTGTGAGAAATCGTTATAGCTGTATACATCTTCCAGCAGTGAACTCTTCTCCAGGAAGCGGACACCGGAAGTAGGACGGCTGCTGTCGAGACGGTGTGCGACTTCGTTTGTCTGTTTATAGAATTCGTCATCATCCATGGACTCGTTGATACGGACGCCCCAAAGGATGATCGATGTATGGTTACGGTACTGACGTACCATTTCCTCGGTATTGACGACTGCCTGTTTCTTCCAGTCTTCATCGCCGATATGCTGCCAGCCCGGGATCTCCGTGAATACCAGAAGCCCCAGTTCATCACAGGCATCGAGGAAGGCGTGGCTCTGCGGATAATGGGATGTACGGACGGCATTTACATGCAGTTCTTCCTTCAGGATGCGAGCGTCTTCTCTCTGCAGGGAGTCCGGCGCCGCGTATCCGATATACGGATAGCACTGATGACGGTTCAGTCCGTAGATGAAGCAGGGATCACCATTCAGCAGGAATTCATTCTGACGGTATTCGATCGTACGGAATCCGAAACGGACTTCCTTCTCATCGATCGTTTCCCCTTCTTTTCCAAGGAATACTTTGCAGGTATATAACTGCGGGTCCTGCGGGGACCACGGCAGAACATCTTCAACATTAAAGTGGCATTTGGAACAGCTGGCGTCCGTCACGAATGAGCGGATGCTCTTACCGTCCTTCAGGATCTCGACTCGGACTTCCTCGTCTCCGTTCACACCGTCATATTCCAGCTCAACTTTCAGACTGTTCAGTGAAGGCGTAATGACAAAGACATCCTTGAGGAAAGCACTGTTCTTTTCCTCCAGATAGACGTTGCGGTAGATACCGCCATACGTCAGATAGTCAATGACAAAACCGAACGGCGGGATCTCTCCGTTCTCGGTCGAGTCAAGTTTCACGACGACGGTGTTTTCGCCGTCCTGAACATATGGAGTCAGTTCAACAGTGAACCCTGTATAACCGCAGCGGTGTTCGGTGATCTTTTCTCCGTTAAAGTAGACGACCGCGATATGGGCTGCGCCGTCAAACTGCAGGAAATAGCGTTTCCCTTCTTCTTTCTTCAGCGTGATCTTTTTACGGTACCCGCTGATCATCTGATAATCATCCGGGTCGATATAGTGTAAAGGCAGTTCCTTTACTGTGTGCGGAATGCGTACTATTTTCTCCGCTGGCATACCGGTAAGAAAAGAGTCATCCCACGATGAGATAAATTCCCAGTCATTGTTCAATAGTCTTTTCATAAGCAGATTCCTTTCATGATTATATCCATCAGACTGGTCAGGGCAGTCTGGTACGGTATGTTTTTATTCTCAAGATGCTCGCTAGAGATGAATGTTT
>JAUNQE010000041.1 GCA_030536365.1 Erysipelotrichaceae bacterium | reverse complement strand
TGATTCCCTGTTTGGCACGGATCGTGCACTGACAGGTCTTAACAGCCTTTTGATTTAAAGTCTTTCCCGGCGGGCGATAATGACGCAGAAACAGTATCCGAACCGGATGAGATCAGGCGTCGGAACGGGAGAAGGCGTTCTTCATGAGATTGGATGCGGTGGCAAGGACTTTGTCCAGTGTATCGTAGGTCATTTCCTTGACTCTGTCAGCGATCTCCTGGTTGGCCTTTTCAGCAAGGAGCGTTTTTTCCGCTCTTTTTGCCTTAACGATCTCCTTTTCGTATTTCTTGATCAGCGCATGGCCGGTCGTCTGAACTTTGTTCTGGTAACGTTCGATGTGGGAGATGCAATGCGGATAGTGGCTGTCGGCCAGAGCGCCGAGGTAACGGTTTGCCCAGTAGAAGTTTTCTGTTGTCGGCAGCGTTGTCGTATTGGCGAAGTAATCCGGCGTTTTGCTGACCTGAGTGAAGAACGGTACGAAGGCGTTGAATACATTGGAACCGAAGCATACCCATTCGATCGCGGCGACTTCTTTCGGAGCGTCGCTGCGGATCTGTGTCAGGGACAGGAAGTTGTTGCGGTTGATACCGATCACACGGTATTTTCCGCTTTCGCTGGTATCGCCGTGACGCAGATACGGATCGTATTTCGTTCCCTGGAAATGATTGGAAAGAACGTATTTGATGTCTTCAACGGTGATCTTTCTTTCCGGCAGCAGACACCAGGGCAGGTCGTCGCTTTCGGGGGTATATTCCGGATCCGGGCTGTTCCAGTCGATCGTGCGCGGATTGAAATAACGTTCGATCGCCCAGGCTCTCGGATTGTTGTAGACATGGTCGGAATCACTGTGGGAACCGAAGGCGTAGCGGGGATTGAACGCGCCGTCAAGATTCAGATCCAGATGATTCTCTGAAATGAATTCTTTCAGATCGGCGGAGCACATATGCTCCTTCTGCTCACCAAAGGCATCTTCCAGATCAAAATCATCGATGCCGAGCTGGTTCGGCATGACGACATAGGCTTCATCCGGAACTCTCTTGGCGATCCAGTGATGGCCGCCGATGGTCTCGAGCCACCAGACTTCGTCGCCGTCCTGGAAGGCAATGCCGTTCATCTCATACGTTCCGTATTTTTCAAGCAGCGAACCGAGACGCTTTACGCCGTCACGGGCGCTCTTGATATAGGGAAGAGTGATACTGACAAGATCTTCCTCGCCGATCCCGCCGATGACTTCCTCCTGTCCGTCTTTCGCGGCTTTGTAGACGACTAAGGGGTCGCCGGAGAGAACGCGTTCGTTGGAAGTGATCGTTTCGGTCGCGGTCATTGCGACATTCAGTTCGTTGACACCTGCCGCTGCCCAGATACCTTCGGAAGGATCGGCATTCGGCATGGCTGTGTATCGGTAGGCTTTCTTCGGAAGCGGGATAGTTACATGGGAAATAACGGAATGATAGATCTCCGGCTGATCTTTCGGTTCAACGACGATGAATTTTTTCGTGCCGAACATTCCGGACGGGGAATCTTCGTTGCGGGCGGCAAAGGTGGAACCGTCGTAAGTTGCTTTCTTACCTGCTAAAACAGTTGTACAAGGCATAAACAGATAACTCCTCTCTTTGTTGTAAATCTTAACAGAAAACGGAATAAACGGTGAAAAAACTCTTCATCGGAACGATTCTTTCTATCCTTATATATATAAGTATGAAAAAGCTCCGTATCGCGGAGCTTCAGTTTTCTTCATCGATGCAGAAAGTATAGGAATACATTTCGGCGATGCGCTTGGGCGATGAGGAGAAATTCTCCCGGATCCAGTAGTAGATCGTGCCCGCGAAAATATGCGCCATCGACGAGTTGAAATAATCGAAATAGCGGACATCGCAGTGGGGAAACAGTTCATAGGGAACTTCCAGCCGGTCGATATATTCCTGCAGATGCCGCGGATACAGCGCGAAGCAGGGATAGGTAAACAGAGCCCTGTACAGGTCTTTGTTTTCGTAGATATGCATGAAGCGCATCTCGTTGAAGGCGAGGATATCCCTGTTGGTCCAGGTATAGGTATGTTCGGTCTTATACCGCGTGATCACGCTGTCGAGGTCGTTTAAGGCATCGTTCATGATCTGATCCGCAAGATCGCCCTTGCCGGAATAATGCTTGTAAAAAGTCGGTTTTGAATAATTGGATAATTCAAGAATCTCGCTTACCGTGATCTCCTCATAATCTTTGACCGCAAGCAGGCGGATAAAGGCGTCACGGATCGCGTGTTTGGTTCGGATAACGCGTCGATCTGTCATATAAAGCCCTCCAGTTTGATTATACATAAATCAAAACGGCCAAAATGTTTACATAATCGCAGAAAAAGTTAATTAATTATACCAAGACGGGAAAACAGGCAAATATTCGAGGATACATTTAACATTCCGAACGCTTTTTTAAAAGATTTGTCAATCAAATCCTCTTTGTCAATTGTGAATTCCGTTATGTCTCTTAACATAAAATCAAGAAAACCATGAAAGGAGATAATTGTATTTATGGTGAATTTTGATCATTACGCCTATCATTATCCATCTCGCAGGAGAGCTGTCTATGCGAAAAAAGGCATGGTGGCTTCATCTCATCCGAAAGCATCCGAAGCCGGTCTGAGAATGCTGGAAAAAGGCGGTAACGCTATTGATGCATGTGTGGCAATGGCGATCATGCTTCCGCTCGTTGAACCGGCCGCAACCACCTATGGCAGCGATAACTTCGCTATCGTCTGGGCAAAAGACAAACTTCACGGCATGTCCTCTTCCGGCTGGTCGCCGAAGGGATTGACTCCGGAATACTGCGCAGGCAAGGGCTACAAAGTAAAGATCCCGATGGGCGGCTGGGACTGCACAACGCTTCCTGGCTGTGTTGCCGGCTGGATCAAACTTCTGAAAGAGTTCGGTACAATGACTCTCGCAGAAGTAGCTGCTCCGGCGATCGAAGTCGCTGAAGAAGGCTACCCGATCACTCCTTACGTTCAGGGTTCGTTCGCTTGGCGTAAAGACTGGCTCGAAGCGAACCTGACTCCGGAACTGGCTAAGAATTTCGAAGCTGAATACTTCCCGAATCCGGGCGGAACCGCACCGGAACCGGGCCAGGTCGTTAAGCATCCGAATATGGCCAGATTCTTAAAAGAGATCGTTGAGACAAACGGCGATTCGCTCTACAAGGGCGGTAAGATCGCACAGGCGATCGTCCGCGAATCCAAGGCTACCGGCGGTCTGTGGGAAATGGAAGACCTTGAAGGCTTTGAACCCGTTATGCATGATCCGTTAAGAGCTGAATATCATGGCTACGAGATCTGCGAACTTCCGCCGAACGGCCAGGGTATCACCGCTCTGATCGCCGCCAACATCCTCAACAAATATGAATTCCATCCGGCAGCTTATGAAGATGTACGTACAAAGCATCTCCAGATGGAAGCGATCAAGCTCGCGTTCGCCGATGCAAAGGCATATGTCGCTGACCCGGACTACATGACAAAGGTCACCTGCGACATGCTGCTCGATCCGAAGTATACCGAGATCAGAAGAAACCTGATCGATGAAAACAAGGCTCAGGACTTCAAAGCCGGTCAGCCGGATGCCTGCGATACCTGCTACTTCTGCGCAGCTGATACCAAGGGCAACATGATCTCCATGATCCAGTCCTGCTACAACTGCTACGGTTCCGGTGTTACCATTCCCGAATACGGTCTCACCCTGCAGTCCCGTGCCTGCACATTCGAAATGACCGAAGGTCATCCGAACCAGGTCGGCGGCCATAAGCGTCCTTACCAGACCATCATCCCTGCTTTCCTGATGAAGGACGGCAGACCGGTTGGTCCGTTCGGCATCATGGGCGGTTACAACCAGCCGCAGGCGCACATCCAGGTCGCGATGAACATGATCGACTTCAAGATGAACCCGCAGGCAGCCTTAGACGCTCCGCGTTTCTGCTGGACTTCCGGCAAGAACTTCGATATTGAGTCCGGCCACAAACAGTCCACCCTCGATGGTCTGCAGTTCAAGGGTCATGCCCTGACTGTTAAGGAACCGTTCGGCGGCGGCTACTGTGACAGACCGTTCGGACGTGGTCAGGTAATCATCCTCGACGAAGAACAGAATACGCTGATCGGCGGTTCTGATCCGCGTGGCGACGGCTGTGTCATCGGCCTGTAAGCCATTACCGGTCTACTGATCTGACGCGTAAATAATTCAAACATAGTCCGGGAGACCCGGTCCGGTTTCCCGGACTGTTAAAGTTACAAAGGGGAAATACAATGTCTGTCAAAAAGAACAACATGACAGTGAAATACATCGTTGAAGTCATCGCTGTCATTCTGGGTATTGCGGTCGCCTTTATGAAACCTACCGAAGCGCTGTCTGTAGAAGCAATGCGTGTTCTCGGTATCTTTGTCTGGGGCGTCATCAACCTTGTACTGAATCTCGTTGACCCGTATGTTACGACGCTTGCGATGGGCGCGCTGTGGTATGTGACCAAGGCCGTCCCGTTCGGCACCGCTTTCTCCGGTTTCTCCGGCACGACGTTCTGGCTGATCGTCGGTGTCATGGGCATCGGTGCTGCTGTACGTAACTCCGGTCTTCTGAAACGCTTATCCCTGTACTCCCTGAAGTGGTTCAAGCCGACTTATACCGGTCAGGTGCTCGCGATCATCGTCATGGGTATCATCATTGCCCCGTTCATCCCGAGTACATCCGCGAAAGTCGCGATCATGGGCGCTCTTGTTCTCGGTATCTCCGATGAGCTTGGTCTCCCGAAGAGAGGCCCCGGCCGTTTCGGTCTGTTAATGGCTCTGTGGATCGGCTTTAACTTCACCGGCAACCTTTACGTGAACGCTTCCTTCCAGGGCTATATGGTCCTTGGTCTTCTTCCGGAAGCCACTCAGGCGGAATATACCTGGATCACCTGGTTCCTGCGCAGCCTGCCGTGGGCAGCTGTTGTCATCGTTGGATTCTACTTCTGGATCCGTTATGCCTATAAAGAACCCAATTCCAAGGAGATCTCCAAGGAATACATCGAAGACCAGTTCCGTCAGATCGGCGGTCTGTCCAAGAACGAGAAGATCACAGCGGCTGTCGTCGTCCTGTGTCTTATCCTCTTCATCTTCGAAAAGACGACCGGTATCGGTTCTGTCGTTGTCTGTCTGATGGCGACGGTTATCCTGACCTTCGCCGGCGTTATCGGCAAGAAGGAATTCGTCAACAATACCCTGTGGCCTCTGGTAGTCTTCATCGGTATGACGTTAGGTTTCGGTTCTGTCTTCAAGGCTGTCGGTATCAGTGACTGGCTCGTTTCCATCCTCGAACCGATCGCCCGCGGCGTATCCAACCCGTTCCTGTTCGTCACTGCCCTGTGTGTCCTTACCTACATTGTCCGTATCTTCGTCGCACAGACCGCTTCCAACACATTGATGGTCGCGATCCTGTACCCGCTGGCGGTCAATCTCGGTATGGATCCGTGGGTCGCCTGTGTCGTTATCTACGGTTCTTCCGTTATCTTCTATCCGACATACACGCATTCCAACATCCTGATCTCGCTGGGTGCTGTCGGCGGTGAAGAGAATATCGACGAAAAATACATGCTGATGGCAGATGTCGTCTACATGATCCTCAACTGGCTCGGCTTCATGGTCTCTGTACCGATCTGGAAAGCCATGGGCATGCTGTGATCGTCCTCCCTTTATAAATAATTTCTGCCTTTCTAAACTGTACAAAAAATCATTTCAGAAAGAGCCGTCCGGGCGGCGGCTCTTTCTTCAATTCTAAGGATTCCTATGGGCACGATTTTAGTCATACTATCTGCATTATGCTTCGGCACAGCCGGCACCTGGATCGCCCTGATCGGCGACACAGAGCTCGGGACAGCGATACTGACAGCGACAAGACTGCTCTTTATGGCGCTGCTGAGTTACCTGTTCTGCCGGATCCGGAAGATCGATCTGAAAACAGACCGTAAAGAATTCCTGCACTTCCTCATCTTTGGCTGTTTCGGACAGGGAATGACGCTGCTTCTTTATGATTATGCGGCAAGAGAGATGTCTGTCGGCGCGACAGCGCTGTGCCATTTTACCTATCCTCTGCTGGTCGCTCTTGCCTCTTCGGCGATCGACCGCGAAAAGATCGGGAAAATGAAGATCATTGCTGCTGTGCTGATGCTGGGCGGACTGAGCCTTACCGCGCAGGGCGGAGCAGTTACTGTAAAAGGCGTTGCCTATGCGTTTGCCTCGGCTGTTGCCTTCGCGTCCTATGTTTATGCCCTGGACCATACGCTTCTGCGCGATACGGAACCGCTGAAGCTGACATTCTACAATGCGCTTCTTTCGGCGATACTGATGATCCTGTTCAGTGCCCTGACCGGATCTCTGGTCATTCCGCAGCAGACAAAAGTCTACGGCTTCATGTTCTGCGGAGCGGTAGCGGGCGTTTTGGGAAACGTCTTCCTGACGACCGGTATCCGCTATACCGGAGCGACAAAAGCGGCGTTTCTGAGCATACTGGAGCCGGCTTCGGCATTTGTATGGGATGTTGTGATCTTCGGGACCCGTCTCGGGACTGTAGCTGTCATTGGGATCCTCATGACCTTTCTATCGTTTTTTGCTGTCCTGATGGATCATCCGTCAGGGAATACTGGAGATGATGCATATGAGTGAGAAGAAACCTGAACTGAAAAGATCCTTCCGGGCGATCGATGTGATCGCGCTGGCCTTTGGTTCCATGATCGGCTGGGGCTGGGTCATGCTGAGTGGATACTGGGCTGTTCAGGGCGGTATGATCGGAGCGATGCTGGCTTTTGCGGTCGGCGCTGTTCTGTGTATATTTGTCGGCCTTGTTTATGCCGAACTGACCCCGGCGATCCCTGAGACCGGCGGCGGTGTTGCCTTTGCAAAACGCGCTGCCGGATGTAAAGGCGCTTTGATCGCCGGACTGGCGACAACGCTGGCCTATCTGGGTGTTGCCTCCTGGGAAGGCCCGGCACTGGTCAATTCCTTCAATTATCTGATCTCTATCCCGAAGATCGGACGTATATGGACGATCCAGGGAGTGGATGTTTACTGGTCGTGGACGATCGTAGCATTGATCGCTACCGCGATCCTTACGTATGTCAATGTCCGCGGCGCGAAATCCGCTGCGGTTTTCCAGACGGTCGCCACCGGCGGCATCATCACTGTCGGCGTGCTGCTTTTGAGCGGCGGTGTGCTTTTCGGCGACGTCGAATACACCAGACCATTATTCACCAGCGTTGGCGGTTTCATGAAGGTCCTGCTCGTCGTTCCGGCAATGTTTGTCGGTTTCGACGTGATCCCGCAGGCGGCTTCGGAGATGGATGTTCCCCTGAAGAAGATCCCGAAACTGCTGATCTGGTCGATCATAGCGGCTGCCATGTGGTATATCCTGATGATCCTGGCAACGTGTCTCTCCGCGCCGGAGGATATCCGGGTCAACGGAGTGATCCCGGTCGCGGATTCAATGGCTTATGCCTATGGTTCCCCGATCTGGGGAAAGGTATGTATCCTGGGCGCTTTATGCGGGATCATTACGAGCTGGAACGGCTTTCTGTTCGGCTCTGCCCGTTGTCTTTATTCCATGGCGAAAGAAGGTCTTCTTCCTGCCTTTCTCGCGAAAACGCATCCAAAGTATCAGACACCCGTCAATGCGGTGCTCTTCTGCGGTATCGTCTGCGCAGTCACGGCCTTTTTAGGCCAGGGTGCCCTGACCTGGTTCGTGGATGCCAGCTCTTTCGGGACGGTGATCATGTATGCGATGGTCGTTATGTCGTTCATTCTCTTACGCCGGAATCAGCCGGAACTGAAGCGTCCGTATAAGATCGCGAATGCCCGTTTTGTTGGCGTGATGTCCGTGCTGGTCGTCCTGTTCTTTGTCTATCTGTATCTGCCGTTCGGACCGAGCTCACTCACCAAAGTCGAATGGGGCATGGTCCTGGGCTGGTTCATAGCGGGGATCGCGCTTTCGCTGCTTGGCAGAAAAGGAAATAGCAGGCTATGAAAAAAGATGTCGATCCGAAAGGTGATCTGAAGATCCTGCCGCTCCTGCTTGCGGGCGGAGCGTTATTCTCCATGCATTTCGGCGCCTCCAGCATGGTCTGGCCGATGAACTGGGGCAAGGAAAGCGGAACGTCCTATCTGCTTGCCTTTGCCGGCGCTTTCATAACTTCCCTCTTTCTGGTGCTGATCGGCTATATCGCCCTCGCCCGGGGGAAAGGAACATATCGTGAACTTACCGAACGGGTATGTTCAAAAAAGTTTACATTCTATTTCACCGCGTTGACGATCCTGGTCAACGGACCGCTGTATGTGATCCCGAGAATGAGCGCGGCAGCCTGGGATTCCTTTCTGCAGGCCTTTGGTCTGAGCTTTTCTTCCAGGCTCCCGCTCATTGTTTTCACAGTCCTTTTCTATATCGTTGCCTACCTGTTTCTGATGAGTCCGGGCAAGGCAATGGACAGGATCTCTTCCTTTCTGTTCCCGGTCCTGATGATCATTGTTGCAGCGGTGATCGGGAAAGGCATTTTTTATCCCGGAGAACTGCAGGCCAAACAATATGCGGGAAACGCGTTCGCGTATGGGTTTACAAACGGTTACGCGACGGGTGAGATCCTCTGTGCCCTGATCTTTGGCGCCGTGATCCTGAATAATCTGCGGGAGAAAGGCATCGGAGAAGAACGGCTTACCGGAAATATGGTCCGTGTCGGCCTTGTGGGGCTGGCGATCCTTACGCTGACACATTTCTTCCACATGAAGATCGGCGCATCTTTCGCGTCTGTCTATCCGGATCTTTCCTATACATCTCTGTATACGGCGGTCGCTACGCACCTTTACGGGAAGACAGGAGGGATCCTGTTCTTCCTGGCGCTTCTGATGGCTGCGCTGACAACGGCGATCGGAATGACATCGGGCTGCGCGGAGTTCTTTGTCGAACTGACCGGAGAACGTTTCAGCTACCGGCAGATCGCTCTGGCGATCATGATCCTGAGCGTCCTTTTCGGATCTTTGGGTCTGGCCGGGATCTTGAGTGTTCTTGGTCCGGTGCTGGATGGTGTTTATCCTGCTGCAATGGTTCTGGTCATCTATTTCGGTCTTGTACGCGATCCCGACGCTTCAGCTAACCGCCGGGCCGCAGGCAATGCGATCTACGCGGCGTTCGTGATGGGAATGTTTGACATGATCTGGAAATATCTGGTCAGATTCAGTCTGCTTGAAAACGTCTGCAAAGTGTACGAGAGGATCCCGCTGGCATCCGTTTCTCTTCTTTGGGTTCCGGTCGTTCTGGCGGTATATCTGCTGACGCGTTTCGCAAGGCAGAGAAAGACCGGGTTTTAAAACAGGATGAGGATCTGGGTTTGCAGATCCGTTCCATAAATAATATCAGGAGGTTTCCACATGGGTTTATTTGAAACATTTGATGCCCGATGCTACCCCTATCCGTCGCAGAAGACTGTGTCTTATGCGCGTAATGGTATGGTCGCCACTTCCACGCAGTTAGCTTCCCAGGTCGGTATCGAGATCATGAAGAAAGGCGGCAATGCCGTCGATGCCGCTGTCGCCACGATGATCGCCACAACGGTCATTGAACCAACGATGAACAGTATCGGTTCCGATAACTTCGCGATCGTCTGGATGAAGGACAAGATGTACGGTATGAACTCCTCAGGTCCCGCAGCCAGGGCTTTATCCGCGGAACAGCTGCAGAAGGATGGTTTCAAGAAGATGCCTACCTTCGGCTGGCATGCCGTCAATGTCCCGGGTGCTCCGGCAGGCTGGAGAGCCTTATCGGAAAGATTCGGCAATCTGCCTTTTGAAGATCTGTTTGAAGAAGCGATCAGATATGCCGAAGAAGGTTTCCCGGTATCCCCGCAGGTCGTAACGGACTGGGAAGCCAATCTCGGTTTATTTAAGAAATGTGCTCAGGGTCCCAAGACTGAGGGCATTCCTTTCCAGGGACTTGATGAAGCGCAGCTCAAGCCCTTGCTTGAATACTTCGCTCCTAACGGCAGAGCACCAAAGCCGGGGGAGATCTTCAAGAATCCGGATGTCGCCAAGTCCTTAAGACTGATAAGAGACACAAAAGGTGACGCCTTATATAAAGGAGAGATCGGAGATGCCTTAGTCAAGTTCGCGCAGGAGAACGGCGGCTATATGACCAAGGAAGATCTTGAATCCTATAAAGTCGAATGGGTCGATCCGATCTCTGTCAATTACAGAGGCTATGATGTCTGGGAGATCCCGCCGAACGGGAACGGTATCTCCTTACTGATGGCACTCAATATCTTAAAAGGCTTTGAGCTTCCGGAGAACGAGAAGGAATGCGCAAGGACCTATCATCTTTTATTCGAGAGTATGAAACTGGCCTATGCCGATTCCATGAACTATGTCACTGACCCGCGTTATATGACAGTCACTCCCGAGATGATGCTGGATGAGAAGTATGCCGCGGAAAGAAGAAAGCTCATTAAGATGGATTCCGCACTGATGCCGAGTCCGGGCAAACCTTCTCCGGGCGGGACTGTTTATTGCGCAACAGCCGATAAAGACGGAAACATGGTCTCGATGATCCAGAGTAACTATATGATGTTCGGCTCCGGTATCGCGGTACCGGGATATGGCTTCCCGCTCAATAACAGAGGCTCGGCATTCTCCTTTGATCCCAATACCGCTAATTACTTAGTCGGAGGCAAGAAATCCTTCCATACGATCATCCCTGGCTTCCTTACCAAAGACGGAAAGGCAGTAGGACCCTTCGGCTGCGTCGGCGCCTTTATCCAGCCCCAGGGACAGCTTACCTTACTGACGAATACGATCGACTTCCATATGAACCCGCAGGCGGCGATCGATTCTCCGAGATGGTTCTGGGAAGAAGGAAAGCGTATCGCTGTTGAGAAGGATCTTCCCGAACATATCTATGATCAGTTATCCCGAATGGGACACAACCTTGTCCGAGGCAACTACAAGCCCAATATGGGCAGAGCCCAGATCATCTGGAGAGATCCGGAGACAGGCGTCTTATGCGGCGCGACAGACAAGAGATGTGACGGCACACCGGCGGTGTACTAAACAAATATAAGTGCTGCGAAAACACTGATGAGAAGCAAAAGAAGACGAGATGATCGTCTTCTTTTCTGATCGCGCGGGGTTTTCCGGGACTGTGCAGAGGATTAAAACTTTTATGTTATGAAATAATACTTTTTCACAAAAACTAAACAAACTGCCTAAATTGATAAATAAACCATCATATTCACAAGATTTAATATTGATCCGCTGCCAGGATAGGTTAGTTGAATACCCAACAGAAGACCGCAATATGTATATATATAATATAAGGATAGAAAACAGCACGTTTTCTGGACTAATTCGGGAATAATTTAACAAAATCCTCCATTTTGGCATTTTGACGGTCAGAATTACGGTGTTGCCCGACAATTCTCTTATAAATAGCCTGTTATGAAACTTCACAAAACTATCACATAATTTCACACATTTTTACGTTCGTCTACCCAAAACCGTGTTGAATTTTAATTTTTATATTGATAAGATGAAAGTACATTCAATATGAAAGGGGAGGAAAATAGTTCATGATTGATGTAACGAGTGTTGGACTTCCGTCAATGAACATTTTGACTTGGGTTTTAGCCCTTGCTCCGATTGTTCTCGTCTTAGTCCTCATGTTAGCCTTCAAGGTAAGTGGTGCTAGAGCTGGTGTTATCGCTTGGGTACTTACAGCTGTTATCGCTTACTTCATTTTCCACGCTGGTCCGGATGTAATTGGTGCCGGTACTGTTAAGGGTCTTTGGTCCACTATCAACGTCCTTTACATTATCTGGTCCTCCATGTTCCTGTACAACGTAGTTAACGAAACTGGCGCATTCAAAGTTATCGCTGCTAAGTTCACTGAAATGACAAACGGTAACAAACTGCTCCAGCTCCTGATCTTAGGTTGGGCTTTCCCGACATTCATTCAGGGTGTCTGTGGCTTCGGTGTTCCGGTTGCTGTTGCTACTCCGCTGTTAATCGGTTTAGGATTTGATCCGTTAATGTCCGTTATCACAGCATTACTCGGTCACTCTTGGGGTATTGCTTATGGTTCCTTAGGTTCCATGTACGGTGTCTTAACAGGTTTATCCAACTACCCGAAAGAATCTGCTGAAAACTTAATGAAAGTTGGCATCTGGGGCGCAATCTTCTGCACCATCGGCTGTCTCTTAGTTGGTTTCTGTATCCTCCACAACTACGGTTCCAAGACAACCAAGAACGTTGGTAAGACAATGGCTGAAGGTGCTGTTGCCGTTATCTTCGAAACAGTAGTTATGGGCGCTACCCTCATCGGTATGGTTGCGATCTCCGCTCCGACTCTTGGCTGCTTCGCAGCTGGTGCTGTTGGTCTGATCCTCGGAACTCTGGTTCTGCCGAAGCTCCCGATGTACAAGCCGGTTGAAGGCGCTGAAGCTGGTGAAAAGACTTCCTGGGGCGACTTCCTCAAGAACTTCTCCGGTTACCTGATCCTTGTCGTTGTTGTTTGTGCTATCATGCTCATCAACCCGATCAAGAACGCTCTGAATGGTATCGTTACTCTCGGTCTGCACTTCAATGCTAACCAGTTAGGCGGCGGCTTAACATACGGTAACGCTGAAGTTGCTAAGTACTCTGGCTTAAAGTTCTTCACAATGCCTGGTTCCCTGATTCTCTACTCCACAGCTCTGGCTATCGTTTGCTACAAGTCCCTCGGCATGCTGCCGGAAGGCGCACTCGGTCAGGCTTGGCAGAAGACAATCAAACAGTCCATCGGTTCCACAACTACAGTTATCCCGCTCACAATGATGGCTATGCTCATGGTTGAAGCTGGTATGACAAAGTACATCGCTTACGGTATCGCTATGGTCGTTGGTAATCTCTACCCGATCTTCTCTCCGTTCATCGCGTTACTCGGTGGTTATGTTACTTCTTCCGGTACTTCTTCCAACAACCTGTTCACAAACCTGCAGGAAGACGTTGCTACCGTTCTGGGCATTTCCGTTCCGATTATCCTTTCTTGTCAGACTGCAGAAGCTGCTCTGTCCAACTCCTTCTCTCCTGGTAACGCTGCTCTGGGTACTGGTGTATCCGGTCAGTCCGGCCGTGAAGGTGAAATCCTTGCAGCTACAGGCGTCTACAATGCTATCCAGTCCCTCGTATTAGGCGTTGTCGCATACGTCCTGATCAAGATGGGCTTCGGTATGTAATTGGAGGTAAAGATTAATGCCAAAAGCTGTTGTTAACAAGTTACTCGGTGTTTGCGCTGTTGTCGTTGGTGTCGTTGTTCTGTACGTTACATTAGGTATGGGCAACGCTGCTACATGGGGCGGCTTAGCAGTATGCTTACTCGCTATGCTCTTCCTCGCTAGCAAGTGCTAATTATCTAACCGAAGTTATTAAAAAAGGTAATTTGAGATAGCGTGTGTATCTCAGAATTCAGCTCTGAGATATCGTGT
>JAUNQE010000089.1 GCA_030536365.1 Erysipelotrichaceae bacterium | reverse complement strand
TAGCCTTTAACCCGGTGCTCTTTTATGTGTGTCCCATTTTTTTGGGGCAGTTCATCACGCTGATTTTTCTTATGCTTTCTTGGTTTCGCTCTTCTTGGTGTTTCCGCTGAAGGAAGTGAACAGGAAGTAGACTTCCGCGAGGATCTGCAGGACACCCACCGCGCCGAAGACGACGATGAACAGTTTGACGAACTGCGGGATCCGGCCGATGCTCAGGTTATCGTTCAGGAAGTTCGGAACGATCCACGGGAAGATCAGGTTCAGGACAAAGAGAACGAGATACAGGAGCAGGAAGAACAGAGCGACCAGGAACACACGGAACAGTGTCCGGATCACCAGCTCATCCAGTTTCTGTGTCTTGCCGGTCTGTTTGCTTTCTTTTGCGGCAGCGGCACTGAAGTAGAATGACAGGAAAGTCAGGATCGCAAGCAGCGAGATGACCGCAGCGAAAAGCAGCTGCATCTTCGTCGAGGTGATCTCTTTGCGGTAAACATAATAGACAGCGGCCGCCAGCGCGATCATGAATACTGTAGCGGCTGCGAAAAGATTCTTTGCTTTTTTCATCGCCCTCTATTGTAACAGACTTTCTCTTATTGCGCATTCTTTTCGTTCTTTCTGCACGCGTGAAAGTATTTTTTCCGGGCCCGCCTCTGTTCAGGCGGTTTTCAGAAATGATAAAATGAAGTGATATGAGCTGGCAGAATCTTTTCTACAATACGATCCTGCAGCGCGGCAGAGATTATTTCTACCGCGGTTTTGTCGTGAATCTGCAGTATGACACAGATTCCTGCAGTGCGATCGTCGTCGGAAGCCACCGCTATCACGTGCACATCCGCAAGAACGTCTTCGGCGATTACCACATGAGCTGCGACTGCCAGTTCGCAAGTCAGGGCAACAACTGCAAGCATATGGCCGCCACCCTTTTCCAGTGGGAAAAAGAGAAGGAAAAGGCGGCCAAACATTACGTGAATCCCTTTAAAAGAGAGGATTTTGAAAACTGTTATTTCGACCTTTACCGTGCTGCCGAACCGCTGCGGATCGAACAAAGGATCCTGGCGGAAGCGCAGAGGATCCGCGAAGAGCGTGAGATGACGATCGGAAAGATCGAAACGGATTATCCTTACAACAGCGATACGCTCTGCCTCTCTGTCGAGGCAAACCAGGAAGAGACCTATTACGGCGGAAGGACTTTCCTGAACTTCCGTCCGCAGGAGCTTGAAAACGGACACTGCTCGGTCTGCGGCAACTACATTGACCGATACCACGGATACGTCTGTGAACACATGCTGGCGCTGATGCTGGAGACCGGTGACTACGTGCGCCGCTTAAATCCGGGCGATGAGACGAGCCAGAACGGACAGGCTCTGCTGGACCGTTTTGCCAGACAGCGGCTGCTTACCCTGAACAGTGAAGATGACAGCGGAAAGACCGCCAAAGTGATCCAGCTTGAACCGCGTGTCACCGACCGGGGTGAGGAATTGTCTCTTTCCTTCCGTATCGGTATCGATAAGCTTTATGTCGTGAAGAACCTCAGCTCTCTCGTTTCCCTCTATCAGAAAAAGGAAACGATGAATCTCGGCGTTGACCACGATCTCTTTTTCCGCAGACAGGATTTCAACGATCCCTCTCTGCCCTACTACCATTTCATCGAGGAACGTGTTTCCGAGGCGGATGCCTGGACAAGGCATTTCCGTCATACCTACGGCCTTGATCTCTCTTTAAAGAACACGATCGAACTGAGCGGAAAAGCGCTGGACGATTTTTACGATATCGCCTGCGGAAAGTCCATCGACTACAACTATACCGATAAGCGTGTCCACCGTCTGAAGATCAGCGAACAGGATCTGAAGCTTTCACTGTCAGTCAGTCCCTACCGGACCGAACAGAGAGAAGTCAAAGGGATCGTGCTCGATTACGACATTCCGCGCATGTTTTACGGGGCGCACCACCATTATTATCTGAAAGACGGCGTTCTCGCCCGTCTCTCCGAAAATAGCGAACAGACGCTGGCGCCGCTGCTGGACACCGCGGATAAAAACAGGCATTCCACGATAATCGGCGAAAAGCATCTGACCGAATTCTATTACCGCATCCTGCCGCAGCTGAGAAACGATCCGCAGATCACCGTCACGGAAAATGAAGCGGAAACGATCGCGACCATGCTGACACCGGAAGCGGAATTCTCCTTTTATCTGGACCGCGAAGATGACCAGGTCCTCTGCCGGGGAACGATCCGTTACGACGATACAGAGCTGCCCTTAAAAGAACTGCGGGACGAGGATTTTCCGCTGGAAAGATATCGCGATGTACCGGCAGAGACAGATGTTCTGAACCGCGTTAAAAAATACTTCCCCTTCTATGATGAGGAAAGCGGGTCCTTTGTCGAAGAAAAGGACGATGACAAACTGTATGATCTGCTCAACGAGGGAGTTGAAGAGCTGATGACTTACGGCGACGTCCACACAAGCGATGCCTTTGAGCGTCTGAAGATCCGTAAACCGCCCGTCTTCTCCGTCGGCCTGTCTGTCGATCACGATCTGCTTGATCTTGATATCCTCTCTTCCGAGATGGACAGTGAGGAACTGCTGTCACTTTTACAGAGCTACCGCCGGCGCAAAAAATACCATAAGCTGAAAAACGGCGAGTTCGTTTCTTTTGAAAACGCCGAATCTCTTGAGACGATCGGGCAGCTGCTCGATTCCCTGAACGTTTCCCTGCAGGATTTCGTCAAGGGCAAGATGCACCTGCCGGTCTACCGTTCACTTTATATCAACCGGCTCCTTGAGGAACACGAGGAGATCGCTGCTGACCGTGACCGCAGCTTCCGCGGCCTGATCCGGAACTTCAATTCCGTCAAAGACTCAGAATACGAGGTGCCCGCTTCCTTGAAGGATGTTCTCCGCGCTTACCAGGTATACGGCTATCAGTGGCTGCATACGCTCAGCGATCTGAACTTCGGCGGGATCCTGGCGGATGACATGGGTCTCGGCAAGACTCTGCAGCTGATCGCCCTCCTCCTTGCCCGGAAAGAAGAGTATGAGCTCATCCTGCCGGCGCTGATCGTCTGTCCGGCTTCCCTGGTCTATAACTGGGAAGAGGAATGCCGGCGCTTTGCCCCGCAGCTGAGAACGGCTGTTTTGTCCGGAAACGTTAATGAACGCAAAAAGATCCTGGCCGGAAAAGACTATGATGTCCTGATCACCTCCTATGACCTGCTCAAACGCGATATCGATCTCTATGAGGACAAGGTGTTCTCCTACGAGATCCTGGATGAAGGACAGTATATCAAGAATCCGAAAGCCGTCATCTCCAAGGCTGTCAAGATCATCAAGAGCGCCCATCGCTTTGTTCTGACAGGTACTCCCATCGAGAACCGGCTCAGTGAGTTATGGTCGATCTTTGATTTCCTGATGCCGGGTTTCCTTTACAGCTATGACCGGTTCCGGAACGAATTTGAGAACTACATCGTGCGGGATCACGATGAGGGTCAGACCGAAAGACTGCGTCAGATGGTCAGCCCCTTCATCCTACGCCGCAGCAAAAAAGACGTTTTAAAAGAACTGCCGGACAAGATCGAGGAAGTCCGTTATGCCCGTTTCGGCAAAGACCAGCAGCAGGTCTATGACGGACAGCTGCTGCGTATGAAGCAGATGGTCAATATGCTGGATGAAAACAGCGGCAGCGCGAAGATCCGCATCCTTGCGGAACTGACGAAAATACGCCAGATCTGCTGCGACCCGTCTCTGCTGTATGAGAATTATCATGGTGAGAGTGCAAAGAAAGAGGCCTGCATGCAGCTGATCGAATCCGCAATCGACGGCGGTCATAAGATCCTTCTCTTCTCCCAGTTCACCAGCATGCTGGAGATCCTGGAAAAGGAACTGCAGGAACGCTCGCTCTCCTACTGCAAGATCACCGGTTCCACGCCCAAGGAGGAACGTCTGCGTCTCGTTCATCAGTTCAACGAAGACGATACACCGCTTTTCCTGATCTCTTTGAAAGCCGGCGGTACCGGACTGAATCTGACCGGAGCGGACATCGTGATCCATTACGATCCCTGGTGGAACGTGGCTGCCCAGAACCAGGCGACCGACCGTGCCCACCGGATCGGCCAGGAAAAGATCGTCAGCGTCTTCAAACTGATCGCCAAGGATACAATCGAGGAGAAGATCCTCGAGCTCCAGTCCAGCAAAAAGGATCTGGCAGATTCGATCATCTCCGAAGAACATACATCGATCACTTCCCTCAGTCGCGAGGAACTGCTCGACCTGCTGGGATGATATTAAAAAGCACTCCGTCTTGATCTGAATGCGGAGTGCTTTTAATCTTTCTTTTTTAAAGAGCGCAGAAGACGGCGGATGATCCCCAGGAAGTGCCCGTTGAAGAGATCCGCGATAACATCGACGGTCTTCCAGGTAAAGCGGTCGCTGGCCA
>JAUNQE010000040.1 GCA_030536365.1 Erysipelotrichaceae bacterium | reverse complement strand
AAAACTTGCACAATTTAGGTATATAAGCGGTTTTACTGATCTTACATGTCTATAAAAAATAAACAAGCCGTCTTTTTTTCGCTTTGACGGCTTGTATGCGCTTACTTTTTTGATGTGCTCAGAACCGGTAACCGCCCCACTCCACGACGGTGAATCCTTTCCGCTCAAACGGGATGATCTCCGGCGGGTCGATCGTGACAGGTTTCTTTAATCCTTTGAAGACCATGAACACCCTGAGGACCGATTCCGGCTGCGGAGAGATCTTCAGCTTTGCGTGATCACTGTAGCTTTCTTCCTGGAAAGTGATCAGGTTATAAGGGCTCTCAAGAAGCATGGGCAGCCAGTAAACGATCATCTCGTTATACTCTTCCGGCAGCATCCCCATCCTGCTTAGAACATCCTGCAGGAAAGCAGCGGAATCCTCTCCGGCAACACAGTAGCCTTTGCTCCAGTCGATCTCGTAATGTCCCTCTCCTTCCCAATATAAATAGGAGTACTCTTTTCCGTCACGGCGGTCGATCAGATGCCCGTCAGGGAAAGCGGTGACTTCCCATCCTTCTTCATATTGCGGATAGGTCACGGTAAGCTCACCGTCAAAAGCGAGCTCGACATCGACATCCGTCTCCGTCTCCGGATAAAGATAGATGACCGGCTTGGCAGCGCCAAGCGCTTCCGGCATCGCTGCCGGTACACATTTCAGAAAGACGAAATCCTCGTTTTCATAGCGGTAGAATACTTCGACATAGCTTCCCTGTGCGCAGCCTTCCGGAAGCGGAAGATCGACTTTGACCGCGGAATGATTATGGAATCCCTTTTCAACTGTCGCCTCCCCTTCCCAGCTGTCAGCGGAGGCTTTTGTGACTAAAGCGACGTTGCTTTCGATATCCACTCCCTCCACGAAGGTTTTTTGTTCAAACAGATAAGGCAGCCAGATCGGGCCATGCATCTTCTTGAAGAAGGAAGGATCGCTGCTGCGGTCGATCGTAAAACTCTCGCCGCGCCATTTCAGGGTGATGCTGTCAGCTTCCCCATAGCGCAGGTCAAGATCCGAATAATCGCCCAGTACGTCGATCGTATCCGGGATGATCAGCTCCTGGGCACCGGAAGCGAAACGTACTCTTTTCAGACGGAAATAGAGTTCGATCTCTTCTTCGCTCATGCCCATAAACGAAGTATCGATATTGCCGCAGGTCTGAGGGTTCTCCATTACGTTATATGCATAGGCATCAAATGTTCCCTGATCCGTCATTTCCGGACGCCATTCGACATCCAGATAAAGATAGTCCCCTTTATCGTAACTACTCGGAATGCATTCAGCAGGGATATTCAGGATCGTGCCGGGGCGGATCAGTGGTCCGTCGATCACTTTTACAGATGATCCTGTTTCGTTTTTCTCCTCGATCCTTCCAAGATATACAGGAGCGAGGAAATGCGAACGGTCAAGTCCGCCGTCTTCCGCCATCTGACGGAGAGAACGGGTCCTTTCGTTCTTTTCATTCAGCTTTCCGCTGATCGTCGCGCTTTCAAAGACGTATTCTGTGCCGTTTACTTCGAAGACCCAGGTCTTTTCCCCGAAAGACGCTAGTTCCTTCAGGTCAGAGTCTTCGATCCGCAGATCATTCAGATGGATCGTCAGTTTTTCCGCTTCTTTGAGTTCCGCGCGGTCAGCGCGGTTCTTTATCGCCTCTTTGTATGTCTCTCCCCGGTAGACGGTAAGCTCTGCAACTTTCACGGAAGCGGATTCTTCAGGTTCTTTACCGGGGGTATCTGCTGCGCAACCGCATAGCAGACAAAGTGCACATAATACCAGCATCAGTTTCTTCATAAGATCTCCCTTCCTTTCTGTTTCTATTTCCAAAAACGGAATCGGATCTCTTCCCGGTCTGCCGGGAAGGCGTAAGTATGGGCTTTGCGGTCGATCGCGCCATCACCGATCGCTTCGCTGAGGTCAGAGTTCAGTTCGCGCAGATCCGGCAGATCTACCATCAGTTCTGCGATCTCGAGATTGCCGTTGTTCAGGATGCTGTATTCATCAGAACCCGCTTCATAACCTTCAAGCGCGTATTTGCCATAGTCGACACGGATGCGCATCAGGTAATAGATCTTCGTTTCTTCGCGGAGCCAGAAAAGATGTTCCTCTCCGTCATCAGTAAACTGATCGGCAGGTACGGCATTGCGGAAGTCGAGATCGTCTTTCTCCGTCACCAGCAGCTGCTCATTTCCGTCTGCCAGTGTAAAGTTCTCATAGTCGTAGCAGTCTTCGATCGTCAGCTCCGGACGGTTTTTCTCCAGATCAGAGAATGTGCTAAGGAACGGATAGTAAAGAACGATCTCCTTGGGTTCACCAAGATTCCACATTGTGTAACATTCGCTCAGCACGATCCGCGGAGAAACGATCGTGTAGGTCTTCCCGTCCGGATAATACACATTCAGTTCTTCCAGGATCGCCTGTTCTTCTTCAAGGCTCGGTGTGCCGTAATAGGCATTCTGCCAGCTATAGAACGCATCCTGTGACGAGACTGAAACGCCCTGATAGGTGCTGTCGTTCATAAAGACATCCCGTGACACCTTGATCTCGCTGTCTTCTTCGCCGAGGTAAAGGCTGTACAGAGGCCCCTCGTAATAGGAGACGTGGTAGAACAGTTCCGCGTCCCCTGCTCCTGCGGCTCCGTAGATCGCTGTCGGCACAGCATACTGCTGCGGTTTATTGTAGGGCACACGTATTCTTTCCGGTTCCTGCGTATCCGTTATGTTGCCTGGATCAGTCGTTACCGGCACGTCTGTTGCCGGCGGTGCCGGCGGCAGGGGTGAACGGATACCGCGCGAGATATACAGTCCGAACAGTCCCAGCACCAGAATTGTGGCGAAGACCAAAGCCGGTTTGCGGTAAGTGTGGAAGGAGAAGAATTTCGCATTTTCGCATTCTTCCAGATATTTCGCGGGAACGAGCCCGATCGCTTTGAACAGATCTTCTTTTCTCACAGCCAGCCCTCCTTCTGCAGCCATGTCTTCAGACGGCTGCGGGTACGGGAAAGGGAAACACTGACAGCATGCGCGCTGAGTCCGGTCTCTTCAGCGATCTCCGGGATCTCCAGGGCATAGAAATAGCGTTTCAAAAAGAGCACCCGGTCCTTACGGGAGATCGTATCGAGAAATTCACATATGCAATGGGTCAGCTGATCCAGCTCAAAATCCTGACGGACATTGTCCGCGGAACCGATCACGCCTTCAAGTTCCTCAAGAGCGGTCTCAACATTGCTGCCGCCTCTTTTCTGCGCATGGGAAGCCTCGTAACGCTTGAAGGCAAGATTACGGACGATCGTGGCGAAGAAAAGCTTCAGGACAGCCGGTCTCTGCGGCGGCATGGCATACCAGGAACGCAGCCAGGTATCACTCACGCATTCTTCGCTGTCCGCCATATCGTGCAGGATCCTGTCGGCGATGCTCAGGCAGTATCTTCCGTACTTATTGTCGGACTGCCGGATCGCATCCTCATTTCTTTTCCAGTACAGTTCAATGATTTCCCTGTCTTCCATGGTTCCCCCTTCACCCTATAAGACCGGATCGGCTTTGAAATGTCTCAAAAGTTTTCTTGATTATATTCTAATTCATTCTTTCCTTTTGATAAAAACAGCCGGCTCATATCAAAAGACATTCA
This sequence comes from Erysipelotrichaceae bacterium, assembly GCA_030536365.1. Lineage (GTDB taxonomy): Bacteria > Bacillota_I > Bacilli_A > Erysipelotrichales > Erysipelotrichaceae > RGIG5669. The sequence goes on along the minus strand of JAUNQE010000040.1, from coordinate 10,372 downwards.
CATGCCGTGAATGTCTTTTGTTTATTGATGTGTTCAGGATCAGTAATGGAAGACTTTCTGCAGATCTTCGCTCTTGCCCAGGACCATGATATCCTGGCCGGTCTGCAGGATCGTATCGGAGGAGATGCTCATGTTCATCTTGCCGTTGATCTCGATACCAAGGACGTTCATACCATACAGGTTGCGGAGGTTCAGGCTGCTCAGGGACTTGCCGCTCCAGTCCGCCGGCGTATCGACTTTCAGGATCGAATAGCCGTCTTCAAGCTCAATGTAATCCTGGATATTGTCCGCACTGAAACGGATCGCGGTCCAGCGTCCGAGCTGTCTTTCCGGGAAGACGACTTCATCCGCGCCGCAGCGGTAAAGAAGTTTTTCCTGGGATTCACCGGTCGCTCTGGCAACGATCTTCTTCGCGCCGAGGTCCTTTAAGACAGCCGCTGTCTCCAGCGAACTGAGGAAATCATCACCGATCGCTACGATGCAGAGATCAAAGTCCTCCACACCCAGCGTCTGCATGAACTGCATATCGGTACTGTCGCCGATCTCCGCGCTGGTGACCATCGGCAGGATCTTGTTGATCCGGTCTTCATGGCGGTCGATCGCAAGGATCTGATGACCGAGGTTATGTAATGCTTCGATGGCGTAACGACCGAAACGCCCTGTTCCGACAACGAGAATGTTTTTCATTTAAATTACCTCCTACCCGACGTTAACCTTTTCGGTGGCCTGTTTGCTTAACGGGATGACATTTACAGATGATGCGGCATAGGCAAGCGTCATACCGCCTACACGGCCGAGATACATGAAGCAGATCAGAATGGCCTTGGAAGGACTGCTCAGTCCCGGTGTGATACCGGTCGTCAGGCCGACAGTCGCGATCGCCGAAGCGGTCTCGAACATCGCGTCGACCAGCGGAACTCCTTCATATCCGCTGATAAAGAAGGATCCGATCAGGAACAGTGTGATATAGACCGCGAAAAGCGCATACGCGTTAAGAACGATATACTTCTCGATACGGCGGTTGAAAGCGGTCGCGTCTTCCCGGCGGCGCAATACAGCCAGGGTGGCGATCGCTGCGACCGCGAAAGTTGTGATCTTGATACCGCCTGCGGTAGATCCGGAGGAACCGCCGACCAGCATCAGCATGATCGTCAGGAATCTTCCGGTCTCGCTCATGTCCTTATAGTCGATCGTCGCGAATCCGGCTGTACGCGGAGTGACAGCCTGAAACAGCGAAACGAGGATCCGCTCCTTGAGCGGCATGGCCGAAAACTCGAAGCAGAAGAAGAACAGGAACGGGATCAGGATCATGAAAAAGGTAAAGACCAGGACCAGCTTGGTCTGTAAACGGTATTTCTGGAAACGGAAATGATGCACCGCGATATCATCCCAGGTCAGGAAACCGATACCGCCGATGACGATCAGCAGCATCAGTACGATATTGATCAGCGGTACCGATTGGAAAGTAACGATCGATGAGAACGGCAGTGTGTCCGGCAGGATATCAAAACCCGCGTTACAGAATGCCGAGATCGAATGGAAGAACGCATAAAGCGCACCCACTTCCCCGTAGCGGCTCAGGAACACCGGCATCATCAGGACCGCACCGATCGCCTCGACCGCGAAAGTCGTGCTCAGGATAAAACCGGACAGTTTATAGATACCGCCGATCTGGGGAGCGGAGATCGCGTCCTTCAGGATGCTGCGCTGCATGATACTGTTATCCTTATGGCCTAAGAAAGCAACCATGAACAGTACGGAGGTCAGGATACCGAGACCGCCGATCTGGATCAGCAGGATGATGACTGCCTTTCCGAACGGTGTCCAGAAGCTGGCTGTGTTCTGCACGATGAGTCCGGTAACACAGACAGCGGATGTGGAAGTGAACAGGGCGTCAATGAAATCCACCTCGCCTGTTACACTGGAGAACGGCAGCATCAGCAGGAAGGTGCCGATCAGGATCAAAGTCAGGAAAAAAGCCAGAATGATCCTGGCGCTTGAACTCTGCCGGTTAAACAATTTCACAAGGCTGAATTTCATTCACAAACCCCTTCAATCTTTCCTAGTATAGCAGATTAATTCAAAACATAAAGTCGTTGTTATCCGTTGCTTATTACAAAAGGGGAACGATCTCTTTCAGGACCGGCTGCATATGTTCGTCGACGAAGCCGAAATCCTTTCCCCGGAAATTCCAGGCGGCACGGCCGATCCCGTGCTTCTCAAAGACCGGAGAGATCATCTTATACCAGGCTAAGATATCCTTTGGATCCGCGCGGTCAACGACACCGTATTCGCCGCAGTAAAGGGCGACATCACGTTCTTCCGCCACACGTACCGCTTCCCGGAATAAAACATCAAAATAGGCACTGCTGAGCACTTCGTTGTCCGGGAAATCCGTTTCTTCCACAAAATGGTCGCCGAGCTGTTCCTTCGTGAGCCGGCGGATATCCCCGTAAGTCAGATCCGCGCTAGTGCGGAAGGATGTATCCATGCTGGGGATCCAGTAGGCGCCCTGATGAGTGAACACCAGCGGTTCGTAGCAGTGGAAAATGTAAACAGCGTTGTCCTTCTCTTCCGGGATCCAGAGATCTTTTAAAGCGTCAATGCTGTTATTGTAGTAGCCGCCTAAAAGGATCGGGATATCGGGAACGATGCGGCGCAGGCGGACAACGCATTCCTTCGAGATGCGGTTCCAGGCTTCCCCGTCTTCCTTCCTGGTCACTTCGTTCAGAAGTTCAAAAGCAATATGTCCGCGGTGATCCGCAAAGGTATGCGCCAGTTTTTCCCAGAGACGGTAAAAACGTTCCTGATAGGCTTCACTGGTAAAGAAGCCTTCTTCCTTTTCCCCGGCATCAAAACTGAAGCCGCAGGTCTTGTGCAGGTCAAGGACCGTATTCAGACCGTTGCTTTCGGCCCAGCAGACAGCGCGCTTAAGAAGCGCGAAGCCCTCTTCCCGGTAATTCCCCTGCTCATCCTCGAACAGTTCGTAATCGAGCGGGATACGGACATGGTCCAGTCCCCAGGAAGCGATCAGGGCAAAATCCTCTTCCTTGATAAAGTGTTCATATGTTTCCTGTGTGTGATCGCACTGGGACAGCCAGCCGCCCAGATCGATCCCGTGCTGAAATCCTTCAAAACGTTTCATTTATTCTCCTTTTAACGGACGGATCATCCGCAGATGCGGGATCCCGTCCAGATCGAATTCCTCCGAACAGCCGACGAAGCCTTCCCGTTCATAAAAGCCGCGGGCATAGACCTGCGCTTCGATCTCGATCTCTGCCGGAGACTCCTGATCGATGCGCTTGAGCGCTTCGTGAAGCGCGATACCGCCCCAGCCTTTTCCGTGTTCGGCACTGAGCATACGTCCGATATGCAGTCTTCCCGAACCTTCAGGATCCGGAAACCAGCGCAGATACGCCAGCATCTTTCCGTCTTCCTCCAGCCACAGATGGATACTGTTCTGATCGAGTCCGTCGACATCCTGATAAGGACAGTTCTGTTCTACAACAAAAACGGCGCTGCGCAGCTGCAGGATCTGATAAAGCTCGTCCAGCGTCAGTTCTTCGAATCTCTTAACGATACAGTTCATAATCTACCTCTAGAATACACCGGTCACGAAGATCTCGATCCCGATACCGATCAGGATAAGGCCTCCGAGCAGAGAAGCGCGGCGGGCGATCCTGGTGCCGAAATGCTTGCCCAGACGGATACCGCCCATACAGATAAAGAAAGTGACGACGCCGATGATCAGCGCCTCCAGGAACGCCATTTTGAATGTGTAACCCGAGATCGTGAAGCCGACTGACAGCGCGTCGATCGAAGTGGCGATGCCCTGCATGACCAGGCTTTTCAGATCCACTGCCGGTTTCTCCTCCGAAAGCGGATCGCCGGCGATCCCCTCATACAGCATCTTGCCGCCGATATACAGAAGAAGCAGCAGCGCGATCCAGGGTACGAAGGTCTGGAAGGAACGGAAGGTATCTTCCGCCCAGCGTACAGCGAACCAGCCGATCAACGGCATCATCATCTGGAAGCAGGCGAAGATACCGGCCACCAGACACATCCTCTTCAGAGGCATATGGTTCTCATTCAGTCCGTTAACGGCGGAAACACAAAAAGCGTCCATCGCCAGGCCAACGCCGAAGAGCACGCTGTTTATCAAAAACAAAAAAGTGTTATTCATTCTCTAAATCTTTCCTCTGGGAACAGAGACCGTTCTCCAACTATGCTCTGATCCGTATTTCTAATTGTAGACGTTTTCTTTGTTGCAGACAATCAGCCTCTTATTCCGCCGGAACGATCCCGTTCTTTTTACGGTCGACCACTACCGTATGGGCATAATGATCATGCGGCAGACAGCCATAACGGATCTGGCTGCGCAGGACCCAGACGAAGGCGATCGTCGGGAAGAAAGCGGACAGCGCCATCGCGAAGACACGGAAGCCGCCCCAGTCGTTCCCGGAGTCAATAAGTGTAAACATCAGGAAGGCCAAAAAGGCGCCGCTGAAAAGAGCGATGACCGGTTCGATCCCGTAAAGAACGAGATTGCGGACAAAATGCTGGTGGACCCTGGCGGGACTTCCGTCTGTGCCGACTGTGCGCAGTCTTAATAGCGCCTGCCCCGGCGTGCTTCCTTTAAGCAGCACAGGCAAAAGCACGAAATAGACCGGCAGGATCATCAGGAAAATCAGCAGGACTTTCTTCCGGCCGGTGACGAGGTACATATCGAGAAAAGCCAGGACAGCCAGAAGGACCACATCGATCCCGACCGCGAAGACTCTCCGCAGGAAGGTGACCCGTTTCCCCTTGAAGTAGGAGATCCGGTCGATCTCCTCGCGGCTGGGCAGTATGAAGGTAAAATACGGGGAGATCCAGTAACCGATCACCGTCCCCAGAGTATTGGTGATCAGATCATCGACATCGGTATAGCGGTATGGTTTGGGATAAAAACCGTAAAGTCCGCTGAGCTGGGTCAGTTCAAAGAACAGGCTGACCAGAAAGCCGCAGAGGATCGTCTTTTTCAGATCAAAACGGAAATAATAGCGCAGATAAAAACCGAGCGGGACCATCATCACGGTGTTTGCCACCAGCAAGAAAAGATCATTGCTTTTCAGAAGACGCCACCACAGCGATCTGTCTTTGAATGTGGAAAGGTGCGAAAAATCAAAGCCGATCTCTTTCATACATCTGTAGAGATTTCGGAACGGGACCCAGCCGATCGCCGGCGCTTCGCTGGCAGCGACTGCCTCCCGGCTCGGGAGCGGCAGGACCGTCAGGAAAAAAGCGCACATGCAGTACAGGACGAAAGAATAGACGACCATGACCCGGAGCACCGCGATACCGCCGTATTTGCGGTAATGACGGATGACAAAAGGCAGTGTGAAAAGACCTGCGATAAAGGGAAACAGCACGCAGGCCCAGTAGATCGGATGAAAATACGGCATAAGCCGGTTCAGGATCTTCGTCATCATATTTCAGTGGTATTGTAGCAGAAGTGAAGGAAAAAACCGAATAAGCTTTCCTTAAGATCTGCGGATCCTATTCAAAATTGCCCGATACGATGCAGAGGACTTCCTTTTCAAAAAAGACAAAAAACAGATCGGTAACAGTATAAAACGGGCCTTTTGTCCCACCGATCACATCCAGCAGTTTTCCCCGCTCTTTGGGATAACAGATCTTTCCCGTCTTTCCGAATTTGTTTTCGGTAAGCTCCGCGGCCGCCTCGGCGAGCCGGAAGTCTTCATCGCTCAAGCCAAAAAACTCCTTGTATGCCTCACTGAGAGAATGATCGCTCTCAGCAAGTTCGAGCGGATAGTCTTTGCAGCGGAACTCTTTGCGGAAGGCATCAATCAGATCCTCTTTCGGCAAAGAGACCGGCAGCACTTCATCCAGACCGAAATTGCCTCCTGCTCTCGCTGTAAGATCCAGCAGCGCGTCAAGATAGTGATGTCTGTATTCTCTTTTCTTTGAGCTCATTTCTGATCCTCCTTGATCGTTTCAAAATCATGATCCGCATAACCCAGCAGAAGCGCGGACGCGTCCTCTCCCAGCTGTTCTTCGATCTGTTTCAGAACTTTATCCGCGATCTCCTCCCCTTTTCCCGGGAAGTAGATCTCTGCGGCTTTTTTATAGGCATAGAAGGAATTTGCGCAATGAAAGCCGAAATCCCGGACATATTCCTCTTTGCGGCGCGGCATATCGCTGCTGTTCAAACAGGCATTGCAGGCACGCTGGATACAGCAGGGATGCGTGCGCAGAGTCTGTTCGGTAATGAATTCCAGTTCCGGAGAAAAGCCGTGGACGATCGCCTTATCGATCTCAGCGCAGTAGATCTCCTCCGCTTCCGCCAGTCCCATTTCCTGAAACTGCTCGTGCCAGAGACAGTCAGGGATCGCGATCACATAATCCGGCGCATAGGAGAGGACCTCGACCGGTTCATGCGGCAGGCATTGTGAGTACATGCTGGGACGCCATTCGCCATAGCGGAAATAACAGCGGAAATCGAGTTTCTCCCCGTCTTTGCGGGCATGGGCAGCCATCCGTTTCCCACGGCTCTCCCCATGCAGGAGCGTTCCTTTCCGGAATGCCTCTTTCCCCGTTTCGGGATCCAGCGCGCAAAACTCCCGGTAATACAGTCCGGCGATCAGCGCATGCATCTTTTCCGTGAACTCTTTCATCCCCTTCATTGTAGCAGAAATAAAAAAGCCATCTTGCGTGAAGACGGCTCATTTTGACTTATCAGCGCTTGCAGGCAACGATCCCGATATAACCCCGGACCGAATCGCTGAAATCACGGATCTCTGAGAATCCGGCTTTCACGATCTCCTGCAGAATAGCGCTTTTTTCTTTTCCTTCTCCCTCAAGGGCATAGACGAGCAGGATCCCCTGCGCTTTCAGCACCCGGTAGATCTCTTTCAGGGCACCCTCCGGGAAAGTATCGATATTGTCCGCGGAAACAGCCAGCTCAAAAGCCCGGGAACGGAACGGAAGTTCTTCCAATGGACTGCAGACCAGTTCACAGCGTCCTTCGCTGATATCTTCCTTCAGCATCCTCTCCGCTTTTTCGATCGCGATCTTTGAGGGATCAACGCCCGCGACTTTGGCCTTGGGACAATGTTCCAGGAATGTCGCGACTGTCTTTCCGCCGCTGCAGCCGGGAACGAATACATGATGACGGCTTTCGGTCGACGTCAGGGACAATGCCCATTCCGTCAGTTGTTTCCGGCGGTGGCCCAGAAGCGGGACCGGGGAACCGCTGAAAAAGGTCCTCGGCGTTCCGCCATCGGTGACCCTTCTTTCTTTTGCCATCAGCAGCAGAAGACACGTCCTTCGCGTTTTTCTTTGGGCTGCGGCAGATCTCCATTGGGATGACCGAGGATCAGATTGCCGATGCCTTCGTATTCACCTTCAACACCGAGTTTTTTCAGAAGCGCTTTTCCCTCTTCTCTTTCGAAAGTCTCTCTCGCGCGGTGGATCCAGCAGCTGCCCAGACCAAGATCCGAAGCGGCCAGCATCATATTCGCCATCGCGATCGATCCGTCATAAACATGTGTCGGAACATTCTTATCCGCCAGGACAACGATCAGCATCGGCGCGCCGTAAAAGGGATCGCCTTCGCGGCCCATGATCTCAGCATTGATACGGCTGAGTTCATCACGTACTTCGCGGTCCGTGATGACCAGGAAGATCGGGGACTGACGGTTCATTCCCGTCGCTCCCGCAAGACCGGCTTTCACGACCTTTTCGATGTCTTCCCTGCAGACTTCCTCCTGCGTGAAGGAGCGGCAGGATACACGTTTGGAAATTGTGTTCAGTACTTCGCTCATAATAGTTTCTCCTTTCTGAACAGGATCAACCGATGACCCGCAGGTCATGCGGATAATGATTCAGGATCTCCACACCGTCTTCGGTGATCAGGACCAGGTCCTCGATACGGACACCGACGCCCTCTTCCAGAGAGTAGATCCCGGGTTCGATCGAGAAGGTATTGCCTGCTTCGGCGATCCGGGGATTTGCCTGGGAAACATCGCCGGCTTCATGGGTCTCGATTCCGATAAAATGTCCCAGACGATGGGTAAAGTCTTTTCCGTAACCGCCTTCGGTGATGATATCGCGGGCTGTTTTATCGATCTCTGCGATCTTTCTTCCCGGAGCGCAGAAGGCTTCCGCGCTCTCATTGGCCTTGCGCACGAGTTCATAGATCCTTTCAGCTTCCGGCTTCGGGGCTTCCTTGAAGAAGAAGGTCCTGGTCATATCGGAACAGTAATCATCGACGACACAGCCGACATCAAAGAGAACGGCGTCGCCCACACGGAGCTTCGTGTCATCGGGCATATGGTGCGGATCGGCCGCGTTCTTGCCGAAAGCGACGATCGGTTCGAAGGAATACGCGTTTGCGCCGAGCTCCTTATAGATACCGAGCATCTGGTCAGCGATCTCGATCTCCGAGATCCCTTCTTTCACAAGTTTGGTAAAGCGTTCCATGGCCTGATCGTTGACCAGGCTGGCACGGCGCATCTTTTCCTTTTCTTCCTCGTCCTTGATCGCTCTTGCATCATCGACCGCGAAAGAAGCGTTGACGAATGCGGAAGCGGCTTTCGCATCGATCAGCGGAAGAAGGAAACGGGCAGGCAGATTCTTATCGACGCCGAGCGTTTCATTTTCATTGAGATACGGACGCAGCAGAGCTGTAAGATCATCGCCGTCCTTGAAATAGACTTTGGTAACACCGATCTCTTCCTCGAAACGGAAGAGCTCATTCAGCACCAGAACCGGGCGGGCGTCCTCTTTTAAGATCAGTCCCAGGAAACGTTCTCCCGGAAAGATCCATTTGCCGCAGAGGTAATACACGGCATAGGGATCACTGATCAGAGACTGGTGCAGATCGTTTTTCTTTAAATTGGAAAGGACTTTTTGTCCCCGCTGAACATTAAACATAGTGTTGTATCTCCTCTGTTTCTATTATATAAGCGAATGAAAAAAGAGTGTGAATTTCACACTCTTTCATTTAGCCGATCGCCTTCTCGAAATACTTTAGGACATCTGCGAGAGAATGAGCTCTGAGGTTCTTTTCGAATTCCTTCTGGATAGCAGTGAACAGATCGTAGAAAGGTTCCTTCTTGCGTTCTGCCTTTGTTTTGGGAGCCTTTCCGGCCAGGGTCCTGTCGAGCAGCATCGTGTCTTCCGAAGTGCTGAGTATATCGTATACAGAGATCTCGGTCGGATCTTTAAGAAGTCTCCATCCACCCTTAACACCGCGCGAAGCTTCGATCAGTCCGGCTTTACGCAATTTTCCAAGAATGTTGTAGAGAAATGCAGTCGGAATCTTCATCTCCTGGGAGATTTCGGATGTGTTGGTCACTCCATCTTGAGTGGCAAGGTATACCATTGCTTTCAGGGCATAATCTGACGCCGCATTCAGTTGCATAAACTACCTCCAACCTAAAGCAATTACATTTTATAAAATTCAAATCAAAAAAGATATATTTTTAGTTTTATTTCACAAAAAATTCAGTTTTTAGTAATCTTGTCGCATTTAAGCAAATGGCTGTTAAAATATAACCATGTTAAATATCAACCAGATCGATCAATGGCGTAAGAACCGCCTCCCCTTCTTCCTCAAGGAAGAAACCGCTTCTACCAACGCGGACTGCCGCGTCTATGCTGAAGAATACGATGGTGACTTCGTGTTCCTGGCCGAGAAACAGACTGCCGGCCGCGGACGCCGCGGACGTGACTTCTACTCCCCGGATCACGGATTCTATTTCTCGATGTGCGTGAATGCCGTTACCGGAAAGGAGATCCTTTATACGCTCGTCTGCGCTGTTGCGGCAGCCGAAGCGCTTGAAGGCTGCGGACAGCATACCGAGATCAAATGGGTCAATGACCTTTACCAGAACGGAAAGAAAGCTTCCGGCATCCTCTGCGAAGCCATCCGTTCCCCGGAAGACTTCTCCCTGAAAAAGGTCATCATCGGTATCGGCATCAATGTATCCGAGGATCCTTTCCCGGAAGAACTGCAGGACAAGGCCGTTCGTCTTGAAGGAGTCGACCGTAATAAGCTCGGCGCCCTGCTCTCTGACTCCATCCTGAAATGGCTGCATGCGCCGGAAGAAGAACTGCTGAAAGAATATAAAAGAAGATCCTTCCTGATCGGCAGAGAAGTCGTCTACGAACTCAACGGAAAGGAAAAATGCGGTACCGTCCGCGATATCAACGACAAGGGCAATCTCATCGTGCAGACACCGGAAGGAACGGACACCCTCTCTTCCGGAGAGATCTCACTGAAAGAATGGAAATGAAAAAAGCAACTGTGATTCTGATATAGCCCCTGTCAAGTAGACAGTCGAAATATCTAAAACGAATGCCATAA
>JAUNQE010000039.1 GCA_030536365.1 Erysipelotrichaceae bacterium | reverse complement strand
ATGTAGTGGTCGCTGAAGCAAGAATCCCTCGACTTTAGTCGTGTGGAGTGTCAAAAGCTTTGTGTATCGGGTCTGTGTAAGCTAAAATATAAGCATAAAGAATACAGATCCATGTCGAATTACTCCTTACGCAAAAACAATACCGACCCGGAGAAACAGTCTGTCCTTTCCGAACAGGAAAAGCTCCTTTCTTTGGCAGTGATGTCCGTGGTGATGAACGGCTATGACAGTCCCGGGATGTCCGCGGAGACACAGCGGTATCTTCAGCAGCACGGTCTTGCGGTCCTGCCGGACTCACAGGCGACTGTCGTTACCTTTGATATCCAGGGGACTTATCTGCTTCCTCCGGAAACGGTCGTGCCGGTCAATATGATCCTGCGCCGCAGCTATCCCTGCGGCAGTTTCGTGATGGGCCGGACGATCCATGCGCTTCTCTTTTCCCGGAACGGCTTCGCGGAGCTGCATGCGCTTCTGAAAGAAGTCAAGAAAGAGCTCGAGGAAAGTTTCGGCGAGAGCTGCCGGATCGGCGTCGGTTCCTTCAGTGACGCGCCGGTCTCACTGCTCAACATCTGTTTTGAAGCCTATACGGCAGTCCGCTATGACAGCGGCAGCGGCATCACCTTCATGGAGGATATCCGCGAGAAGGTCAACCGCCTGTCCGGGGAAGAACAGCTGGCCACCGATCTTGACCGTCTTCTGGTCTACGGCCGGCGTTCCGAACTGCGCGATTTCCTGATCACCCATCTCGATACCTCGGTCGGGGAGATCGATGTGCTGCAGATCCTTTCGACTGCCGTTACCGTCTTCCGCCTGGGTCTCGGGGAAAAGGAGACCGAGAGGCTTTTACGCCGCTACGATCTTCTCAATCCGCTCAGCAGCGGCCGGAGCGCGGTCGCGCTGCGCCACAATATCCTCGATTTCAGCCTGGAGGGCAGCGACCTGATCTCCAAACGGAAGCAGAACGATATGAAGCTGCTGGTGGAACGGGTCATCGATATCATCAATCACCGTTATATGGATCCCGAGCTCACGCTGAAGCGTCTGAGCGGCTATCTCAACGTCACGCCCAACTATCTTTCGGCGCAGATCCGCAAGTATAAAGACGTCTCCTTCATGGATATCCTGACCGGAAAACGGATGGAAGCGGCGGCGGAACTGCTGCGTACGACCGATCTCAAAGTCGCGGAGATCGCCGAGCGCTGCGGTTACAACGATCCGCATTATTTCAGCTACTGTTATAAGAAGCATTACCGGGAGTCCCCGCTGGACACCCGGCGCCAGGTCAGTGAATAACGGCTTTAAGCGCTTTCAAAATGTAGAAATCTTAACTTTTCCAAATAAATATCTTAATTCTAATCTATTTATACAGTTGGTACAATGCAAATGGACGTTTTTTTTCGTCCGTAATTTTGGAGGTTTGAAATGAAAAAATTGCTCGCACTTCTGCTCGCAGTTGCTATGGTCTTCTCCATGGCAGCATGCAATAGCAGCAGCAACACTCCGACACCGTCCGAAGCTCCGACTGAGGGTGGTTCCGACACAAAGGTTGCTGTCTTCTGGTATGCTTTCTCTGATGCATATCTTTCCACAGTCCGTTCCGCTCTTGATGCTGACCTCGAAGCAGCTGGTATCGAATATCAGGACTTCGACGGCAACAACAACCAGGGCACTCAGCTGGAACAGGTCCAGACCGCTGTTACCAACGGTTTCAATGTCTTAGTCGTTAACCTCGTTACATCCGGTTCCGCAGATGCTGCTCAGCAGATCATCTCCGCAGCTGGTGATGTACCGGTCGTCTTCTTCAACCGTGCAGTTGAAGGCGATGGCGAAGAAGGCACTGTCTTAGGAAACAACGCTAACGTCGCATTCATCGGTACTGACGCTCCGGAAGCTGGTCATATGCAGGGTAAGATGATCGGTGACTTCTTAGTTGCCAACTACGATGCAACTGACCTGAACGGCGACGGCGCTATCTCCTATGCTATGTTCATGGGTGATGCTTCTAACGTTGAAGCTATCTATCGTACACAGTTCGGTGTTGAAGACGCTAACGCTGTCCTGACTGAAAACGGCAAGCCGGAACTCGTTTACTTCAACGCTGCCAACACAGATAAGTATCAGCTCGACCCGAACGGTGCATGGTCCAACGCTGCTGCGAACGACTTCATGAACACCAACCTGGCTGAATACTCCGAAGCTAACGGCAACATGATCGAGCTCGTCATCGCCAACAACGACGATATGGCTCTTGGTGCTATCGCTGCTCTGCAGTCCGCTGGTTACAACCTCGGCGACGGCAAGTGCGTTAAGATCCCGGTATTCGGTGTCGACGCTACTCAGGCTGCCCAGGATGCGATCAAGGCTGACACAATGACAGGTACTGTCAAGCAGGATGCTGATGGTATGGCTCAGGCGATCTGCACAGCTGTTTCCGCTATCGCTGAAGGCGCTACAGTTGCTGACGCAGCTGCAAAAGTCGTCTCTTCCGGCGACATCTTCACAATGGCTGAAGGCTTCACAAACAAGGTCTTCGTCGCATACGCTCCGTTCACAGAGTAAGCAATACTTAATCGAACGTAGAAGGGCAGCCTCTATGGCTGCCCTTCTTTGAATTTCTACCCTACTTTCAGGAGGTGATTTTATGGCAGAAGATATCCTCTTGCGTATGAGTGATATCACCAAGACATTCCCCGGTGTCAAAGCGCTGGATCATGTCTCGTTTGAACTGCAGGCCGGGACCGTGCATGCCCTGATGGGTGAGAACGGAGCCGGAAAGTCGACACTGATGAAGTGTCTTTTCGGTATTTACGCCAAGGACAGCGGACATATCTATCTCGAAGGGAAAGAGATCGATTTCAAAAGCTCCAAGGAAGCTCTTGAAAACGGTGTTGCCATGGTGCATCAGGAGCTTAACCAGGCTCTGAAGCGTTCGGTCATGGATAATATCTGGCTTGGCCGTTATCCGGTCAAAGGCGGGATCATGGTCGATGAGGCCAAGATGTACAAGGACACCATGGCTATCTTTGAAGAGCTGGGCATCAACGTCGATCCGAAGCGGATCATGAGCACGATGCCGGTATCTCAGAGACAAATGGTCGAGATCGCCAAGGCGGTCTCCTACAATTCCAAGGTCATCGTCTTCGATGAACCGACTTCCTCTTTAACGGAGGAAGAAGTCGAACATCTCTTCCACATCATCAACATGCTGCGTGACAGAGGTGTCGGTATCATTTACATTTCGCATAAAATGGCTGAGATCAAACGGATCTCGGATTACATCACGATCATGCGTGACGGCGGCTACGTTACCACGAAGCCTTCCAAAGAGCTCGAGATGGCGGACATCATCCGCTACATGGTCGGCCGTGAACTGACCAATCAGTTCCCGCCCAAGGACAATGTCGTCGGCCCGGTATCGCTGGAAGTCGAAGGTCTGACCGCCCAGTACTCGCTCTTGAAGGATGTCAGCTTCGTTGCCCACCAGGGGGAAGTCCTCGGTCTTGCCGGCCTTGACGGTTCCGGCCGTACCGAGACACTGGAGAACATCTTCGGCAACGCGACTCGCAAGAGCGGCACGATCAAGCTCAACGGCAAGGTCTGCCACAACCGCAATCCCCGTGAATCGATCAAAAACGGCTTCGCTCTGCTGACGGAAGAAAGAAGAGCGACCGGTATCTTCGCGATCGAGAATATCCGTGAGAACACTGTTATCTCCAGCCTGAAGAAGCATCTGCATTTCGGTCTGCTGAGTGAGAAATCCATGCGGGAAGATACCCAGTGGTCGATCGACGCGATGCATACAAAAACACCTTCGCAGGAAACGAAGATCCGTGCTCTCTCCGGCGGCAACCAGCAGAAAGTCATCATCGGCCGCTGGCTTCTGACAGAACCGGAAGTGCTGCTGCTCGATGAGCCGACCCGCGGTATCGACGTCGGCGCCAAATACGAGATCTACCAGCTGATCCTGGATCTGGCCAAACGCGGCAAGACCATACTCGTCGTATCTTCCGAAATGCCTGAGCTCCTCGGTATCTGTGACCGTATCCTGGTCATGTCCGGCGGACGCCTGGCAGGTGAAGTCGATGCCAAGACAGCGACCCAGGAAGAGATCATGACGCTGGCTGCGAAATACGTTTAAGAGGAGGAATAATCGTGAATTATTTTCAGAGAAAGAGAGAGGAATACCTTGCGCTTGATGCGAAAGACCGCCGCCGCTATGTGACGGACGCTCTTTTAAACAATGCTCTGTATATCCTGATGGCGATCTTCATCATCTTCACGGCTGTAGTTAATAAAAACTTCCTGAGCCCGAGCTCGATCGTCAATATCATCACCCTGGCAGCTGTATCCCTGCCGATGGCACTGGGTATCGGCGGCTGTATCGTTCTTACCGGTACCGACCTTTCCGCAGGCCGTGTATTCGGTCTCGCTGCTGGCATCTCCGCTGCGCTCCTGCAGAACCGTGCCGCCAGCAAGCTCATCTTCGAAAACCTGCCGAAGACCAGCGGCGGCTGGATCATCCTGGTCCTTCTGCTCGTCATGTGCGCCGGCGCCGTCATCGGTATGGTCAACGGTTTCTTCGTTTCCAAGTTCTCGCTGCATCCGTTCATCGTTACCCTGGCAACACAGCTGATCACCTACGGTATCATCCTGATGTTCTTCCAGATCAACGGTAACGGCGGCGGCCCGATCAGTAATATTGCCCAGGAATTCAAGGACGCAGTCGCCGGTCCGGCGATCAAGATCGCTGCCTGGAACGTTTCCATTCCGTGGTACGTCATCTTCGCGATCCTCCTTGTCATCCTGATGTGGTTCATCTGGAACAAGACCCGTTTCGGTAAAAACATGTTCGCGATCGGTTCCAACTCCGAAGCCGCGAAGGTCTCCGGTGTCAACGTCTTCCTGACCACTGTCCTGGTCCACACGCTGGCCGGCGCGATGTACGGCTTTGCCGGTTTCGTTGAAGCAGCACGTCTGGGTTCCGTTACCGCGGCTACCGGTCTGAACAACGAAAGTGACGCGATCGCTGCCTGTGTCATTGGCGGTGTCTCCTTTGTCGGTGGTACCGGTAATATCGGCGGTATCGTCCTCGGTGTCTTCGTCCTGCGTATCATCTTCGTTGCCCTGAACATGCTCGGTATCAACCCGAACCTGCAGTACATCATCAAGGGTGCGATCATCCTGTCTGCTGTCTCTCTCGATATGCGTAAGTATCTCGTCAGAAAGTAAGGATAGAAAAACAATTTACGAAAATGCGGACTGTGTCCGCTTTTTCTTTGGCCTGAGGTATAATAGGGAGTGTACAAATGTAACGATCCCTTTGGGAACGGAGGAATAAAGATGAAAAGAAAAGGATTTTACGGCCTTCTGCTGGCAGCGCTGCTGCTCTTCGGTTGTGCCGGTAATAACAGCGAAAGCGGCGATAACAACTCCAAGGCCGCTTATGACCTCGGCGGACGCACCTACTACAACACCGTCAACGAGTACAACAACGAGGACCATTCCTGGATCCGCTTCGACAAGGACGGGAAGTTCTTCATGACCGACAACGTCAAGCACGGACGTTATGAGATCAGCGGCAAATGGACCCTGAAAGACAAGACTGTCAGCCTTGAGGTCGGCGAAGAATCAACTGCCAAATCCCATTACACCTTTGAAGTGAAAGACGGCAATACCCTGGTCTTAAAGACCGTGATGGGCGGTTCCAAGCCGGAACAGATCTTCTCCACCAGCAAATCCGGCTGGTCGACCTACGATCAGGAAGAGAAGCAGAAACAGGAAGAAGCTGCGAAGAACGAGGAAGAGGGCGGCGAGACCACCTCCGGCATTCCCTGTCAGGCGATCTCCACCGAATATAAGAGCTACTGGGCCAAGGCCGGCGGCAAACCGTGGAATCTCGATGTCGTCGTTGAACCGAAGGACACGACCGACAAGATCACCTACAAGTCCAATGATGAGAATGTCGTCAAGGTCGATGAGGAAGGCAACGTAAGCGCCATCAACCCGGGCAACACCACGATCGAGATCACCTGCGGCAAGCAGTCGCTGACGATCAAGTTCGAGACGAGAGAATAGGGAATTCTTACACATCTGCACTTTCTGTATCATAAAACCACAGTATAAGCGGAGGGGACCCCTCCGCTTTTCTTATATAATGAAGATAGACGGAGCATCTCCGTAAGGGGGTTACCATGAAACATAATAAGATCCTTATTCTTCTGGCTGCGCTCTTACTGCTGGTGAGCGCCTGCACAGGCAAACAGAAAAACTCTTTCGATCCCTCCGGGAAGACCTTCTACAACACCGTCGAGGAATTCGGAAACAACGATCATTCGCGCGTCTGGTTCGGCAAGGACGGCAGTTTCGTGCTGCGCGACAACTATCCCGGCGGGACCTATGAATATAACGGAAAATGGTCTCTGAATTCCGATGTGCTGACCCTGACCGTTTCCGACGGCAGCGATGCGAAGATCCTTTTTGAAGTGAAGGACGCCGATAACCTGATCCTGAAGACGACGCTCGTCGGCTCGCGTTCCGATCAGATCTTCTCGACGCTTGAGACCAAAGGTCCGACTACGAGCGCTGCGCCGGCTCCGACTTCCGGCACAGGTCCGACACCGACCCCGTCATCCACCTCTTCAACGTCACCCACTCCGACACCGGCTTCTACGACGGATCCGATGGCGGGCTTTACCTATACGAACTACTACAACCTTACCCAGGGCGGGAAGGAGCCTTCGAACGTTGAGATCCGCAGCGACGGAAGCTTCACTTTCATCGAGCGCGGCACCTATGTCAACGAATACAACGGAACGTATACCCGCACGGGCGACACCATCTACCTGAACTACATCAACGGCAAGACCGTCGAGTTCCTGGTGAAGAACGGCAAGGAGATGATCCTGCAGAACGATGTCGGCAGCTGTGCGACCGGCGACATCTTCTCCTGGGAATACCATTACACGGAACCGGCGAATATTCCCTGCACCGGTCTGAGCTCGCCGTACACCTACTTCTGGGCGATGTCCGGCACTGCGCCCTGGAAACTGGATGTCACCGTCACTCCGTCCAATACCACCGACAAGATCACCTACAAGTCGGAAGACGAATCGGTCGTCAAGATCGATGAGAACGGCTATGTCTCGGCGCTCAACCCGGGCACGACCAAGATCCATATCACCTGCGGCAGCCAGAGCCTGACCCTCGGTTTCGAGACCCGCTCCAAAGGCGCGACGGACGTTTACTTTAAGACCGGCGCGTTCAAAGGCTATCCGAGCGCTACCATCCAGCTCGAACCGGTCGTTGTGCCGAGCACCGCTCCCCAGAAGGTCTACTACAAGTCGGATGATCCCTCGATCGCGAAAGTCGATTCCAACGGCAAGGTGACCTGCGTCGATATCGGCGCGGTCAAGATCTACGCCACGACCGAGAACGGTCTCTCAACATACGCGAATATCTATGTTGAAGGCGAAAAGGTCACGATCGAGATGGAAAACAACGTCTCTGTCAAGGCGGGCAGCTATCAGACGATCCCGGTCAAAGCCTTTCATTACTCCTACTATGATATGCATCTCAATGCGGAGGACATCCACCACGAGATCGAATTCCATACCGCCTATACCTCCGCCCTCGACTACTGGGGCGGCAATGTCCGGGCGATCGGCGCGGTCTATGACACCGTGGATATCCCGGTCTACTTCACCTGGTCCGACGGCAGCTCGCTCAGCGTGACCTCGGACACCTTCTATGTGCATGTCGAAAAATAAGTCTCCTTTGGGAACTTCTCCGTGTCATGGCCCGCTGAAAGAGCGGGCTTTTTTATGCCTGTTTTTGTATTTCCCTTTTCCCTGAAAAGCGGGTAATCTTGGAGTAGTAAAGAAGGAGATGACAGGTATGAGAGTAGAAACGGCACTGGGAAAGATCGAAGGGATCACAAAAGAAGGATGCGAGCAGTATCTCGGCATTCCTTACGCGGCGCCCCCGGTCGGCGAGCTGCGTTTTCTGCCGCCAAAAGACGCGAAGCCCTGGGAAGGGATCCGCGCCTGCAAAAAGTACGGTCCTGCCGCGCCCCAGCTCTATGTCCCGGGACTGACCCGTTTCCGCGGGGAAGGGGAGACGCCATTAAGCGAGGACTGTCTCTATCTCAATGTAACGACTCCGAAGGCGGATGAGGGAAAACGTCCGGTGCTGTTCTGGATCCATGGCGGCGCCTTCCAGAAAGGTTCCGCGACTTTGGGGATCGATGAGCTCTCCTTCGCGAAGGAAGGGGTCGTAGTCGTCAACTGCAACTACCGTCTCGGCGTCTTCGGCTTCATGGACCTGAGCGAGTATCTGGGGGAGAAATACGCCTTCATGGCCAATAACGGCCTTCTCGATATCCTCAAGGCCCTTGAGTGGACAAAAGAAAATATCGCCGCTTTCGGCGGGGATCCTGAGAATGTCACCGTCGCCGGACAGTCGGCCGGGGCCAAGATCACCGGCTTTCTGACCTGCTGCAGGAAGGCAAAAGGGCTCTTCCGCAAGGCTGTTCTTTTATCCGGAGGGATACAGTGTCTGCGTGACAAAAAGACCGCGCAGGCGATCGGGAAACGTTTCCTGCAAAGCGCGAAGATCGATCAGGACAACGCGAAGGAGCTGCTGACGATGCCCTGGGAAACGATCGTTGAGAAACAGAAGCGGATCTTTGCCGGACTCAACCTGCATACGGTCGGTGCTGTCTTTGACGGGGAGAACTTCGAAGGGAACAATGCCCTTGACATCGTGCTCAATAAAAGTGGCAACAACGTGCCTCTCTTGCTTCTGACGAACCGCGATGAGATCGATCTTTACTGGCATGTCTACGGTTTCCGCGAGCTGGACGAAACGACTGCCGAGCGTCTTTTCGGAGACTACGGGGAACTCGTAAGAAAAGATCTTTTAAAGAAGCTTGCCGGTCTCGACAAGGATTCGGTAGAATACCACCGGGCTTTCGTCTACTGGATGAGCGAATATATCTATCGTGCCGGTACCGTGCAGTTTGCCGCCGCGGCAGCCGATGCCGGTCAGCCGGTCTGGCTCTGCCGCAATGACTGGGAGACTGACAATAAAGACGCAGGCGGGACAGGCTATCTTGCCTGTCACGGTTCGGAATCGCAGTTTTTGTTCGGCAGCGGCGCGGTGCAGGCGCCTTCCAGTAAGGAACACGATCAGCAGGCACGCCTTATGCATGAATCGGTCCTGCATTTCCTGAAAGAGGGAAGACCATTTGCGGAAGGACTGCCGATATGGCCGCGCTTTACTTCCGGTTCGAGGCTGATGATGGTCTTTAACGGGGAGGGACATATCGAGCGTTCCGCTCTGCCGCAGAGCGACCCGCGCATGCCGCACCAGGTCATCTGGCTCGACGAGTAATCTTACTATCGTTGAAATAAAAATACCGCTGTAGAAATACAGCGGTATTTGTGTATTGTGCCGGGAGATCAGTTCAGGACCTTGGTCAGGGCCAGAAGCACGGAAAGCTTGCCGTATTCCCGGGAAAGACCGCCCTGCTCGTAAAGGGTAAAGGGTTCTACGACCGGCGCGTCGGCGCTGAGTTCGATCGTGCTGCCCTGGGTAAAGGTGCCGCAGGCCATGACTTCATCGAAGGGGTAGCCCGGCATCGGTGCGGCCATGACCCTTACGAAGGAATCGATCGGTGAGGATTCCTGGATGCCCTGGGCGAAACGGACGAGAGACTCCTTGCTGCCGAGCTCGACTGTCTGGATGATATCCGTACGCGGTTCATCGTACTTCGGAGAAACGTTCTTATAGCCGAGCTTCTCCATCATATAAGCGGAGAAAACCGCGGTCTTAAGGGCGCTGCGTACAGCGCTGGGGGCGCAGTAGATGCCTTTGAAGAAATTGTTGAGCTGGTTGAAGTTGGCGCCCTGGTGCTTGCCGATCCCGGGGGCGGTCAGACGTTCAGCGACCATCTCGATCAGATCCGTTCTGCCGGCAACATAGCCGCCGGTGGAGGCGATGCCGCCGCCAAGGTTCTTCATCAGGGAGCCGACGACGATATCGGCACCGACATGTCCCGGTTCTCTTTCCTCAACGAGTTCGCCGTAGCAGTTGTCGACCATGATGATGACTTCCTTGTTTACTTCACGGATCTTTTTGATCAGGTGCTCGATCTTGTAGAGGTTGAGCGAAGGTCTTGCGGAATAGCCGCGGGAGCGCTGGATCTCAACGAGTTTTACACCGCCGTTTTTCAGTCTTTCAACGATCTTCCTTTCATCGAATTCATAATTGAGCAGGTCGATCTGTTCGTACTTTACGCCATGGGCCTTTAAGGACTGCGAGGACTCTCCGACGAGACCGATCATCTCCTGCAGGGAATCGTAGGGTGTGCCGGTCAGTGAGATCATCGTGTCGCCGTGCTTTAAAAGGGCGGAGAAGGTGAGATATAAGGCGTTGGTGCCGCTCATGATCTGGGGGCGGACCAGCGCGTCTTCACTGCCGAGTACGGTCGCGAAGATCTTCTCGAGCTTGTCACGTCCGGCATCGTAGTCGCCGTAGCCGTTGATATCGCTGAAGTCGGTATAGGATACCTTGTTTTCAATGAAAGCGGAAAGGATGCGGTCGGAATTGAAGAGGCAGATCTGATCGATCCGCTCATAAACATCCTTCAGATCGCTGTCGGACTGCTCGGCAAGAGCGAGCAGACGTTTATCTATCTGGTCTAATATCATCTGAATTGATCTCCTGTTAAAATCTTTTACTGATTGTGATTGTAAAATATCCACGCACAAATAACAATTGTCAGAAAGGGTGTAACGTCATATAACTTTGGTTATTATTTTATTCACTGTGAAAACAGAGGTAAAATCGAATTATAACGAAAGGATCTAAAGGAAACAGGATATGAAATATACAGAACTCGGCAATACCGGGATCGAAGTCTCGCGCATCTGTGTCGGCGGCATGTCGTTCGGCTGGGTGCAGGAGACCGGTCACCAGTGGCTTTTGGATAAAACAAGCTGCAAGGAGATGATCGCCCACGCCTATGAGCTCGGCGTCAATTTCATCGATACCGCCAACCAGTACGCGGACGGCACCAGTGAGGAATATATCGGTTCAGCCATTAAGGAGCTCGGCATACCGCGCGACAAGATCGTCCTCGCGACGAAAGTCTATTTCAACCTGACGACCCCGGAACACCTGAGCCGGAAGGCGATCCTCGCGGAAGTTGAGGGTTCCTTACAGCGTCTCGGGACAGACTATATCGATCTTTACCAGATCCACCGTTTTGACTACGACACACCAATTGAAGAGACGATGGAGACGCTCGATGAGCTCGTCAAGGCGGGGAAGGTGCGCGCCATCGGCTGTTCCTCGATGTACGGCTATCAGCTTCACAATATGCAGATCGCTGCCGAGCGAAACGGCTGGACGAAATTCTCCACCATGCAGAACCATTACAACCTCTTATACCGCGAGGATGAACATGAAGTCATTCCGGTCTGTGAGCAGTACGGCATGTCACTGATCCCGTATTCTCCATTGGCCGCCGGACATCTGGCGCGGAAGACCTGGGAGAGCGAAAGCGCCCGTTCAAAAACAGATAAGATCGCTGCCGCCAAATACGACCGGGCAAAAGAAAACGACATGCAGATCATTGAGCGTGTCGCCGAACTGGCCGATGCCTACCATGTCACGATGTCCGAGATCGCCCTGGCCTGGCTCTACGCGAAAGGCGTGGCCGCGCCGATCGTCGGGGCAACGAAGATCAGCCATTTTGACAGCGCCTGCAAAGCGGTCGATCTTGATCTCAGCCGCGAGGATGTCCTCTATCTCGAGGAGCTCTACGCGCCACACGAGATCGTCAGCCGGGTCAAGCCGGCAGGCAACTGATCTCAAAAACACAGCAGCAGAAAGAAAAACAGCGGAGCCTCAGCTCCGCTGTATCAGTCTTCCTCGTGATAGTAGAGGGTCAGATAGTAGGGATCGATCCCTGCCTTCAACAGGACTTCTCTGATCTTGTTGAAGATCTTCAGGACTATCCAGGCACGAACGGGTTCCTTGCCCTGCGCGTCTTTTGCCTCCTTATCCTCAAAGTACCAGAGATTCTCGGAAGTGATCTCCGTGCTGTTTTCCCCGTCTGCGAAGAGGAGATGGGCTTTTACGCCTTCCAGTTCCGGCGGCTCCTCGGTCCCGCTGATCCGCAGGATCTCCGGATTCTGACGGAGGATCTCTTTTACCTGGACGATCACCGCAGGGGAGACCGTCACTGTTTCCGGTTTGATGATATCCGTATCACCATTCCAGGCGCCGTTGTTGAAGCGGTAGACACGTACGTTATTGTTGTCGCGGTCGAGGACTTCGATCCAGGATAAAGGCAGTCCCCAGGCATTCTTCAGACTGTAACGGAATATACAATTTTCTGCCATTTTCTTTTCCTCATTTCCATTATCCCACAAATGCGGAAGACGGAAGGAAAAAACAGAGGCAAAACCAAAGTCTTTGGATGACGGACAGATGAAAACAATAAACTGCAGTATTTCTTTACCAGTATCGATTTCTGCGCTCTTCCAATTCGACGAGAGCGTCATATAAACGTTCCCGTAATTCTGCTTTCGAAAGACTATTTACATATTTTCGCAGATCTTTGTAATGCTGCTCTATTCTTTTCTCTTCTTCGAGCTCCCATTCTTCGACTGCTCTTTTAAAGCTTTCTGCGGCTTCAGGCTCAGCGGTGAAATAGAGCGCGATCATATGTTTGCATACTACCCGACGCCCTGCAGCAAACGCGCAATTGCAGACGGATTTTTTAGGATGCAGTTTATCGACGTATACATTGTAGTTTTCTCCGTGGCTTCCGGATACGACCCCTTCATACGCCGAATCCCCGGATTTATTCCAGGAAATCACTTTATGGCTTTCATAATAATCCATTCCGCGCCAGACGGATTTTCCGCTGGCAATTTCGATCAGTCCCATACAACTTCCTTTCATCTGTCTGTCTTTTTGCCGAAACGCATTCTGTATCCTTCTTCTGCGATTTCGATCCGCTTCCGGATCGAAAGAACTAATCTTCAGTTTCAGCATAACATAACATCGCGTACAGATATGTCAAAACCGAAATAGGATCCTTCGGATTCTCCGGATAATAAGTTAGACATACCTAACAAATAGCTATACAATGAGGACGGAAAAGGCAAAAGACTGCTTTAAGAGGCTTTTATGAAAAAACAGGTATTCCGCATTGAAAAAGACGGGTTCCACGGCGCCTGGTATCCGGCATCTGTTCCTGCAAAGAAAGGATTCATCCTGATGCTGGGAGATGATTCCGAAGACTATATGGCGTCCTGCGGCGCGAAATGGCTGAATGAGGAGGGGATCTCGGTCATGGCGATGTCCCCGGACAAAAAGGACTATGGCCATCACAGCTATCCGCTTGAGCGCTTCGGCAAAGCGCTCGCGTTCATGAGGGAACAGGGCTGTGAAAGATTCGGTATCGCCGGCGCATCGACCACCGGCATGATGGCGCTTTTAGCATCTTCGTATTATCCCGAGATCTCCCTGACGATCGCGATCTCGCCCCCAGACTTCGTGATGGAAGGCTTTTACCGTGACAACAAGGACGGAGCGACGGAGCGTCCCGGCGACTATGAGTCCTCGGTGACCTGGCAGGGAAAAGAGCTTCCTTTTCTTCCCTATGCCTACCGTCATCCGGAATACTGGCAGAAGCTCACGGAAGAAGCGAAAGCAGGCGGTGACCGGGTTGCCTCAAGAAAGATGTTCGATGAATCGGAAAGAAGACATCCTCTGCAGGAAGAGGAAAAGATCAAGGTCGAGAAGATCCGCGGAAAGATCCTCTGCATCGGCGCGGAAGATGACGTGTTATGGGATACCTGCCGCTATATCCGGCGGATGGAGGAGCGTCTCTCGCATATGCCGCATGAAAACACATTTGAAGCTCTGCTCTATGAACACGGGACCCATTTCGCTTTCCCGGAATCGTTGCTGAAGAAGATGCTGCCGGTCGGCTCATCGTTTCTGGTGTCGCTGATGTTCAAAGCCGGGAAGGAATACAAAAAGGAATGCCGGGAGACCCGGATCGATATCGACCACAGGCTGAAGCAGGCGCTTTCGCAGTGGCAGTAGAAGGAGAAAGATATGTCAGTATTCACACTGATCATTGAGGGCATCGGACT
>JAUNQE010000088.1 GCA_030536365.1 Erysipelotrichaceae bacterium | reverse complement strand
ATCCGGACAGAGTGATCTTTCAGTGCTGCCCCAAGTCCGCGAAAAGCATCCTGGAATTTGGATCTCACTTCCGGTCTCCGAGGATCTTGTGCTGCAGACCGAACATCTCATCTTCCTGCTCTTTTGTCATATGGTCATAGCCCAGACAATGCAGGACGCCATGGATGAAAAGGAACAGGAACTCCCGCTTCTCGGAATGTCCGTAAGCAGCAGCCTGTGACTTTACACGGTCCACGTTGATGAAGATATCACCAAGCTCGTATTCGACTTCCTCGGGAAGCTCTATCTCTTCGCCGTCATTGATCGCGAAGGAAAGAACATCCGTGGTCGAATCGATCCCGCGGTACTCACGGTTAAGACGGTGCATCTTGATGCTGCCGACAAGCGTCAGCGAGATGCTCGCTTCCCTTTTGACACCGCAGGTCTTTAGGGTCTTGGCAAAATACTCTTCGAGCAGAGGATAGTAAGGTTCATATTCCTTATGTTTTGTTTTATTTCTGATCAGTACGCTCATACTTATATTATAAACTATTCCTCTTCGGAATAGTTTTCTTCCCCTTCTACAATTTCACTGACTTCCGCAGGCTCTTCCTTCTTTTCCCAGGGACAGGAGGACTTGAAGCCGCTGCTCGTCACTTCATCAAAATAGAGACAGACATTCTCATCCGTGCTCAGGCTCGCAGCAACGGAATGATAGTTCTTCAGAAGCTTCAGACCGAAGTTGCCGACAAAGACATAGTTGCCGTCACGCATGATGACTTCCATCATATTCTCATCGTAGCTAAACGGATAACGGTGGATCTCGCTGATCTCATTGATCAGTTTTTCATCCACATAGGAAAAACCATATAAAAGCTCTGTCATCTGCTCCGCGGTAAAGCCTTCGATCAAAGGCAAGCGCTGGATCAGATACATATTGCTGTTGTCCAGAGGCAGACGGGTGTCGTCCTCGATCCAGATGACCGGCTGGCCGTTCTCGTAGAGATAGGCGATCGCCTTCTTTTCCTTGACATCGATCTTGATCGTATTGTTGTCATCCTTACTGATCTCAACATGATCGACAAGCGGATGGCTTTCGATCTTTTCGGCAGTCCTGCCGGTACTGATGAGCAGATACTTGGAGTATTCATTTAATCCGGATAGACGGATCACATCGTCATTGCTGAGATAGATGTTGTTAACGACGTTGACGTGATGCACATTGGAGTAGTTGCTGTAGAAATACATAAAGGCGACCAGAACAAAACCAAGAGCTATCCCCAGCAGAAAAAGGCGGTGCTTATGCGTAACAAAACGATTACGCGTACGCGCATTCTTCCGCTTGTTCATCAGATAGTTCCGATCGATCAGCTCGTCTTTTTCTTTTTCTTCTAACAATTAAAACACTCCACTTCGCGGCGCAGATCAACACCGTAAACTTCCTTGACTTTGCTCTGGATCAGATTGGATGTGATCAGGAAATCGTTTGCTGTCGCTGATCCCATATTTACGATAAAGTTCGGATGCTTCTCCGATACTTTGATGCCGTTGAACTGGTAACCGCGCATGCCGACACCATCGATCAGACGCCACGCGAAATCCCCTTCCGGGTTGCGGAAACAGGAACCGGCACTCGGCTTATCAAGAGGCTGTGTTTCCTGACGGCGTTTCAGACGGTCAGCCATAAGCTTGAGGATCTCATCGCGGTCACCTTCGCGAATGCTGAATTCTCCGCCGAGAATGATCCATTCCGGATGTTTCTGGAAGATCGAGCTGCGGTACGCAAAATCGAGCTCGGATTTATCCATCCAGAACTGTCTTTCCCCATCCAGGACGAGAACTCTCTTCACGATCTCGGAAGCAGAGGACTTGTAAGCGCCGGCATTCATATAGATCAGTCCGCCGATCGTACCCGGAATACCGGAAGCAAATTCAAAACCGCTCAGTCCCTGCAGAGCAAGCAGTTTGGATAAACGTACGACAGAGGCTCCGGCACCGACGGTAACGCTGTCCTTATCAAAGGAATACTCATTGATATGGTCAAGACGGATGACACATCCCTCATAATCCGCTTCACCGCATAAAAGGTTTGAGCCTTTGCCCAGGATCTTGAAAGGAATATCCTTTTCACGCAGGTAACGCAGGATCAGCAAAAGGCGCTCTACATCGTAGGGAGATACGAGATAGTCGATCTTGCCGCCGATGCGGATCGTGGTAATGTCCTTGAAACGGGCATCGACCCTGAGATCCCCATGTGAGGATAAAAAGTTTGCTGTTTCTATGTTCATAATTTTTCGATCTCATCAATAATATCATCGATCACGTGATCATTACGCATCGATTCGGTCTGTTTGCTCAGTTCTTTGCGGCGCTGC
Organism: Erysipelotrichaceae bacterium; assembly: GCA_030536365.1. Taxonomy (GTDB): domain Bacteria; phylum Bacillota_I; class Bacilli_A; order Erysipelotrichales; family Erysipelotrichaceae; genus RGIG5669. The sequence continues at coordinate 2,305 of JAUNQE010000088.1, read as the reverse complement.
TCGTCTTTCAGCAGGCTTTCGATCGTTTCCTTCAGAAGTTCCGGTGTCAGCTGCTTCTCTTCGATCAGGACAGCCGCGTTCTTATCGGAAAGCGCCTTGGCATTGAAGTACTGATGATTATTGGGAACATACGGAGACGGGATCAGGACCGAAGGAACACCGGTCGCAATGACTTCCGCCAGTGTTGTAGCGCCGGCACGTCCGACAAAAAGATCCGCATCCTTCATCCAGGCAGTACCGTTGATCCGCTTTTCGATACGGATCTCCTCGCTGTCATACGGAAGGACCGTCTGGTAATAGGAATCACCGGCCGCGTAAAGGACCTGGTAACCCGGTTCCTTGATCTTGAAATACGCGCAGACCGTTTTCATCAGGGTTTCCGATCCCAGGGAACCGAAGAAAATCAGAACGGTCTTCTTATCCTTGGAAAGACGTTCATCCCCGAACAGGGATTCATCACGGGTCACAGCCGCCGCGATCGAGGACTGCGGATTGCCGAGGATCTTGATCTTGGGATTCTTGAACTGTTTCTTGTTTTCTTCATAGGAGCCGACGATCAGGTCAGCTTTCTCATCCAGAAAACGGTTCGCTCTGCCGACGAAGGAATTCTGCTCATGCAGCATGATCTTGATCCCCAGGCTCTTAGCCGCAAGTACGACCGGAACGGAGATGTAGTTACCGAAACCGATCACGAGATCAAAACGATTCCGCAGGATCTTCTTCGCCGCTCTGTAGGATCTCGCCATGGAGATCAGACTGACGATCTTCTGCATCGCTCCGCCCTTCGTTGTACGAACGGCAAGTCCAATGAATTCAAAGTTGTTTTCCGGAATAATATCTTTTTCGATACGGTTATCCGCACCGATGAACACTACCGAGTGTCCTTTTTCTTTTAATGCGCGGGCCAGGGAAAGAGCCGGATAAATATGCCCTCCGCTGCCTCCGGCCACCATTGCTATCCTCATTAACGGGCAGCCTCCTCTTTTTCATCTATAGCACTCTGGTCAACGATGCCGATCGGAAAGAACGGAAATCTCTCACAGATAAAATACGTGATCAGCGGGTTGATCAGGATCAGGAGGGCCAGCATCACAAAAAAAACAGGCCAGAAATGGAGTTGTGCAAGATCCTCTCTGAATACAGTGCCAATAAGGAATTCGATCAAAAATAAACATAAGTATGTGATGACCACACACAGTAAATACCTTAATCCCTGAAAGAATTTCATATTTAGATTTTACTTCAAAGTGCTCTTTAAAGGAAGAGCAACAAAGGCGTTTTACTGGTAGTAATATCACGTATTCCTTATAATTGTTGTGAGGTAAATGAATATGAGTAAAGTAATCATAATCGGCGGCGGTCCCGCCGGAATCAGCGCGGCTCTCTACGCGAAACGCGCTAATCTGGATGTCTCGGTCTTTTATATGCCGAGCAGTTCTTTGAATAAAGCGCACATGATCGAAAACTACTACGGCATCGAACAGATCAGCGGTCAGGATCTCTACGAAGCCGGAATCAAGCAGGCTCAGCGTCTGAATATCGAAATGATCCCGGAAGAAGTTCTTTCCCTTGAATACACCGGACGTTTCAATGTCGTCACCGGCACAAACACCTATGAAGCCGATGCTATCATTCTCGCGACCGGCGCTTACCGCGCAACTCCGCCGATCAAGGGATTAAAGGAAAAAGAAGGAAAAGGTGTTTCCTACTGCGCAGTCTGTGACGGTTTCTTCTACCGCAAGAAACGCGTTGCCGTACTGGGTGACGCCAGCTATGCTGCCCATGAAGCGGAATATCTTTCGAACCTTACCCCTACCCTTCATATCCTGACCAACGGCAAGGAGATCAAGGATGACAAGCTCAAGCAGTATGAACTCCATACCGCTAAGATCAAAGCGATCGAGGGTGAAGTCAAGATCGAGCGTATCGTCTTTGAAGATGACAGCGTTCTTGAAGTCGACGGTCTCTTCATCGCCGAAGGAAGTGCCGGTTCCGTCGATCTGGCCCGCAAGATCGGTACCCTCATCGAAAACAACAAGATTGTTGTTGATGAAAACATGCGCACCAACATCCCCGGACTCTACGCCTGCGGCGACTGCACGAAGGGGCTGCTGCAGGTATCCAAAGCTGTTTACGAAGGCGCGCAGGCAGCAACAGACGTGATCAAGTTCCTGCGTAAAAAGGACTGATCCGATCCATTCAATGTGAACATAGGCCGTGGTCTATAAGACGAACGGCTTTTTTTAATTCCGTGACACTGTCTTTATCTTATTTCCAGATGATGCGCATTTTTCCTATTCTGTGC
>JAUNQE010000006.1:23766-35610 GCA_030536365.1 Erysipelotrichaceae bacterium | reverse complement strand
AAAGGAGGATTATTCATGGAAATCATCGAATCCCCGAAAAAAGTGTTTAACCGCATGGGCTTTGCACAGATCGTGATGACTGTTGTGAGCGGCGCGGCAAGCATCGTTCTGTTATCGCCGTTCAGAAATCCGGAATTCATAAAAGAACTCTTCCTGAAATACGGAGCCTCGCCGCTCTTCTTGCTGATCTATCTGCCAAATGTCATCGGAGATCTGGCCTTCTGGCTCTGCGTCCGCAAAATGCCGCGCTGGAAGGGGGAGAAGGAACATTTCGGCTTTTGGAATCTCGTTCAGATCTTCACGATCATGTATTTTGTTTCCCTGATCCTGAATACCATCGGTTTGCGCATCAGCGAGACCGCTCCTGCCGGAGGGACCGAGCAGCTCGATCTGATCAGCGGTCTGGTAACTTCCGGTACGCTGGTCGGTCTGCTGATCCCGACCGTGATCGGACCGCTGATCGAGGAGATCATTTTCCGTAAACTGATGATCGACCGGATCCGGATCTATGGCGAGAAGACGGCGATCGTTTTCTCCGCGATCTGTTTCGGCCTTTTCCACGGCAACCTGACACAGTGTCTCTTCGCGTTCTCTGTCGGTCTGTTTCTCGGTTATGTCTACTGCCGGACCGGCAGGATGTGGATCACCTATATCATGCATGCGCTGCTGAACGGCTTGTCTTCCGCGATCCTTTTGGTGCTTCCTCTGATCGAAGGGGACGCGCCGACAGACGGCGCGCTTATTCTGCTCGCCGGACTGGCGCTTCTGGTCGTCATCCTGATGATCGCCGGTCTCATCAACCTGATCCGCTGGATCCGTAAAAAACGTTTCGTTTGCCCGGAGACACCGAAAGAGATCCCTTCCGGTGCTGTGTTCCCGACGGTATATTTGAATCCGGGCGTCATCCTGCTGTTTGTGCTCAGCATCGGCGGGATCGTGCTGGAACTCCTTGATATCAAGATCACGCTGCCGTTCTGACGGATAACGACAGGAATACAAAGAAAAAGGCTTGCTACCTTTTTCTTTTTGACTGAATCAAAACCGGCATCGCTGCCGGTATACGTTTGTTTCTGCGTTGTTTAGCGGCCGTTTTCAAGCAGAAAGGCGTTCATCAGCTGTGGATAGACCTCCAGCGGAAAAACGTGAGCAGAATAGAATCTACGGGCTCTGTCCGCAAGGTGTCCATGAAGCCATACTGCCATACTGACGGCGGTAAAAGGATCTTTGACCAGTGTCAGCATCCCGGCTGTGATCCCGCTTAAAAGATCGCCGCTGCCGGCCTGTGCCAGCGCGGGATTTCCGCTGTTGTTCTGCGTTAGTCTGCCCTCCGGATCCGCGATGATCGTCTGCGGGCCTTTTAAGACGAGCGTGACGTTATATTCCTTCGCGAACGCGAGCGCGGCAGCGCTGCGGTCTTCGCTGATCTCAGCGATGCTTTTGTTGCAGAGAGCGGCAAACTCGCCGATATGCGGCGTCAGGATCAGCGGACACTGCGCCTTCTTTAAAAGATCTTTGTCTTCGGCGATGAGCTGCAGGGCTCCGGCATCGAGCAGAAGCGGCACGCTGCATTCCGAAAGCAGGAACGCAAGAAGTTCCTGTTTATAGGGAAGACGGTCGATCCCGCTGCCGAAAGCGACAGAAGTGATCTTATCATTCAGCGCTTTCCGGATCATTTCTTTCCAGTTCTCTTCGGCAAGCGGGAAGAATACCGGGGTGAGGAAACGGGAAGCGGCGATAGGGTAGATCGAGTCATCCAGAGCGCAGCAGATATAATCGGCGCCTGCAGCCTGGGCGCCGAGGATATTCAGACAGACGGCTCCGGCCATGCCGTAGCTGCCGCCGATCAGAAGCGTGCGTCCATGCATGCCTTTATAGGCGTCTTTTGGTTTTTCAGGATAGTTCTTCAGAAAAGTCTCACTGTCCATGGGTGTAAGAAACTCAGACATTTTCCTTCTCCTTCGCGGAACGCGACTGCAGATAGCTCTCGAACTGGATGTCCGCGTTCATGATCCGCTGCGCGTGTTTGACCTCATCACGCAGCGCCAGGCCTTTCGACCACCAGGAACCACCGAATTCAAACAGGAAGAACCAGAAGAAGACCGTCAGCAGGGAACCGATCGGACCGCTGCTGTTGATCCGGGAATACAGGAACAGGAAAACGATGCCGATGCATAATGTCAGCAGAGAATAGATATAATTGCGCTTCAGATTCTGCTTCGCCAGACCCAGCTTGAATTCGTAATCCAAGAGGATCGTGCGGCGTATGATCTCTTTCTCGTCCGGGGTGAACTCGCATCCGCAGAAACGGATGATGATCGGAAGCGAGATCGGAACGTAGAAGATATTGTCATCGAGATAGGCGGAAAGTTCGGGATTCATGTTTTCCCGGTTCTTTACGGAATAATGGCTGACGATATCGTCCATCCCGCGGACTTTGCAGGAGATCAGGGCCTTGCCGTTCTCCAGATAATACTCGCGGATGACTTTTTCATAATCGGCTTTGATCTTTTCCGCTGCGGGTCTCTGTCTTCCGGGAAGATTCATGCGTTTTCCTCCTTGTCCATCTCATTATACAGATACAGGAAAAAATATGCATTTTTTGCAGTCATGTCAATTTTATTTCGGAGGAATAAGAGTATGATAGAACTATCTGCGGAAACGGAGGAAAGATGATGGCAGCGAAACGTGATACCGACATGACTACGGGCAGCATTCTCAACCACATCATTCTCTTCTCGCTCCCGCTGCTTGTTGGAAATATCTTCCAGCAGTTTTACAATATGGTGGACACCTGGGTTGTCGGGAACTATGTATCCAACGAAGCTTTTTCGGCTGTCGGCACGGTCGGTCCGGTCATCAATATGCTGATCGGCTTTTTCACCGGTCTTGCCAATGGCGGCGGTGTCGTCATCTCCCAGTACTATGGCGCCAAACGTCCGGAAGATGTAAAAAAGGCCGTCCACAGCTCGGTCCTGATGACAATCTTCCTGAGCATCGTGCTGACTTTTCTGGGGATCGCGATGGTGCCCTTTGTCGTACGCATGATGAATACGCCGACAGAGGTCATTCCGGAATCGACCCGTTATCTGTCGATCTATTTCGGCGGTCTGGCCGGACTGCTGTTCTACAATATGGGCTCGGCGATCCTGCGCGCGGTAGGCGACTCCAAGCGGCCGTTCTATTTCCTGACGGTTTCGGCGATCCTGAATGTCGTTCTTGACCTGTATTTCGTCATCCGCCTGCAGATGGGCGTTGCCGGTGTTGCCTGGGCGACGATCATCTCCCAGGGGATCTCGGCGATCCTGACGATGGTGGTACTTTTCCGGACCTCCTCCGTCGTAAAACTTGAATTATCCGCAATGAAGATGGACTGGCAGATCCTGAAACGGATCGTCCGGGTCGGTATTCCCTCAGCCTTCCAGCTGGCGATCGTATCCTTCTCCAACATCTTCGTTCAGTCCTATATCAACTACTTCGGCACGGATGTCATGTCCGGCTGGAGTGCCTATTCCAAAGTCGATGGTCTTTTGTGGCTGCCGATGCAGTCTGTCGGTATGGCGGTCACGACGGTCGTCGGACAGAATCTCGGAAGAGATCAGAAGGAAAGGGCGGTCGAAGGCGTTCGTCTCGGACTGATCGTCGCTCTGATCATTACGGTGCTCTGCATGATCCCGATCATGATCTTCGCTCCCGATACGGTCGCGATCTTCAACTCCAAACCGGAAGTCGTGGAATACGGCGCGCTGTTCCTGCGTATGATCACGCCGTTCGCGATCCTGGCGGTCTTCAGCCAGATCTATGCGGCCGCTCTGCGCGGTTCCGGAAACTCCCAGGCGCCGATGGTCATCATGATCTTCGGCTATGTCATCGCGCGTCAGATCTATCTGTTCGTCTTCTCGCATTTCATCAGTAACACGATCATTCCGATCGGTCTCGGTTATCCCTTCGGCTGGGTCGTCGTTTCGGTCCTGATCACGATCTACTATCACAAAGTCGGAATCAGGGGAAGCATCATATAAATTACAAGCCTGCGTCTGCAGGCTTGTTTTAACACTGGGTAAACTCGATCTCTCTGCCATTACTGCGCAAGAGGATATTTCCGTCTTTTGTCTCAAACACCGTGCCCCGGCCTTCCAGAAGTTCCAGGGTCTCTTTGTCGGCAGGATTCTTTTTCGAGTCACAGATCGCGATATATTCAGGCTGTGTCTTGGACAGCAGCAGTCCCAGCGCGGAGTTGTAGACCCCGTGGTGCGGGAATTTCATGAAGGTGAACTTACCATGATCTTTCGCGAGCCATTCGTTCAGACGCTTCTTTTCGCTGTCACCCATGAAGAGCAGGCGGTGTTCGCCATAGGTCACGGTCGTGATCAGCGACAGGTCATTATCATTATCAAGATCGGGGTCATATTCCGCAAAAGAGGTGGGGACTTCGATCATGACCCGGCATCCGGCAAAGACGAATTCACAGTCTTCGTTCAGCCGGATCAGTTCACTTCCGCTTCTTTCCGCTTCCTTAAGGAATTCGCGGTATTCGGAGCTGACGCTGTCATAGTCCGGCAGGATCGCCTTTTTTACCGGCAGGGTGCGGATCAGGGTATCCGCTCCGCCGACATGGTCCTTGTCGTAATGGGTGATGATCAGACATTCGATCTCCTTAACATTTTCCCGGAACAGGAAATCCACGAGATCCTCACCGTCATCTTCCTCGCCGGTATCGATCAGTAATGCTTTCCCGTCCTGTTCAAGCACGATCGCGTCGGCCTTGCCAACCTTCAGCATCGTTACCTTCAGCATTCCGTGTTCTCCGATCATTCCTGTTTCGCCGCTGGCTAAAAGCAGCGGCAGGAGGGACTTTAAAGACTGTATTCCGTATTTTCTTCTCATGCTTTTTCCTCCGGATATACAAGTGGAAACAGTGGTTCATTTTTTAAAAAATAATCCAAAAGCGGAAAAAGTGCAACTTCCCATGACCAGATCCTTCCGGATCACATTAGTTGCGACGGTTTCTCCTTTTCCGGGAAAGGGAAAATAGGTATACTTGTTTTGTCTGGATTTTGGAGGAAAGATCTATGGGAATCGTCGTATTCGGAGCAGTATTCGTTGATATCAAAGGATATCCGCTTGCACAGTATATCCCGGGCGGAAGAAACGTCGGAAGAGTCATACAGACCCATGGCGGTGTCAGCCGTAACGTTGCGGAGGATATCGCGAATGTCGAGCTGCGTCCGACCTTCGTTTCCGTCGTCGATGACAGCGGCAGCGGCTACGATGTCATCAATAAGCTGCAGAAGCATAAAGTCAACACGCAGTATATCGCGCAGGCGCCGGATACACTGGGCACCTGGCTCGCTGTTTTTGACAATAACGGCGATGTTGTCGCTTCGATCTCCCGCCGTCCCGATCTTTCCAAGATCTCCGAGATCCTCGATCAGTACGGGGAAAAGATCATCTCCGAATGTGACAGTGTTGTTGTCGAGATCGATATGGAACCTGATCTTCTGAACCGCATCTTCTGGCTGGCGGAAAAATACAACAAGGAAGTCTATGGTGTCGTTTCCAATATGTCGATCGCAGTGGAACGCCGTGATCTGCTGAAGAAGACCGGCTGCTTCGTCTGCAACGAGCAGGAAGCCGGCATATTCTTCTCGGATGACTTTACCGAGATCAGTGAGGATGAGCTTGTCGATATCCTTCCCGAAAGAGTGCGTTTCGCGGGGCTGAAACAGATGGTCGTCACCCAGGGCTTCAAAGGCGCGGTCTATGCGGACTGTGAAGGAAACTCCGGCTATGTGCCGGCCTGGAAGGTGGATGTGATCGATACCACCGGCGCCGGTGACGCCTTCTTCGCGGGAACGACGATCGGTCTGACTTACGGAAAATCACTGAAGGAAGCCTGTGAGATCGGAACACGTCTGGCGGCTTCGGTCATCACGACCAAGGAAAGTGTCTGTCCGCGTTTCCAGCCGGAGGAATTCGGTATTCCTTCTCCGGAAGAATAAAAAAAGCCTTTCCCAATAGGGAAGGCGTATTGCAGAATAACGATAACGAGATACGATATTATTTGGAACTGCTTTGATCGAGCAGTTCTTTTACTTTCTCGGTGTTCTTGAAATGCAGCTTGGCGACTTCTCCGAGACGGTCATAGCCGTATTTGCGGGCGAAGTTCAGCGCGGAAAGATCCGCCTGTTCACCGCCGCCTTTATGCAGTTTCATGCCGTAAAAAGCTTCCATAGCCTCCATTTCCTTCAGGAAGGCGTAGCGGGCGATCATACTGGCGCAGGCAACTGCCGGATGGCTGCTCTCGGCCTTGGTCTCAAAGATCAGGTTGTGGATGACTTCCTTCTCGTTTATCAAGTAACGATAATAGAGATTCTCCTCGGCGAACTGGTCGACATAGGTCGCCTTGGGCAATGTATATCCCTTGCGGAGAAGATTGACATACGCCTGGTTATGCATCTTCGCCTTGATCTCATTCATGTTGTTGGTCTTTGCGACTTCGTTATACTTTTTCGGTTTCAGGATCAGAAGCGAATGGGGAAGCTTTTCCATCAGCTTCGGCGCTGTCTCCCGGATCTGTTCGTCCTTGAGCTCTTTGGAGTCATTGATCTGCAGGGTATCGAGCCAGGTGTGCATCTCCGCGCTGACGATGCAGGCGCAGACACAGACCGGGCCGAAATAATCGCCGGTGCCCACTTCATCCGATCCCGCTTCATCGTGGTAGCGTCTGGTCAGATAGGCGGAAGCGTAAAGATTCGCGTCCTTCCCCTGGAAGACGACCTTTCCGCTCGTATAAACGGTGATCGTGACGTCTTCGTTCTGAATGAATGTACGCACGTAGGGATTCGGGTTTTCTTTGATATCGTCGCGGAAAGCGCCGGTCAGACGGACGATCGCTTCCTCATCGAGCTTCAGACTTAAGGTGTTCATATGAATATACTTTACAACCTGCAGGGCTTCTTGGCAAAAAGATTTGGGGAGGGTAGAATGGGGATATGAATATTGATCTTGTTTTAGCTATTAATATCGCGGTCGCCGTGATCTACGTATATTCGATCATCAAGGGCTACAAGAGCGGCTTTCTTTATGAAGTTCTTTATCTGGCGCTGACTCTTGGATCCTTCTGGCTGGCACTGCGTCTGAATCCGATCCTCTGCAACCTGTTTCCACTGCTGAAGCCGGAACAGTTCTCAGAGGTGCTTCTTATTGCCCTGATCCCGCGTTTTAACCAGATCCTCTGGTTCCTGATCGTCGTGATCCTGATCCGTCTGATCGTCCTGTTCTTCCTGCCGGCTTTCAAAAAGCTTTCGGATGTGCCGCTTCTCGGAAGCGTCAACCAGCTTCTGGGCGCTGCTTTAGGCGTGCTCAACGCGACGATCCTGGTTTTTCTGATCTCGATGTTCCTGACGCTGCCGCTGATCAAGAACGGACCCGCGCTGCGTGAGAAGACCGTTCTCAAACCGATCAATGAGCTGACGAACCAGGGAATCAACTACATGATGTCCAAAGTGGATGTCGATGAGCTGGAAGAGAACGTCAAGGAAATGGACCAGAAATTCCAGCAATGGCTGCAGGAGCAGATCGATGCCGCTGAATAACAGTTATCACAGCCTTGAATTCGATGCGGTCCTTGAAAAGATTGCCTTTTACTGCGGAATGGATTCTTCCCCGGAACGTCTTCAGAACGAAGAGGTTCCTTTTAATCCGCTTCTGATCGAACGCAATCTGGCGCTGACCGGCGAGGCGATGGCGATCCTTGAAGAGGGGAAGGAAGTTTCCTTTGAAGGCATCAATGACGTCCGTGAACTGCTGGAGAGGGCTTCCAAGGGCGAGACTCTGACGGCTTATGAGCTCAATCAGTGTCTGGTCTTTCACCGTCATTGCGAACGTCTCAAAAAGAGTTTTAAAGAGAATCATTCCGAATATCTGAATGATTATTTCCAGACCCTGGTCCTGGATAAGAATTATCGTGAGATCGAGAAGATGCTCGACCTCAACGGCAAGATCCGCAAGGACGCTTCTGAAAAACTGAGCCGTCTTTACAATGCCGGTTATGAGATCAACAAGCGTATCAGCGAGGAAGCAAGGGAGTTCATCAAGGAACACCGCAGCTCTCTGCAGGAAGAGAACAGTTTCACCAGAAACGACCGTGTGACCTTCCTTCTGAAAAACGCCGACAAAAACAAATACAAAGGCTACCGCTACGGCGAAAGCTCGAGCGGCCAGGCAGCCTACGTTGAACCGGAACAGTTCATTGAACTCAATAACGCCCGGAACGACAACTCGATCGCGGTCGAGGAAGAGATCCGGCGGCTTTTGCGCATGGCTTCGCGGATCGTTTCCGGATCGGCGGACATGTATCTTACCAACTATGATTCCTTAAGCACCCTGGATCTGATCTTCGCCAAAGCGAAGTTCGGTCACAGCCATAAAGGCATCCTGCCGGAATTTAACCGGGACGGGGAGCTTTATCTTGAATACATCGCGCATCCTCTGATCGATCCGCAGAAGGTCGTACGCAACACCTACCATTTCGGACACGACATCTCGGGGATCGTGATCAGCGGTTCCAATACCGGCGGCAAGACCGTCTCTTTGAAGCTGATCGGTCTGAGCGTCCTGATGACCTATGCCGGGATCCCGCTGATCGCTGAGAAGGCCGTGATCCCGCTGTATGATCAGGTCTATGCGGATCTTGAAGACGATCAGTCGATCTCGAACGCTCTGTCTTCTTTCTCCGCCCATCTCTCCAAGATCCATTACTATCTTGAAAATGCCACCAGCAACTCACTGGTCCTGATCGATGAGATCGGCACCGGTACGGATCCCAAGGAAGCAGAGGCGCTTTCTTTGGCGATCCTCGAACGTTTCCTGGAAAGAAAGATCCCGTTCGTTCTGACGACGCATTACGAGGAGATCAAGAAATTCGCTTTCCGCAACGAGGATATCCTGCTTTCCGCTGTCGGTTTCGACCGCGAAAAACTGGTCCCGACCTACCGTTATTACGAGAATACACTTGGTGAATCCAACGCCCTGAAGATCGCCGGCAAATACCTGCAGGATGAAGGTCTTTTAAAACGGGCGGAATACTATCTTGAAAGCAACCGCTCCGAAGAGGAGAAGGCGCTCTCTGAGATCAAGCAGAACCTCGCGGCCGCCAAGGAGAGCGAGGAACGCGCTGCCGCTCTTTTAAAAGAGGCGGAACAGGCCAAACAGAAACACGAGGAAGAACTGCGTCGTTTCGAAGAGACCCGCGAAGCCCGCAAGAAGGAAGCCAGTCAGGAACTCGACGCCTATCTTGAGGCAAAGAAGGAAGAAGCGCAGCAGCTGATCGAAGAGATCCGCAAGAGCGAACTGCGCAGCGAACAGCTGAAAAAGAAGACCGAGCAGTTCGATAAGATCAATACGATCGAAGTAAAAGAAAAAGTCGAGCCGATCCGTGTCGGCGACCGTGTCCGCATCGGCGACGGCGACCGTGTCGGCACAGTTATCTCGCTCGAAAAGGGCAGGGCCAAAGTCGATCTGAAGGGTCTTTCGATCGATGTCAAGCAGAAGGAGCTGACCCGTCTGCCCCCGCTCGTAAAGAAAAAGCCCTATACCGAGCGTTCAATGAAAAAACGTGTTTCGGCAGAGCTGAACCTCGTCGGCATGCGTGTCGAAGAAGCGCTTCCCATCCTGGAGAAGTATCTGGACGATGCTTTCGGCAGCAAGCGCAGCAGCGTCAAGATCATCCACGGCATCGGCACCATGGCTCTGCGCAATGCCTGCCGCAACTATCTGAAGAAATGCAGCTTCGTCAATGCTTTCCATGACGGAGATTATTATGATGGCGGAGGCGCCGTGACGATCGTGGAGTTCATCAATGGATCTCAAGGATAAACTGCTGACTCTGCCTTCCAAACCGGGCTGTTACCAGATGCTGAACGCCGACGGCAAGATCATCTATGTCGGCAAGGCGATCAACCTGAAGAATCGGGTGAATTCGTATTTTCGTGGCGCCCACGATTATAAGACGACGAAGCTCGTCTCCCATATCGCGGATTTCAACTACATCGTCACCAAGAGCGAAAAGGAAGCCCTGATCCTGGAATACAACCTGATCAAGGAACACGATCCTGAATACAACATCATCTTCCGGGACGACCAGTCCTATCCCTATATCCTGCTTTCCGATGAGCAGGAGCCTTACTGCGCGGTCGTGCGTCTGCGCAAGAAGGGCGCCAAATACAAAGGCAAGCTCTTCGGTCCCTATCCGGATGTCGGCGCGGCCCGTCATACCGTTGATCTGATCAATTCCCTGTTTGAGACCCGGAAGTGTTTTCCGCTGAAAAAGGAACTGTGCCTTTATTACCATATCCAGAAATGTCCCGGATACTGTGTGAAAGAGGTCCCGGCTGAGGAAAAGGAGAGGATCCGCAATGAGATCGATGCTTTCCTGTCGGGCGATATCGGCGATACCGTCAAGGATCTGAAGACGAAGATGCTGGAAGCTTCGGAAGCGATGGATTTCGAGAAAGCGGCTTCCTACCGCGATCTTCTCAACGATGTGCAGTATGTCGCCTCCAAGCAGGATGTGCAGATCCGCAACCGCGAGGATTTCGATATCTTCAACTATGCCGCCCAGGATGGCTATATCGCGATCACCGGACTTTTCATCCGCAAAGGAAAACTCCTGAGCGACCATAAGTTCCTGGATTACCTGATCGGCGACCCGGAGAACTATGTCTCCTCCTATCTCTATCAGTTCTATTCCCTGCAGAAAGAACCGAAAACGCTGTATATCCCGGAAAGTCTGAGCGTTTATCTCGATGAGGCGTTTCCGTTCCCGGTCAAGACCGTCACCCGCGGCAACAAGCGCGCCCTGCTGAAGCAGGCAGAGGAGAATTCCCTGGTCAACCTGAAACAGCATCAGAGCATCCTTTCCCGCAAGGAACATTATTACGATGATGCCCAGAGAGAGCTTGACCGGATCTTCGGAAAAGAGATCCACCGCATCGAGCTTTTCGATAACTCGCATACCGCCGGCAAGGAGACAGTCGCCGCGATGGTCGTCTATAAGGATCTCAAGCCATCCAAGAAGGACTACCGTCTTTATAAGCTCGAGGAAGGAGCGGACGATCTCAAATCAATGCACGAGGTCTTATACCGCCGTTATTTCCGGCTGGTCAGCGAGGGCGGCGAAGCGCCGGATCTTCTGATCGTCGACGGCGGACGCATCCAGATCGATGTCGCCAAGGAGGTCTGTGGATCGCTGGGACTGACGTTCCCGATCGCGGGTCTCGGCAAAAATGACAAGCATGATACGAATTATCTCATGTCTTCGGACTATGCTATGATAGATATTGACAAGAGTTCCAACCTGTTCTTTATCCTGGCCAATATGCAGGATGAAGTCCACCGCTTCGCGATCACCTATCACCGCAAGCGGCGCGCGAAAGCCGTCTACGCTTCACCGCTCGACGGGATCCCGGGACTCGGAAAGAAACGCAGGACCTCACTCCTCCGTCTGTACGGATCGATCAAGGCGCTGCGGACCCTGTCAGTCGAAAAGCTGGCGGAATCGCTGCCGCAGAAAGTCGCGGAAGCGCTATATCAGAAACTGCACGAGGAGGGGGAAGATGCTGGAAACGTTCAATGACTGGCTCAGTTTTATCGTTCTGATACTGATCGTCATCTTTTGTCTGCGCATCATGGTCGGTTCCTTCTTTAACTTCCGGACATCCTCCAGTCTGAAGCAGACGCTGAACAGTCTCTCCCGTTACAACGAAAACGAGGACGAATAAAAAGACCCTGCGAAGATCAGCAGGGTCTTCCTGACTTTAAAGGATCAAAGGTATATGATGTATT
>JAUNQE010000006.1:0-23666 GCA_030536365.1 Erysipelotrichaceae bacterium | reverse complement strand
GCGAAGATCAGCAGGGTCTTCCTGACTTTAAAGGATCAAAGGTATATGATGTATTGCAGAAATAAGAAAAAAGCCATTCTCACGATCCTCAGCCTGCTCCTGTTTCTGGGATTTACGGCCTGCCGGAGCGCAGAGCCTGTAAAGGAAGAAGAGCCGGTCGCGACCGCGGATACAGCTGAAAAGGAAGAAGAAAACAAAAGCGAACCCAAGGAGGCAAAAGAGATGCAGCTTAACATGCGCATTGCGGATACAGAAGTCGAAGTCGCCTGGGAGGAAAACGAGACCGTCGCAGCTTTAAAAGAGCTGGCCGGAGAAGCCGGACTGACGGTCGAGCTTTCGATGTACGGCGGTTTTGAACAGGTCGGCTCACTGGGACAGAAGCTCCCGCGCAACGACCAGCAGACGACGACTGCCAGCGGCGATATCGTTCTCTATTCCGGAGACCAGATCGTTGTCTTCTACGGTCCGAATGCCTGGGCATATACAAGGATCGGCCACATCAGCAATAAGACGCCGGCCGAGATGACGGAACTGCTGAGCAAGGGTGACGTGTCGGTCACCTTCTACTGCGCCGAGTAAACAAATAAAAGAAGGAACTCTGTTTGCGGATGCAGCGAATGTCTGCATCTGCGGTTAAGAAAAGAGTGTATAATACCTGGTATGACAGAAACGCAATCACAAGCAAAAAAAGATCTGATCAATCTGCTATGGGTCATCCTGTCGGCTGTGCTGCACGCGACCAGCCTGGTGACTTTTTCCATGGCTGCCCATCTATATCCGGGCGGATACACCGGTATCTGCCGCATCCTCGTCGATTTCCTCAAGGATTATTTCAACCTGGTGATTCCGTTCGCGGCGCCATATATCCTTCTCAATGCGGCGACCCTGATCTTCGTCTTTCAGAAGATAGGCAAACGTTTCAGCATCCTTTCGCTTATCCATATCATCATCGTCTCGGTCTTCACGCTGTTCTTCAAACCGCTGCCGCTCGATGTCCATGATCCGCTGCTGATGGCGGTCTTCGGCGGCATCATGAACGGTTTCGCGATCTCGCTGGCGCTGACGCACAATGCCAGCAGCGGCGGTACGGACTTCATCGCGATCTATGTCAGCAGTCTCTATAAGAAACCGATCTGGAACTATGTCATGATCGGCAATGCCTTCATGCTGGCGATCGCCGGCATGCTGTACGGCTGGGAGACGGCCTTGTATTCGATCATCCTGCAGTTCTGCTCGACCCAGATCATCAACCGCATGCACAAGCGCTACAGCATGGAAACACTGATGATCGTCACTTCCTATCCGCAGGAGGTGGAAGAGGCGATGCTGCACTGTGTCCGCCACGGTATCACCGAGATCCATGCCCGCGGCGCCTACAAGCACGGGGAGAACACAGTCTTATATTCCGTCATCAACTCCTATCAGTCCGGTGACGTCATCCGGGCCATAATAAAAGCCGACAGCCACGCGTTCATCAATATCCTTGAGACACGCCGGGTCATCGGCAATTACTATCAGAAACCTTTGGATTAACGGATCTCGAGTCCGATCTTCTTGGTTACTTCATCAAGCTTTTTCGCAGCGATCAGGGTGGCTTTCTCAGCGCCCTGTTTTAATACTTCGTCGATCACGTTGTTGGCGATGATGTCACGGTACTTCGTCTGGATCTCCTCCAGTGTCGTCGCGACCGCGTCGCCGACATAGCGCTTGAGTTCACCGTAACCTTTTCCGGCAAATTCCTCCGCGATCTTTTCCGGTGTCGAGCCGTTCAGGGAAGCGGCGATCTCCATCAGGTTGTAGAGGCCGGGCTGGTTGACTTTATCGGCTTTGATCTCGCCGAAGCTGTCGGTGACAGCGCCCATGATCTTTTTCTTTGCCTTTGCCGGATCGTCGAGCAGGTAGATGCAGCCCTTGTCGGAATGTTCGGACTTGGACATCTTTTTGGTCGGATCGGTCAGGGACATGATCCTGGCGCCGACTTTCGCGGACAGCGGTTCCGGGACCTTGAAGGTCGGGGAGTACTTGTTGTTGAAACGGATGGCGATGTCTCTGGTCAGTTCTACGTGCTGCTTCTGGTCATCGCCGACCGGTACATAGTCCGGATCGTAAAGCAGGATATCCGCCGCCATCAGGCAGGGGTAGGTGAAAAGACCGGCTGTCAGGTTCTGTTCGTTCTTGGCAGTCTTGTCCTTGAACTGGGTCATACGGTTGAGCTCACCGAGATAGGTGTAGCAGGCAAGGATGTAACCGAGTTCCGCGTGCTGTTTGACATCGGTCTGTAAAAAGATCGTGGCTTTCTCCGGATCAAGACCGCAGGCCAGGTATAAGGCGACCGCGTCACGCAGGTTGGTCGAGAGCTCTTTCGGATCCTGGTAGACCGTGATGCAGTGCAGGTTGGCGATAAAGGCGATCATCTCATAATCGTCCTGGTATTCTACGAAATGGTGCAGAGCGCCGATGTAGTTTCCCAGTGTCAGCTGCCCGGTCGGTTTGATACCCGATAACATTCTTTTCATAACTGTGTCTCCTTAAAATAAAAAAACGCCCCTTTGGGACGACTGTTTGCCGTGGTGCCACCCAACTTCGTTCAGAAAGAACCTTGATTCGGTAACGGCGAAATCCGGAACCGACTCGTGCCGGTTCAACAAGGAAGTCCCACTTCAGTCCGGCGTGAGTAATCTCAGCTGTTTTACTCTCTCTGTTGGCTGCCGACCTACTTCAGCTTCATCAAAAACTATACTTCATGCTTCATTGAAAATCAAGTATACATGCCGTATAATTAGACCGTTAAAAACCGGAGGAAATGCTTTGATCGTCATCTATACTTCACCCGGCTGTGCCTCCTGCCGAAAGGTAAAAGCGTGGCTGAAAGAGAATAGATTACCGTTTGTGGAAAAGAACATTTTTTCCGTTGCCCTGAACCGCACGGAGATCATGTATCTTTTAAAACGCTCCGAAAACGGCGCCGACGATATCATCTCAAAGCGTTCCAAGATCATTCAGGAGCAGCAGGTCGACCTCGAGTCGATGTCTGTCAGTGAACTGGTCGATTTCATCATCGCAAACCCGTCGGTGCTGCGCCGTCCGCTGATCCTCAGCGACCGCCAGTTCCAGATCGGTTACGATTCGGAAGAGATCGAATCCTTCCTGCCGGATAAGCTGCGCAAGATCGCCAAGTGTGATCCGTCCTGCCCGGAATTCGCTCACTGCTCCGGCTTGGGAGAAGAAGCATGAAGGTCCTGGTAGGTCTTTCCGGAGGAGTTGATTCCGCAGTCGCCGCATATTTATTACAGCAGCAGGGCTATGACGTATGCTGCTGTTTTATGCGTAACTGGGATTCGGCCTTAAACAACGATACGCTCGGCAATCCGACCCTGAACGATGACATCTGTCCCCAGGAAAGCGATTATCTCGATGCTCTGCGCACGGCTGAAAAGCTCGGTCTTGAGCTGCGCCGGGTCGACTATATCTCCGAATACTGGGACCATGTATTTCGCAATTTCGTCGAGGAATACGGAAAGGGGAGGACCCCCAATCCGGATATCCTCTGCAATAAATACATCAAATTCGATTCCTTCCTGCATTATGCGATGGAGAATGGTTTTGACATGATCGCCACCGGTCACTACTTCAAAAGAGAGACCGTGAACGGCGAAGACCGTTTCATGAAAGCCTTTGACCGCAATAAGGACCAGTCCTATTTCCTGGCCCAGGTCTCCCGTGAGGCTCTTTCAAAATGTCTTTTCCCGCTGGGTGATATCACAAAGCCGGAAGTCCGTAAGATCGCCGAAGATCTCGGGCTCCCGATCGCCGCGAAAAAGGACTCGACCGGCATCTGCTTTATCGGGGAGCGCAATTTCCGCGAATTCCTGAAGAACTATCTGCCGATGAAAGAGGGAAATATCATCGACCTGGCGGACGGCAAGGTGATCGGCCGTCATCAGGGCGTTTATTACTATACACTTGGCCAGCGCAAGGGCTTTGCCGTCGGCGGCGAGAACGGCCCGTATTACTGCGCCGGCAAGGATGTCAAAAAGAATGAGCTCTATCTGACTTCTCATAAGGACGAGAGTTTCCTCTACTCCGATCAGGCGGAGATCCGTGAGATCAACTGGATCCGCAAGCCGGAGAACGGTCCGCTGCAGGTCAAATTCCGCTACCGTCAGGAGGACCAGCAGGTCACGCTTCAGCATATCGGCGAAGACGCGGTCATGTTGTCGTATCCGCAGGGGATCAAGGCGGTCACGCCCGGTCAGCAGGCGGTCTTCTACCAGAACGACGAAATGCTCGGCGGCGGTGTGATCGAGGAGACTTTTGTCGGCGGCGAGTCTTCCGCGGAAAGACTGCAGAAACGACTTTATGGATGAAGAGATCGTCAGATTACAGGGAAAATTCCTGAAATGCCGTTTTGCGAGTGACAGCTATGCTGTCTATCTTTTTACGGACGGTGAAGAGAAGATCACTGTCTGCGGACCGCTCGTTGATATCGATCCGCAGTTTGAATACTGCCTTTACGGAAACTACTACATGCATCCGCGTTACGGTTTCCAGTTCCAGGTCGATCATTTTGAAAAGCTGCTGCCTTCGGAAAGAGAAGAGGCTGTCCGTTTTCTTTCCGGCGGCTTTTTTAAAGGTATCGGTGAGAAAACAGCCGTCAAGATCGTGAACGTTCTCGGAGACCGTGCTCTCGACATCTTAAAAGAAGAACCGGAGGCGATCGAGGATCTGCCGCTGACTGCCAAACAGAAAATGGCGCTGGTCGAGGGGATCGCCGGTTTCAACGATCCCTTTGAAGAAGAACGGATGAAGCTGCTGACCGCCGGCTTCGGACGCAAGGAGATCAATCTTCTGTTCGCGCACTTTGAGCAGGATTATTTCGCGGTCACCGAAGAAGATCCCTACCAGATGTTCTATGACGTCTACGGCATCGGCTTTACGAAAGTTGACCGCTATGCCTTGAATGCCGGGGTGGAGGAGACCGATCTGCGGCGCAAGACCGCGCTGCTGGTCCATCTTTTTGAGGACCGTTCCTTTCAGACCGGCAATACCTATCTTTACTACAATGAATTCGTCGAACGCTATAACCGTGAGAGCGGCTTTAAGGACGGCGACTTTGTTCTCGATAACGCGCTGCGGGAGCGCCTTCTGGTCGAAGAGGGTGACCGCTACTACCGCTACAATGACTGGCTGGATGAATGCCTGATCGCGGAACGGCTGAAGGAATATGCCGGACATGAACCGGGCAGTTTTGCCTCTCTGGAAGAAGAGATCACAGCACTCGAGGATGAGAACGGTATCGTCTACAGCGACCAGCAGTATGAGGCGATCTCCGCTTTCTTCGAGAACGATTTCTCGATCATCACCGGCGGACCCGGTACCGGCAAAACGACACTGGTCAAGGCGCTCGTCGATCTCAGCCGCAAGCGCAATCCCTACGATCTGATCAACGTTGCCGCGCCGACAGGACGCGCTGCCAAACGTATCAATGAATTATGTGACGTCGAATCCAAGACGATCCATTCCTTGCTGGGCTGGGACAAGGAAACCAACCGCTTCAACTTCAATGACCAGAATCCGCTGATGCTGGATATCCTGATCATCGACGAGTTCTCAATGGTCGACAACCAGCTGTTCGCCAGCCTATTACGCGCCAGCGGCGCCGTGAAGAAGATCTGTGTGATCGGCGATAAGGACCAGCTGCCTTCGATCCGTCCGGGCGATGTCCTGAACGATCTATTGAGCAGCGGCTGTTTCGTATCGACCGCTCTTTCGGCCAACTTCCGTCAGCGCAAGGATAACGAGATCATCGCCCTTGCCGGGGACATGCTGAAAGGGGAAGTGGACTTCAATAGTTACAATAAAGACGTTCTGTTCATGGAGACGGAGAATCCGGAGGATATCCTGCTTGAGCAGATCGATGAACTGCAGAAGCAGGGCGTGGAACTGGATGAGATCCAGGTTCTCTCTCCAATGTACAAGGGAGGTTCCGGCATCGACAGCCTGAACCATCTTCTGCAGGAACGCTATAACCCGGGCGAACGGGACCGTCGTGAGCTGAAGAACGGTCCGCACACATTGAGAGTCAACGATAAGATCCTGCAGCTGAAGAACCAGCCGATGGACGATGTCTATAACGGCGATATCGGTGTGCTCAAGGAGATCGACTACGCGACCAAGAGCGTCATGGTGCTCTTTGACCGCAACTTCGTTTCCTATCCCTTTGATGATCTGAGCCCGCTGACGCTGGCTTACGCGCTTTCCGTCCATAAGTCGCAGGGCAGTGAATATCCGTATGTCTTCCTGATCATCTCGCGCTATCATCAGCGCATGCTGGAGAAAAAACTGCTCTATACGGCTGTCACGAGAGCCAAGAGCCGGCTGTATATCCTGGGCAGCCGCCAGGTCTTTGCGGAGGCTTTGAAAAGGGAGCGTCCCAAACGCAACACCGGTCTTCTGGACCGTCTGACCAACAATACGCCCGACTTCTGAAAACACGCGTCGGATAAGCGAAAAACCTTGAAAAAACGCTTGTCCTTACTGCTTTCTTTGTGATATATTAGTAAAGCACTTGTGCATCAATGTTCCGCTTTTCCTATGGATTATGAGCGTTGATTATAGCTGACTTAGAGGAGGATAAGATGAATTTACAGTTAGTAGGTGACATCACCAAATCGCAGTTACGTTCTGATCTGCCCGAATTAAAACCAGGACAAACCGTACGTGTTGATGTACAGATTAGAGAAGGTGACAAAACACGTATCCAGGCCTTTGAAGGTGTAGTAATCCGTGTAAAGGGTACAGGTATCAACGAGACAATCACTGTTCGTAAGATCTCCAACGGTGTTGGCGTCGAAAGAACATTCCCGCTTCATTCCCCGACTATCGACAAGATCCAGGTCCTGCGCGTCGGTCGTGTAAGAAGAGCTCGTCTCTACTACTTACGTAGCCGTTCCGGTAAGAACGCACGTCTGAAAGAGGTACGCTAAAGGCCGCATCATGCGGCTTTTTGTTTAACTGAGGTTTTATGAAGAAGCTGACGGAAACACTGCTTGATCTGCTGAAAACGATCCTGATCTCGGTCCTGATCGTTTTTCTGCTGCGTGTTTTCGTACTTATGCCGGTCCAGGTCGACGGCAGGTCGATGGAACCGACGCTCATCGACGGCGACCGCGGTTTCAGTTTCGTGATCACCCGCAGATTCGGGCTTGAACGATTTGATACCGTGATCGTTGAGAATGCGAATACGACCGGCAAGCTCGTCAAGCGGATCATCGGCATGCCCGGGGAAACGATCCGCTGTACGAACAATCAGATCTATATCAACGATGAACTCCTGGAACAGCCGTTCCTGGAGGACTGCCTTACCTCGGATTTCGAATACGAACTGGGGGAGGATGAGTATTTCTGTCTCGGCGACAACCGCGAGATATCCCGTGATTCCCGTTATTACGGACCGTTTAAAGAAAAGGATATCGCTGCCAGCCACGTCTTCCTGATCTGGCCGCTGCAGGATTTTGGGTGGAGAAAATGAACGAATTGCTCGAAGAAAAGATCCCATCCATGGACATCAACTGGTATCCGGGACACATGGAAAAAGCCAGAAGGGAAATGAATGAGGCGGTCAATAATGTCGACCTCGTCATTGAACTTCGTGACGCCCGCGCTCCTTTAGCAACCTCCAACCCCATGCTGGCGGAGATGATCAAGGATAAGCCGCTCCTGCTGGTGCTGACCAAGAAGGATAAGGCCGATCCCGCGGAAAACGCGAAATGGCTTTCCTACTTTGCCGAAAAACAGAAGACCCTGCTTTTCGATCTGAACCGCGATCCTTTTAAAAAGGAACTGCTCGCGGCGATCGAGGAGCTTTTGAAGGACAAGCGTGAGCGCGCTCTGCGCCGCGGTATCCGCAACAAGACTTTCCGTGTGCTGGTCGTCGGCATCCCGAACGTCGGGAAATCGACTTTCATCAATAAGCTTTCCGGGAAGAAGAGCCTGAAGACGGAGAACCGTCCGGGCGTGACCAAATCCCTGGCCCAGATCCGTCTGGCGGAAGGACTGGCGCTGCTCGATACCCCCGGTGTCCTCTGGCCGAAATTCAGTGACCCCCAGACCGGGGTGATCCTGGCTCTGATCGGCTCGATCAATCCGCAGATCGTCGATGCCAAGGAACTTGCGCGCCAGGGCGTCTATTATCTGCTGAAGGAATACCCGGGACGTCTTCACGAGTATTACGGCTGTGAGGAAGGTTCCAGCATCTCGACCCTTGAATCGATTGGCAGAACCAAGAACTGGCTGCAGAAGGGCGGAGAGGTCGATGCTTTGAAAACGGCGGAGCAGGTCCTCTACGATCTGCGTGAGGGACAGTTGAATATCAGCTGGGAGAAATCCGGTGCTGAATGAATACGAGAATCTCTATGCCGGCGAGCCGGTGATGGGGATCGATGAAGCCGGAAGGGGACCGCTGTGCGGACCGCTGGCGGTCGGCTGCTGCATCCTGCCCTCCGGTTATCAGAACGAGGAGATCAATGACTCCAAGAAGCTGACGGCCAAAAAGCGGGAGAAGCTCTTTGAAGTCATCAAGAACGACGCGCTTTACTGGAAGGTCCTGCTTGTTGATCCGGAAACGATCGACCGCAAGAACATCTACGCGGCGACCCGTGACGCGATGAAGGAGCTTGCGCTTTCCTATGACTGCCGTATCATCCTGAGCGACGCGATGCCTTTCGAGATCCCCGGCAAGACTGTCATCCCGATCATCAAGGGCGATGCCAAGAGCATCTCGATCGCGGCTGCCAGCATCCTGGCAAAAGTGACGCGGGACAGGATCATGGAGGAATATGACCGCCAGTATCCCGAATATGAATTCGCCAAACACAAGGGCTATCCGACCAAACGCCATCTGGAGCTGCTGGAGAAATACGGTGTTCTGCCGTTCTACCGCAAGAGCTACCGGCCGGTCGCGCGCCTGTTAGAAGAAATCGAAAATCCGGACCTCTTCCATATGTGAAGAGGTTTGCTTTTATATAAGGAAAGAAGGGCATGCTTTGGGCGCTGTACAAATTCCGTTTTTTCACATTGCGCTTTTAAAAAAAGTATGCTAATACTATTCATTGAAAAAAAGGAAACACCAAAATGAAAGAATTAGTTATTGTCGAGTCACCATCCAAGGCAAAAACGATCGAAAAATATCTGGGCAAGAATTATCATGTCCTTTCTTCCAAAGGTCACATCCGTGATCTTGCGATCAAGGGCAAGGGTGGCCTGGGAGTTGATGTTGATAACGGTTTTGAACCGACCTACGAGATCTCCAAGGATAAGAAGGAAGTCGTAAAGCAGCTGCAGAACGAAGTCGCGAAAGCCAGCAACGTTTTACTGGCGACCGACCCGGACCGCGAAGGAGAAGCGATCTCCTGGCACTTAGCCGAAGTCCTTGGTATCCCGGAAGACGAAGCGAACCGTATCGAGTTCCATGAGATCACCAAGAACGCTGTCTTAAAAGCGATCAATGAACCGCGCAAGATCGACATGAACCTGGTCAAATCCCAGGAAACACGCCGTATCCTTGACCGTATCATCGGCTTCAAGCTCTCCAAGCTGCTCCAGAAGAAGATCAAGTCCAAATCGGCCGGACGTGTTCAGTCTGTCGCTTTAAAGATGATCTGCGACCGTGAGAAGGAGATCGAAGCCTTCGTACCGGAAGAATACTGGTCGATCAGCGCCCAGTTCGAAAAGAGCAGACATAAATTCGAGGCATCCCTCAGCAAGATCGGCGGCGAAAAAGCCGAGATCCATTCCCGTGAGGAAGCGGATGCGGTACTCGGTAGAGCGGTCAATCCTTTTACCGTGTCTTCTTTAAAATCCAGCACCAAGAAACGTCCGCCGCGTCTGCCGTTCACAACTTCCACGCTCCAGCAGGAAGCTTCCACAAAACTGAACTTCGGCGCCAAGAAGACGATGATGATCGCGCAGATGCTGTATGAAGGCATCGATATCGGTGAAGAGACACAGGGTCTTATCACCTACATGCGTACCGACTCCACACGTCTGAGCGGCGAATTCGTCGCCAGCGCGATGAACTATATCGAAAACGAATACGGCAAGGAGTACAAAGGCTTCTACCGTGTCAAGAACGACGAGAATTCCCAGGATGCGCACGAGGCGATCCGTCCGACGGATATCCGCAACACTCCGGAGAAAGTCAAACAGTATCTGTCTGCCGATCAGTATAAGCTTTACCGCTTCATCTATCTGCGGGCTCTGGCTTCGCTGATGGCTTCTGCCAAGAACGACACTGTCAGCTGTCTTATGACGACCAACGATCTTGAATTCACGGCGAACGGTTCCGTCCTGATCTTTGACGGTTACCTCCGCGTTTATAAGGAATACGATTCCAGCAAGGACGTCCTGCTTCCGGAACTCGCGGAAGGGGAAGAGCTCAACGCCAAGAAAGTCGAAAGCGCCCAGCATTTCACTGAGCCGCCGGCACGCTATACCGAAGCGAAGCTGATCAAGGCGCTCGAAGAAGAAGGCATCGGCCGTCCGTCCACTTACGCGACCGTCATCGATACGATCGTAAAACGTAACTACACCGACCTGAAGAAAGCTGCCGACAGCTCCCGCACCAAGGTCTTCTTCCCGACTGAACAGGGCAGACTGACGACGGAAAAGCTTACCGAATACTTCCCGAGCATCATCAACGAGAAGTACACGGCGAAGATGGAAGAAGAACTGGATGAGATCGCTTTAGACAATCTCGATTCCCGTAAAGCGCTTCAGGAATTCTACGATAAATTCATGCCGCTCTATGAAAAGGCGGATGAGAAGATGGAAAAGAAGGAACCGGAAAAGACCGGTGAGAAATGCCCTGTCTGCGGCAGCGATCTCGTGATCCGCAGCGGCCGTTTCGGACAGTTCATCTCCTGCTCCAACTTCCCGTCCTGCAAATATACGTCGAGTCTGAACAAGACGCCGAAGGAAGAACCGGAAAAGACCGGTAAGATCTGTCCGGAATGCGGCGGTGAGCTGCTGAAACGCAAGAATCGTTACGGCAACTATTTCCTCGGTTGTTCCAATTACCCGAAATGCCATTATCTGGAGAACATCGAGGGCGAGAAACCGCGCTTCGTAAGGCGCAGAAAGAAAAATGAAGGTTAAGATCATCGGAGCCGGCCTGGCCGGTTGTGAAGCAGCCTATCAATTAGCGGAAAAAGGGTTCGAAGTAACCCTTTTTGAGCAGAAACCGGTAAAGCGTCATCCCGCATTCAAGACGGACCAATTTGCGGAGCTGATCTGCTCGAACTCGTTGCGCAGCGACCGCAGGGAAAACGCGGTCGGTCTTCTGAAAGAGGAATGCCGGGAACTGAATTCCCTGATCATGAAAAGCGCGGACAAACACCGTCTGCCGGCAGGTTCCTCGCTGGCTGTCGACCGTGAGGGTTTTTCGGAGGAGATCACCAAGACCATCCTTGAGCATCCGCGGATCACTGTCGTGCGTGAGGAAGTTACAACGATCGATCTGAATGAACCGACGATCCTTTGCGCCGGACCGCTCTGTGAGGGAGCGCTGGCGGAAGAACTGCGCAAACTGACAGGCGAGGATTCCTTATATTTCTACGACGCGGTCGCGCCGATCGTGACCCGTGACAGTGTCGACTTTTCGAAAGCATACTATAAATCCCGTTATGACGAGGGCGACGGCGACTACATCAACTGCCCGATGAACCGTGATGAGTTCTTTGATTTCTATCAGGCACTGATGCACGCTGAGAAAACGAAAGTCCGCGATATGGATAAAGAGATCTATTTCGAGGGCTGCATGCCGGTCGAGGCAATGGCCGAAAGAGGGATCAAGACCCTGCTTTACGGACCTTTAAAACCGGTCGGTCTGGAGAAGGACGGACGCCGCCCCTACGCGGTCGTCCAGCTGCGCAAGGACAACGCGATCGATACACTCTACAACCTTGTCGGTTTCCAGACCCATCTGACCTATAAGTCACAGAAGGAAGTCTTCTCGATGATCCCTGGTCTTGAGCATGCGGAATTCGTCCGTTACGGTGTCATGCACCGCAACAGCTATATCAATTCCCCGAAACATCTCAATGCCCATTACCAGTTCAAAAATTATCCGAATCTCTTCATCGCCGGACAGATCTCCGGTGTCGAAGGCTATGTCGAAAGCATGGCTTCCGGTCTTTACGCGGCGCTCTCCATGACCCAGTACCTTGAGAAGGGTACAGTGAAGGAACTCGGTAGAGATACCGTCATCGGTTCGATGGCCATCTATGTTTCCAATCCGACGATCAGCAAGCTGGTGCCGATGAACGCCAATTTCGGCATCATGGAGACCGGCGATCTCTTCAAGAAGGACAAGAGCGCCTTCGCTGATGCGGACCTGCAGAAGGTCCGGGAGTACCGTGACAGTTTATGAATGAACTGCTGGAGCGTTTCGAAGCGTATTTAAGACAGCAGCACAGCGGTTCGGAGAACACCGTTGCCGCCTATGGCAAAGACGTGCGCCGTTTCTGCGCCTATCTGCAGGAAGAAGGGATCAGTGATCCCGGACAGGTCGGCAAGGAAACAGTATTGAAATACAGCGCGGCTTTACGCAGCGGCTCACTGACTGACGGAAAGAAGATCTCCAACGCGACCTATTCCCGCTCGCTTTCGGCGCTGCGGACGTTCTACCGCTATCTCTGCGAACAGGGACGCTGTGAGAACAATCCCTTCACGCTGATGAAGGGCATCCATGTGGAGAAACATCTGCCGGACGTTCTGACCTTCGATCAGGTCGAACGGCTTCTGAGCAGCTTCGATCTCGAGGATAAAAGGCAGCTGCGCAGCCGCACGATCACGGAAACGATCTACGCCTGCGGCCTGCGTATCTCGGAATGCTGCAGCTTGAAGCTTGCAGATATCGATAAAAGAGAGTGCACGATCCGGGTCTTCGGTAAAGGAAGCAAGGAACGGATCATGCCGTATTATCCGGGACTGAATGACCTGTTTGATCTTTATGAGCAGGAGTACCGCAGTCTCTACGCGAAGAACGACGATTATTTCGTCAGTGAAAGGGGAAGCGCTTTGACGCCCCGTTCCGTACAGCTGATGCTGAAGGAAAGCGGGGAAAGGATCGGCCTGCCGTTCTCCTTACATCCCCATATGCTGCGTCATTCCTTTGCGACCCATCTGCTCGACAACGGCGCGGATCTCAAGACCGTGCAGGAGCTGCTGGGACACGCGAAGCTCTCGACGACGCAGATCTATACCCATCTGACCTATGACCGTCTGGCGAAAGCGATCCTGGCGGCTCATCCCCACAGCAAGTAGACCCTTGTCCGGCTCTATGCGGACAGTTATAATTTGCTTATTCAAAAAAAACGCCTGTTAGCAGGCTGAAGATAGAAAGTCAGGCCTTCCTGGCTTTTGCGAAGGAAGTGCATTATGAACGATTATAAACTGCCATCACTGCGCCAGGCGGCGCACCGTTCCCGGGAAGTTGTCATCGAAGACAACCTTTTCGTGCTCCCGGAGGAGCTGAAGACCCTCGGCAGCGGCAAGAAGTACTATATCCGCACCCATGGCTGCCAGGCGAATGAGCGCGACTCGGAAACGATGTCCGGCATCCTGCAGGATATGGGCTATACGCCTGCAGAAGATCCCGCGGAAGCGGACCTGATCCTGATAAATACCTGCGCCATCCGTGAGAACGCGGAAAAGAAGGTCTTAGGTGAATTCGGTTTCTTCAAGGACTATAAGCGCCGCAATCCGGATCTGCTTCTGGCGATGTCCGGCTGCATGGCCCAGGAAGAAAAGACCGTGGACGAGATCTTAAAGAAATACCCGCAGGTCGATCTGATCTTCGGCACCCATAACATCTACCGTCTGCCGCTGCTTCTGGAAAAAGCGGTAAAGGAAAAGAAAAGAGTTGTCGAAGTCTTCTCCAAGCAGGGAGAGGTCATCGAGAATCTGCCGGCCAGCCGTGTCCTCGATCATAAAGCCTGGGTCAACATCATGTATGGCTGCGATAAGTTCTGCACTTACTGCATCGTACCCTATACAAGAGGCAAGGAGCGTTCCCGCCGCATGGGCGAGATCGTCGAGGAAGTCCGTCAGCTCAAGGAGCAGGGCTATAAGGAAGTCACACTGCTCGGACAGAACGTCAACGCCTACGGCCTTGATCTCGGTATGAAGAACGGCTTCGCGCAGCTGCTTGAGGAAGTCGCCAAGACAGAGATCCCGCGTATCCGTTTCACGACCCCGCATCCGCGCAATTTTGATGAGGAAGCGGTAGCGATGCTGGCAAAGTATCCCAATATCATGCCGGCCTTCCATCTGCCGGTGCAGTCCGGCAGCAACCGGGTCTTAAAGGCGATGAACCGCAGCTATACCCGCGAGACTTATCTCGACCTTTTTGACCGTATCAAGGCGAGCGTTCCCAACGCTTCCTTTACGACAGACATCATCGTCGGTTTCCCCAACGAGACAGACGAGGAATTCGAAGAGACGCTGACACTTTATGACCGCTGCGCCTTTGATAATGCCTTTACCTTCATCTATTCGCCGCGCAACGGCACGCCGGCCGCCAAGATCGAGGATCATACCCCGGCCGAAGTCAAGGAGGAGCGTCTGCGCCGTCTGAATGAGAAGGTCACTTACTACGCGAAAAAACACAATCTTGAATACCAGGACCGTATCGTCGAAGTTCTGACGGACGGACCATCCAAGAAACGCAGCGACATCTATGCCGGCTATACAAAGGAAAACAAACTGGTCAATTTCGAAGGAAAAGACCTGCAGCCGGGCGACCTGGTGCTGGTGAAGATCACCGAGTGCCACAACTTCTCGCTCAACGGTGTCGCGATTGAAAAGGTATGAGCTTTTCAATATAATTAAATAGATTTACAGGAGGATATCATCTATGCAAAGAGTGCGCATAATGGTTTTGGGCGGACTCAGTGAAGACGGCAAAAATATGGCTGTCATCGAGATCGATCAGGATATCTTTGTTGTTGACTGTGGTTTAAAATATCCGAATTCGGAGCAGCTGGGTGTGCAGTGCATCATCCCGGATTTTACGTATATCCTTGAAAATAAAGAACGTGTGAAAGCAGTGCTGATCACACATGGTCATGACGATGTCATGGCCGGTCTCGGCTATCTTCTGCAGGAAGCGGATCTGCCGGTCTACGCGACACCGCTGACAGCGAAGATCTTAAGCAGACAGTTCGATGCCATGGGTATCCGTAACAAACATGTCAATCTGCTGCGCCGCAACAGCGATATCACGATCGCCGGCCACAAGATCCATACCTTTGCTGTTACCCAGTCCATCCCGGACTGCATCGGCATCTCCTTTGAGACGGATAACGGCCAGATCATTTACAGCAGCGAGTTCATCTTCGACTACGACGGTCTCAATGAATCCTTCCAGATGGATTTCCCGACTCTCGCCAAGATCGGCTCCGGAAAAGTGCTGGCGCTTCTAGGCGAATCTGTCGGTTCCCACCGGAGCGGCTTCACTTCCCCGCATCACCGTATCACCCCGGCGATCGACCGCTACTTTGAAGCGGAACGCGGCCGTTTCTTCATCACCTTATATAAACAGAACCTCTACCGTATCTTCGAAGTTCTCGAACTGGCGAAGAAATACAAGCGCAGAGTCTACTTTACCGAAGACGACCAGCGCCGCATCCTGCAGGATGTCGAGCGGCTCGGCTACTATAAATTCCCGTCTTCGCTGATCCTCAGCAAGAAGGATTTCAACAATTCCCTCGATGATCTGATCATCATCGTCTCCGGTTCCGGTAACGAAGTCTTCCGCCGCATGAACCGCATCGCGATCGGTGATGACCGTGATATCGAGCTTTCCCGCAACGATGCCGTCATCATCGCTTCCCCGGTCGTTCCCGGTACCGAAAAGGAATCCGCCAATATGGAGGATGACCTCTATATCGCCGGTGTCCGGGTCTTCAAGATCGGCAAGGAGCAGGCATACTCCATGCATGCTTCCCAGGAAGATCTGAAGATGATGCTGAATATCCTCAAGCCGGAATACTACATTCCGGTAAAAGGGGAATACCGTTCCCTGATCGCGAACGCCGAAGTCGCCACTGCCGTCGGCTATCTGCCGAACCGCATCGTTGTGCTGGATAACGGCCAGTTCGCGGAATTCAATGACGGTCATCTCGTCTCGACCCATGAAACACTGGAGCTGAACGATACTCTGATCGACGGCAAGGACAAGCTGGATGTCACCGGTATGGTCCTGAAAGACCGGGAAACGCTTTCCACAGATGGCGCGATCATCCTCGGTATCGTCCTGAACTTCGAGACCAAGAAAGTCATCGGCGGCCCCGATGTCCAGAGCCGCGGCGTCATCTATCTGAAAGACGCGGATTATATCCTCGAGGAAGTCGGCAAGATCCTGATCTCCTCGGTTGAGGATGCGGTCAAGGAAGGCCGTTATGATAATATGAAAGTACGTGCTGAGGCTAAGGAAAAGATCAGCCGTTATATCGCCAAGCAGACCGGCAAACGGCCGATGATCCTGCCGGCGATCGTTGAGATCAACGAGGCATAGAATGTCCAAGAAAAAGAAAAACACGAAACAGGCAGATACTTCGAATCTTCTTTTATACGCAATAGGAACGATCGTTCTGATCGTTCTTTTGGTGTTGTCGATCGGCCGCATGGGCATCGTCGGCGCCGGCAGTGACGGTTTCCTGTCTTTCCTGTTCGGCGATTTCTATCTGCCGATCATGCTGACACTGATCTTCTTATGCGTCTACAAGCTGCTGTTTGAGAGAAAACATCCGATCCGGGTGAATTTCTTTATCGGCCTCTGGCTCGTCAACATCGCGGTCTTCCTCTTCCTGGGCGTACTGAAAAAAGACATCAGCACGCTTTCCGCTATGGGTAGCTGGATGAAAGAGGGCGTCTGGCACATGGCCGATAAGACGAAATACACTTACGGTGCCGGAATGATCGGCTACTTCCTTTACAGCGCCTTATGTCAGTTATTTGACCGCGTCGGCGCGATCCTCTTCCTCGTGCTCATCTTTGTGATCGGCGTCCTGTTAATGATCCCGTTCAGCTTCTACCGCACTTCGATGGACAAGGTCAAGGAGAGCGGCGAGAAGTACGCGGAGGAAAGACGCCAGTACCGTGAAGAACGGGAACGCGAGAGGGAAGCGGAGCGTCAGCGTCTGCAGGCCGAAAAGGAACAGCGTCTGGCGATCGAACGCGCCAAACAGGCGGAGATCGACCGCAAGAAGCAGGAAGCCAGAGATGCTTACCTGCATAATCCGGATCTGCCGACCTTCATCGACAAGCGCCTGATCTTCGGTGATGAGGAGGAACAGCCGCCCGAGAACCTGACTCCGTCAAAATCCAAGTATTTCATCGATGTCTCCAAAAAGGAAAATGCTGCACCTGCAACAGAAGAGCCTGTAATCGATATTCCGGTCGCAGAACCTGCTCCGGTCAAGGAAAAAGCCGAAGAGAAGGAGACTCCGGAAGAAGTCCCGGCAAAAACGACACAGGTCGCCAAGCCGGCCAAGACCTACCGTCTGCCGCCGATCTCACTGCTCGATAAGACCGATACCCGCCGCGGCGGCGCCAATACCGTTTCCGCGAAAGAGAAGGGACAGAAGGTCCTCGAGATCCTGAACAACTTCGGTATCCCGGCGGAACTCGTCAATACCCACATCGGTCCGTCCGTTACAAAATTTGAGATCAAGCCGGATTCCTCGGTCAAGGTCAACCGTATCCAGAATGTTTCCGACAACATCAAGATGGAACTGGCGGCCAAGGATATCCGTATCGAAGCCCCGATCCCGGGCCGCAACGCGGTCGGTATCGAGATCCCGAACGTAGAACCGGTCCCGGTCTACATGAGTGAGCTCATGCAGAAGATCCCGGACAAGCTGAAAGATTCCCAGCTGCTTTTCGTTCTGGGCAAGGACCTTTTGGGCAAGGGCGTTTACTGTGAACTGGACCGCATGCCGCATCTTCTGATCGCCGGCGCTACCGGTTCCGGTAAATCCGTCTGTATCAATACGATCATCATGTCGCTGATCATGCGCAATCATCCGGACGATGTGAAGCTCGTTTTAGTCGACCCGAAGAAGGTTGAATTCACCCCGTATCACGATGTCCCGCATCTGCTCTGGCCGGTCGTTACCGATAACGCCATCGCTTCCTCGCTCTTACAGCGCATCGTCGCGATCATGGAGGAACGCTATGACGTCTTTGCGGCTGCCGGTGTCCGTAAGATCGGTGACTATAACGAACTCGTCGAAAGAAACAACGAGAACCTTGAGGAAGGGCAGACCCCGATGAACAAGATGCCCTATATCGTCGTGATCATCGATGAGCTTGCCGATATGATGGCGATCGCCGGAAAGGAAGTTGAACTTTCCATCCAGCGTATCACCCAGCTCGCCCGTGCCTGCGGCATCCATCTGATCGTCGCGACCCAGAGACCGAGTACCGATGTCATCACCGGTCTTATCAAGGCGAACATCCCGTCCCGTATCTCCTTCGCGGTATCTTCCAGCATCGACTCCCGTACGATCCTTGACCAGACCGGCGCTGAGCGCCTGCTTGGTTATGGCGATATGCTGTATTATCCGCAGGGCGAGAGCGCGCCGATCCGTCTGCAGGGCGTCTTTGTCCGTGACGATGAGATCAAGCGTGTTACCGACTTCTTAAAGAAAGAAGCATCCCCGGATTATGACGATACCTATTTCGCTCTGGTCAACAACCAGAAGCTCAGCGGCGAAGGCGGCAAGGGACGTCAGGACGAAGATCCGATGATGCCTGAAGTCGTTGAATACATCCGTGAAGCACAGAAAGCTTCCACTTCGCTCTTACAGCGCCGTTTCGGCATCGGCTACAACCGCGCCGCCCGTCTGATCGACTCTCTGGAAGAGGCTGGTTACATCGGACCGGTCAACGGTTCCAAACCGCGTGAGGTCTACCTGAAAAAAGAGGGAGACGCCGAAGAGGAGTCATAATCATCTGCTTCAAATCAAATATCAAAAGCCGTGATCCCGGGCAAATGCAGAAATGCGTTCGAAGGGAAACGGCTTTTTGTACTTGTGGCAATGATTTTGATACTAATCGATGAAATCTCGATCTGTAGCCTTAGCTTTGGATACTTGTATGATTCCGGAAATGATCGAGGGATTGTGCTTTGAACGAATCTTATAAGGTATTTCTTTCACCGGGACTTTTAACATGATTACAGTTGGGAATGCAACGGCAATATGTTGGTTTATATTGTCAATCGCAACTTCCACAATATAGTCATTATTATCTTTTATATAAAAATAACCTAATATGTCTTTTATTCTGTTTGCTAGATGTTCTCTTATGCGATGAAGACACTGGCTTGCGAATTCGTTTTGATAAAGGAGTAATTGGAAAAAACGGTTTTAGAGGACAAGACCATTATCATATTCTGAACCCTAATGCAACGAGCAACAAAGACTTGTATCTTGATGAAAACGGTAATCCGGTTGCTAAAAACTCTAAAAAGTCGCATATATTACCGAAAGGAGGAAAAAAGCGATGACAATAGATGAATTGAATGAGAAGTATTTCTTTCACGACAGCATTGTTGAAAGAATAACGTATGACAGCGAGAAGAAGATCCTTGAGCTTTACCTCGATTTCTGTTTCTGGGCACAGACTGATTACAAGAACACCCAG
This sequence comes from Erysipelotrichaceae bacterium, assembly GCA_030536365.1. Lineage (GTDB taxonomy): Bacteria > Bacillota_I > Bacilli_A > Erysipelotrichales > Erysipelotrichaceae > RGIG5669. The sequence goes on along the minus strand of JAUNQE010000006.1, from coordinate 3,956 downwards.
CCGGAGACAGGGAAGGTGATCGTACGTTTCTTTGGTGTAAATGATTATACCGGCATTACGGGCGAGTCAGACTGGTGGGGCATAACGGATACGATGCTGGAAAACGGAACGTATACAGTTGTTATCGATGACGATTACCACGAGGTATGTCATCGACTCGAAATCAATGCATCTGAAGCAGACTTTGTAACGCTTTAACCTTGTTCGAAACGTTAAGAATAATAGACATTCCCGAAGTTTTGGGCTTATAATAGGTAAAACGCAGTAAAGAAACGTGGTTGACAGAAAGCGGCCAAGAGAGGGGAAGGAAGCTGCGAATTCCCTGCCGCCGGTCAACGGATTCCTCTTTACAGTGAGGCCAATCACCTCCGGTATGACCCGTTATCGTCAAAAGAGTGCAAAAGTAGGATGGTACCACGGTTAAGAATCGTTCCTTAAGCGTGGTTTTTATTTTGGAGGGCAAATGGACACAGTTACATTAAAGAATGAAGCACTTCAGCGAATCGAAAAAGCTGAAAAAACCAGTGATCTGGAGCAGCTGCGCATCGAATACCTGGCCAAAAAGGGCACGGTCCAGCAGCTGATGGTCCAGATGAAAGACCTTTCTCCGGAAGAGAAGCCGGCGTTCGGTCAGAAAGTCAACGAATTGAAAAAGGTCATCACCCAGGCTCTTGAAGACCGTCAGAAACAGCTGGCGGAAAGCGAGCTCAACGAACGTCTGAAGACCGAAAAGATCGATATCAGTCTTGATGCCAGCAGCGCCCCGGTAGGCAGCCTGCATCCGCTGACACTGATCACCCAGCAGATCGAAGACATCTTCGTCGGTCTCGGCTATGAAGTCGCCGAAGGCCCGGAAGTCGAACTCGACCTGTACAACTTTGAAAAAGCGAACATCCCTGCGGATCACCCGTCCCGTGACATGCAGGATACCTTTTATATCGATCCCAACACGCTGTTAAGAACGCATACCACCGCGATCCAGATGCGTGTTCTGGAAGCTGCCCACGGCAAGACTCCGATCAAGCTCGTCTGCCCGGGCAAGGTCTACCGCCGTGACGATGACGACGCGACCCATTCCCATCAGTTCATGCAGTCGGAAGGCCTGGTCGTCGGTGAGGGCATCACCCTGGCCGATCTCAAGGGCACACTGCAGTTCATGATCGAATCCCTGTTCAAGGAGGGAACCAAGATCCGTTTCCGTCCTTCCTATTTCCCGTTCACTGAGCCTTCCTTCGAAGTCGATATGTCCTGCCACATCTGCGGCGGCAAAGGCTGCAATGTCTGCAAACATACCGGCTGGATCGAGATCCTGGGCAGCGGCATGGTCCATCCGCATGTCCTTGAGATCAACGGTTTCGACCCCAAGAAATATACCGGTTTCGCCTTCGGTGTCGGTCTTGAGCGTATCGCGATGCTGAAATACGGCATCACCGATATCCGTGACCTGTACACCAACGACATCCGTTTCCTGCAGGGCTTCAAGAAGTATCAATAAGGAGGGCAGCAAACAATGAAATTAAGTTTAAAATGGCTTTCTCAGCTGGTCGATCTTGAAGGCCTGACTGAAGAAGAGATCGTTAACCGCACCATCAAGGCGGGTTTTGAGATCGAAGAGATCACCCGCATGGGCGTCGGCACCAAACTGGTCGTCGGTAAAGTCCTGGAATGCCATGATCATCCGGATTCCGACCACCTGCATGTCACCAAGACCGATATCGGAAGTGAAGTGCTCGATATCGTCTGCGGTGCTCCCAACTGTCGCGAAGGTCTGAAGGTCATCGTTGCCCAGGTCGGTTCCGAACTGCCGGGCGGCACGATCAAGGCCGGCAAGATCCGCGGCGAAGTTTCCAACGGCATGCTGTGCTCACTTCTGGAGCTCGGTGTCCCGAAAGAGCTTTTACCGGATGATTCTCCGTCCCAGAACGGTATCGAAGAACTCGATGACCGTTTCGAGGTCGGTGAAACAGACATCCTGAAGAAACTCGGTTATGAGGATTCGATCCTTGAAGTTGAGATCTATGCCAACCGTCCGGACTGCCTTTCCATGTACGGAATGGCGAAGGAAATGGGCGCGATCCTCGACCGTAAATGCGTACTTCCTGAATTCGACGGCGCTGCCGATGTCGGCGGTCCGAGCACACTGAAGGTCGCTTCCCGCAGCGCGAACTGCCCGCACTACATGGCAAAGGTCGTCAACCACGTCAAGCTTGGCCCGTCTCCGGAATGGATGCGTCAGCTGCTCCGCAGCAACGGCGTCAAATCCATCAACAACGTTGTCGATATCTCGAACCTCGTCATGCTGGAAACAGGACAGCCGCTGCACTTCTTCGATCTGCGTTCCAACCCGAACCGCAACATCACGGTCGTGGATGATTACGAAGGCGCTTATACCGCGCTCGACGGTATCTCCTATGATCTCAAGAAGGGCGATATCCTGATCACCAGCGATGAGCAGCCGATCGCGATCGGCGGCATCATGGGCGGTGACGGTTCCAAGATCCTCGACGATACGACCGGCATCATCATCGAAAGCGCGCTCTTCAACTACGCGCAGATCCGCCGTACCGCAAACCGTCTCGGTCTGCAGACGGAAGCGGCAATGCGTTTTGCCAAGGGTCTTGATCCGCTGGCACAGCAGAAGGCGATGGACAGAGCTGTCCAGCTGTTAAAGGAATATGCTGAAGCAGACGGCTTCGAAGAGACTGTTGAAGCCGGTAAATGTGATTATGAACCGCACGAGGTCCGCGAGACTCTTGCTCACCTCAATGCTCTGATCGGTAAGGAATACACCCAGGAGGAAGTTCTCTCCGTTCTGCGCCGTCTCGATTTCGATCCGTATGTAGAAGGCGAAGAGATCGTTGCCCGTATCCCGAGCTGGAGAAGCGATGATATCCGCCTGCGTGAGGATATCGATGAGGAAGTCATCCGACTGACCGACTTCGATGACCTGGCCGCTACACTGCCGGTCATGCCGCAGACGATCGGCCGTCTGTCCAAGAAACAGGCGCTGCGCCGCGTTATCCGCACCTATCTTTCCCAGCATGGTCTGCATGAAAGCGTCAGCTATACCCTGACCGATGAGGCCGGTATCCGCAACAGCATCCGTCCGCTGGGTGAATCGATCGCTCTGGCTTCCCCGCTGAGCGACGCCCGCAAGTATATCCGTGTCTCCCTCTTCAGCAACATGATGGAAACTCTGAAATACAACCTCGACCACGGCATGAACAATGTCAATATCTTCGAGCTTTCCTCGCTCTACGCAGCCGGTGACAAGCATGATGAACGTCTGGCGATCGCCCTCTGCGGCACGCCGGAATCCAAGCGTATCGGCAGAGAGACCGCGAAGAGTGATTTCTACTCCCTGAAGGGTCTGCTCTGCGACCTGCTGGATGAGCTTGGCTATACCAAGAAGCGTATCCATCTGGAAGAGCTGGAAGACGAACCGCTCATGCATCCGTACCGTTCCGCGAAGATCCAGATCGACCGTCAGGAAGTCGGTATCCTGGGTCAGGTCCATCCGGGATTTGCCGGAAAGCAGAAGCTTTGTGAAGTCTATTATCTGGAGCTCTCGCTCGATCAGCTGATGAACAAGCAGGCAGCAGTTACCAAGGCGCCTGTGATCCGCCGTTTCCCGGCGATCAGCCGTGATATCTCCGTCCTCGTCGACAAGGCTGTCAAGGTCGAAGATCTGATGAAGACGATCAAGAAGAGCGGCGGCAATCTGGTCGACAGCGTTGAAGTCTTCGACGTTTACGAAGGCAAGGGCATCGACGACAACATGCGTTCCCTGTCCTTCACGATCCGCTTCCTTGATCCGGAAAGAACGCTGAAGACCGAAGAGGTCCAGCCGCTGTACGACAAGATCCTGGTCGATCTTGAAAAGCAGTACCATACGACTCAGCGCTGATCTACGTAAAACGAAAACACCGAAGTCCTGCGACTTCGGTGTTTTTTTG
>JAUNQE010000087.1 GCA_030536365.1 Erysipelotrichaceae bacterium | reverse complement strand
AGAACTCTCCTAATTTCCTGAAAAAGGGCTTGATTTATATTATCGAATTTTTGTGTTCGGAAATAGATCCTGTTTTTTCGGTATTTCAGCGCTCAAAAAGCTTGAGCAGTTTCAGTTTGTATTCGTTCTTCTTTCCGGAATAGGGATGTTCTCTTAAGGGCAGGTTGAAGAGTGCGGAACCCTGTAAGACGGTAGAGGGATGGGTGAATTCGCGGAATCCCCATTCCCCGTGATAGGCACCCATGCCGGAATGGCCGGTGCCGTTGAAGGGAACGCCTTTGACCATCAGATGCATGCAGACTTCGTTGATGCAGCCGCCGCCGTACTGCTGCGTCTGCATCGTTCTGTTTGCCCAGGTCAGGTTTTTCGTGAAGAGATAAAGCGCCAGTCCATGTTCGCGTCTGGCGATCGCATCCAGGAGCTTGTCGATCTCGTTGTCTTTATAGGGGACGACCGGCAGCAGGGGACAGAAGAGCTCGTGATTGACGATCGGCTCATCGATCCCGACCGGATAGATGACCGTCGTATCGTATTTAAGGGTCTCCGGGTCACCTTCGCCGCCAAACAGGATGCGTTCACGGTAAAGCTCCGCTTCCTCAGCGCAGCTTTCGTACGCTCTTTTTCCGATCAGATGCGGATACTCCGGATTGAGGTGGGGGTGTTCGCCGATCTGGCGGATGATCTCTGCCTTGAGTGCGGCGAGGAACTCCTCGGCGATCTCCTCCGCGACGGCGACCTGATTGATATTGATACAGATCTGTCCGGAATTGCAGATCTTGAAGAAAGCGATCTTGCGGGCACAGTCTTTGATGTTTGCGTCCTTGCGCACGATCGCCCAGTTGCCTGTCTCGCCTCCCAGCTCCAGCGCCACCGGGGTGAGATTCTTCGCCGCCATTTCCATGACGTGGACTGCGACTTTCGGGGAACCGGTATAGAAGATCTTGTCGAAGCGTTCTTCTAGACAGAAGTCGGCGACATCATGTCCGCCGTCAATGACGGTCACGTATTCAGGAGAGAAGGTGTTCACGATCATATCCTGCAGAACTCTGGTGCAGGCGGCGGATTTGGAACTCATCTTCAGAACAGCGGTATTGCCGCCGGAAATGCTGGCGGCAAGCACGCCCATCGACAGCAGTACCGGGAAATTGAAAGGGCTGATGATCAGAGTAACGCCGTAAGGCATCTTGTAGACTCTGGTGATCGTGCTCGGGAAACAGGCCAGTCCTGAGAAATGGACCTCCGGTCTCGCCCATCTTTTCAATCCGGCGATACATTCGTTGACTTCCATGATGACATCGCCGATATCCAGGATATACGCCTCGGTCTCGCTTCTTCCGAGATCCTCAAAAAGCGCCTGCTGCAGCTGCGGGGACCACTCGATCAGAGCGTTTTTCAGCTTCTTCAGCTGTTCGATACGCCAGGGCACATCGAGGGTCAGGTTGGTGCGGAAAAACTCTCTCTGTTTTTCGACGGCAGAATGGACATCTTCTTTGGTCCAGCTCATAAATGCACCTCCTTAAGATGTAATTATCTGAATGATGTAGTCGTTTCTTCCGTTTCCATATTAGCACATTTTCCGGATGCCGTTTGTCCGCGGAAAAAAGAAGACCCGCTGAATGAAGCGGGTCTGAATGTAATAAGATCAGCTGTTTTCCGGGCGGGGAAGTTCGCCTTCAGGATCTGCTTTTTCGGGCGTTCCGAAGAGCCGGCTCAGCTCATCACGCCGTTTTCCCAGTTTCGCGTCACGGTCTTTCAATCCGTCCGCGGCACCGGTCGAAAAGCTCTTCGCGAGCTCGCCGAGCTCGATGCCGTAACGTTCTGATAATTCACTGAAGATGTCGATCGGGATCGTGATGCTGGTGTCTTCGTCATGCAGGCCTGTGTAATGACCGAGATCATACACTTCGGCTACGATCTCCGGAGCGGTGAGGTTCTCACTCCAGTGCTTGCGCATGATCCGGCTGCGGGCGACTGCCAGACGGTTGTATACAGAGCGCAGGACCTGAGAGATCCCGAAACCAAGCAGAAACATCATCGGCGCCGTCAGCTCCGGCGGCATATAGGTCGCGAGCATATAGATATCACGCCAGCCGCCGTGTTCCTCTCCCAGAAAGACGACATTGAGCAGATAGACCGCCGCGTACATGAAGAAAGGCATCATGCTGAAGAAGGATTCATCCAGTGTGATCCGGACGTCGGTCTCGACGCTGAATAAGAGAAACAGATTCACGATCGGACAGACGAGGTGCAGCCAGAAATTCATTTCGCCGAAAGCGAAATACAGTCCTCTGGTCGGCAGGATCAGGAAGACGGCAAAAACGAAGGTCAGGGTCGTGCAGATCGCACCGCTGTACTGTAGAAGCTGTATCCAGTTGGGGTAGGCGAAACGCTTATTGCGCACGCCCTCCACCGCAAAAGGCATCGTAAGGGCTGCGGCCACAGCCGCTAAAAGGTTGGAATTCACGGTAAACAGATGGAATAACTGGCTTCCTCTTTCCGGGGTCAGGGCGCTAGGCTCTTCGACCAGGCCTCCGGCGACAGCGTACATGCATAAGAAGAATGTCAGCACACAGGCAGAAAGGGCGATCGTGCTGCGGGAACGGTAGAGCGAGATCAGATCGGCGTTTCCGGTGTGCCGGATAGTGTCTTCCTCCTCTTCCTGTTTCAGCGGATTATAGCGGCGCAATGTTTTTCCAAGGTACTGCGCGTCTGAAAAACCGATGGCGCAGTAAAAGACCGGTTCCATGACGATCAGTCCGAAAGCCATGGCGCTTCCGAAGCCGAACGAGAGGCTGAGTTTGATCTTCATGGGGATCATCAGAAGATAGATGATGGCATAACAGAGAACCAGCAGTTTTGCCTGGCTGATGAAAAGGAAGGTCGGTCTTGAGGACAGTTTCAAAAGCAGCGCGCACAGGTATAAGACTCCCGCGACGACACCGTAGACGCCGTGCCAGCTCACGTCATAGATCGCGTGATCTCCCAGTACGGGGACAAGGCAGTGCCAGGGCGTCTTACCGGCTTTTTTGAGGATCTTCCATTTTCCGGTCAGCGAAAAAACGCTGAAAGCGGCGCAGATCAAAATCATCACCCAGTAATACAGGGTGTTCGGATCGTAGGTATTCAGGATGCGGTATAGCAAAAGTCCGATCAGCATTTCCTTCATTCTATAGTATTCCCGGGATACCGAATAGAATCGCGAGGTTTACAGAAAGGCTGTCTTTGTCATTTTTCCATAAAAAATCCGCCCTCAGGCGGATGTTCAGGTCTCAGATCTCGTGGGTACCGTCCGCTTCGCTGTGATTGTAGAGACGGTAGATCATCGAGGCGACATTGTGGGCGCTCTCTTTCTTGCCTTCCTCCTCCCATTTCAGGAAGGAGTTCAGCAGGCCGCCGGCATAGGCGTAAAGCTCGTACATATGAAGTTTTTTCTGCGGCAGGATGTTCTTGACCATGTATTCGTTGACGGCGTCGATCATGACCTCGTAAAGGCCGTGCTTGTTGAGTGTCAGGAAATAGCGCGAGTAGCGGTCAAAATAATTCAGCGAGAATTCGATGTGTTCAAGCTTCATGTAGATGCCCGGATCATTGATCTCGCCGCCTTCGATCATATAGCCGTTGACGATGATGTTCAGATAATCGCAGAGCGCGTCATACAGATTCTCATAATAACGGTAAAAGGACATTCTCGATACATTGGCGTTGCGGACGACATCCGCCACCTTGATCTTTGAGAATTCCTTATGTTCAAGTTCGTCCAGAATGGCATCGCCGATCGCGATGCGGGTAGCCCGGGTGCGGCTGTTGGGATTTGTCTTTATCTTCATAAATGTTACATATACACCTTTAATGTAAAAATTGTTACAGTATTCGCTTCTTTGTACATTTTAACATGGTTCATTCCCGCATACAATTCACCTTAGTACCACGGAGGGTTTTTTATGCGTATCGTTGCCGATTCGTCCTGCGATCTCTATGATCTTCAAGGTGTGGATTTCCGCACAGTTCCGCTTACGATCTATACAGATGAGCGCAGTTTCCTGGATGATCCGTCATTGAATGTAACCGAAATGCTGGATTATCTTGCGAATTACAAAGGCAGATCCTATACCTCCTGCCCCTCGATCGATGCCTGGCAGACGGCTTTCGAAGGGGAGAAGGAGATCTTTGTGATGACCGTGACCAGTGCTCTGTCCGGTTCCTATAACAGCGCCCTGAGCGCTGCCGATATGTATCATGAAAAGGATCCGGAAGCGAAGATCTCGATCATCGATTCCCTGTCCACAGGCGGCGAGGAAGTGCTGCTTCTTCTGAAGCTCTCCGAACTCATCCGTTCCGGAAAGGATTTTGAAACGATCGATAAGGAGATCCGCGAATACCAGAAACACACAAGACTCTTCTTTGCCTTTATCTCCCTGCATAACCTGACCCAGAACGGCCGTGTCAACAAGACGGTCGCCGCTGCTCTGAGCGTGCTGCGCATCAGTGTCACCGGTACCGCCAGTGAAGAGGGAAAGATCAGCGTCACCGGCAAGGCCAGAGGCGAGAAAAAGGTCAACGCTGTCCTTTTGACCGATATGAAAAAAGCCGGCTATGCCGGCGGCAGGGTGATCATCACCCATGTGGAACACGAGGAAGGCGCTGAACATTTGAAGGAAGCGGTCCTGCAGGAGTTCCCGCAGGCGGAGGTCCTGATCTATCCGACCCGCGGCTTATGCAGCTACTACATGGAGCGCAAGGGCCTCGTGATCAGCTGCGAGACTGAGTAAAACAAAAATCCTTTCCGAGGAGAA
>JAUNQE010000038.1 GCA_030536365.1 Erysipelotrichaceae bacterium | reverse complement strand
TTATGGCATTCGTTTTAGATATTTCGACTGTCTACTTGACAGGGGCTATATCAGAGCAGCCTTTATACTATCTGTTTCTTTATTTATTTGAAGGTGTCGGAAGGTAAGGAAGGATCGCGCTCGCGACACCGGAGATCGGCATCGTCTGCAGCCATACTCTGCCTGGTCCCGTCAGAACGGTATTGAACAGACCTTCTCCTCCGAAGAGAATGTTTTTCATGCCCTTTACCTGAACGATATCCATGGAGACACCTGCCTCATATCCGGCAACATTTCCGGTATCAACTACGATCTGCTCTCCATCAGAAAGGAAGATCTCTTTCAGATCGCCGTCGATCTCTACAAACGCGGTTCCATTGCCGCTGAGTCTCTGCATGATGAAGCCCTCGCCGCCGAAGAAACCGGCTCCGAGTTTTTTCCGGAACTCTACAGAGACCTTTACGCTGTCTTCTGATGCCAGGAATGCTCTTTTCTGGAAGATCCAGTCTCCTTCACGGAGATCAACAGGAATGATCTTTCCCGGGAAGCTGGATCCGAACGCGATCATTCCTTCTCCGTTTTTTGCGGTATATAGATTCTGGAAGATATTCTCTCCGGAAAAGAATCTGCCTAAACCGCCGGCTCCGGAAGTCTGCATATCCATATTCGGACTCATCCATACCATTGAGCCGCCTTCTGTGATCATCGTTTCGTTTCTTTCGAGATGACATTCCACGACCGGGAATGCACCGCCGATAATTTCATAATTCATAGTTTTCCTCCAAATCCTATTCATTATATACAAATATATGTATACAAACATCCATCATCCCGATAAAGCTGACAGAATAACTCTTGAATGGCAATATTTAATTGTGTACAATCTAAATGGTTATAAAGAAAGGTGGTAATTTCTAATGGGTTTTTATGATTACACTGTTACCAACAGACATGGTGAAGAAGTTTCATTAATAGGCTTCAAAGGAAAAGTCGTACTGGTCGTTAATACCGCCACAGGCTGCGGTTTTACTCCGCAGTATGAGCCGATCGAGAAAATGTATGAGGAACTTCATGAAAAGGGCTTTGAGGTTCTGGATATTCCCTGCAACCAGTTCGCCGGTCAGACACCGGGAACGGACGAAGAGATCCATGAATTCTGCACACTAAAGTATCACACACAGTTCCCGCAGATGAAGAAGAGTGATGTCAATGGTGAAAACGCGCTTCCGCTTTACGCATTCCTGAAGGAACAGAAGGGTTTTGAAGGTTTCGGAAAAGGCCCGATGGCGTTCGCAATGTCCGCTATGCTGAAGAAGATTGACAAGAATTACGCCAGCAATCCGGATATCAAATGGAACTTCACAAAATTCGTCGTTGACCGCGAAGGAAATGTCGTTGCCCGTTTCGAACCGACAGCAGATATGAAACTTGTCAGATCCTGCGTCGAGTCTCTTCTCTAATAATCAAGATCACTGAATAATTGCCGTCTGTATCCACAGACGGCTTTTCTTTTGCGGGAGAGAATAAGAAAACAGTAAAATAAAGTTATGAATAAGAAGGAAATGCGGGAACTCGCCAAAAGACAGCGGAAAGAGTTTAAAGATAAAAAGTCCGCTTCTTTAAAGATCGAAGAAACACTGCTGGCTCTCCCGGAAATGAAAGCAGCTGAAACGGTCGCGGTATACTGCAGTCTGCCGGAAGAAGTTGCTACCGATCTTCTGATCGATGAGCTTCTAAAGGAGGGAAAGAAAGTCTGTGTGCCTCTGGTCCGGGATAAGGAAATGTTGTTTATCCGAATCCGCAGTCGCGAGGATCTGACTGCCAAAGGAAGTTTCGGGATCCGCGAACCCCGATTCGATGAAACAGCAGTAGTCCGTCCGGAATCGATCGATCTTGCAGTCTTCCCGGGACTGGCTTTCAACAGGGAAGGAAGACGTCTCGGTTATGGCGGCGGCTATTACGACCGCACCTTCGTACAGAACTTTAAAACCTTAAAAGTCGCTGTCTGTTTTTCCTGTCAGATCTTCGACCAGATCCCCGCGGAGGAACATGATCTGAGAGTAGATAAGATCATCACCGAAAGTGAGATCTATACAAATAAAGTTCAGTGAAATTAAAAAAAGAAAGAAGGAAAGAAATATGGCAATGGTGAACGCATCGATGGTAAATCCGTCTTCCACACAGAAGAAAAAGGAGATCGTTATATCGACCGGTACTGTAAACCGTGAGTTCGAGATAATCGATTGTGTATTTGCGCTGGATTCCGATAAGGACGGTCTGCTCGGCGGCGCTGATCCCGGGAAAGCCTTCAAAGGGGTAAAGGAACAGCTGAAAAAACAATGCCGTCAGTTAGGCGGCGACGCGGTCCTGGATTGCGAATTTGAATACCGGATGTCAGAAAAAGAGGGCGCGCTCAGCCGCAAACAGGTCGCTGAGATCTTTGCCTACGGCACAGTCGTACGCTTCCTGTAAGCCATCGTGTTACATAAAACAAGGTTGTGTAAAGCTTCCTCTTTCTGCCGGAAGAGGGTAGAAAAAAATCTATGATAAACTGAAATTGGAAATACAAAGGGCAGTGTTTTAACAAATGAAACCAAAATTCCCTATTTCACAACAAATCCGTATTTTCACGGTCCCTGACCGATTTTTCAACAGATAAAGGAGAAGAGAAATATGAAAAAACTGTTCGTCAAGATACTTTTGACAGTCACGGCAGTCCTGCTTCTGGCAGGCTGTACCGGCAATAAGAAAGAAAAATTCAATATTGCCGGCAAGACGTTCTACAACACAGTCGACGAATTCGGAAATGCTGACCATTCCAAACTCTGGTTCGGCAAAGACGGCAGTTTCGTGCTGACAGACAACTTCAGTGAAGGAAGTTATGAGATCAGCGGCAAATGGACACTGAATGAAAATGTCGTCACGCTCGACGTGGAAAAAGCGGCAGTCGGTCAATACTCCAAGATCCTGCTTGAAGTAAGAGACGAAAAAACACTGGTCCTGAAAACACAGCTAGCCGGCTCAAAAGCGGATGCGGTCTTCTCTACAGATAAAACCGAAAGCAGCCAGACTGCCGCAACGCCTACGCCGCAGCCGACCGGGACCACAACGACGGAGATGGAATACATCGCTTATTACAATGCCAGCCAGAACAAAGAAAAGAACGGCTCTTTCGTGGAATTCCATAATGACGGTTCCTTTACTTTTGTTGAGATCGAAGGTATGGGTGCTACCGAGATCAAAGGACTCTGGGGAACAGAGGGAGATATGATCCTTTTCAGCAATTTTGAACAGGTGCCTTATGACAAAGCCGGCAACCCGATCCATAACTTTGAAATGCAGATGTATGATGAGGATACTCTGATCCTGCAGCGGGGCATCCAGTCTTCCTCCAAAGGAGATATCTTTACGATCAGCGGCAAGATCCCGGAAGCTCTTAAAACAGCAGCTTCTTATTCCGGAACTTTCCGTCATGATCCGATCGAAGGTGTCCAGGAGAACCTCTTACCGACGATCCAGTTTAACGCGGACGGGACCTTCGTCTTTACGGAAAACTGTTACGCCGGCATGGGCCAGTATAAAGGCCATTATGAAAAGACGGATATCGGCTACACCTGCTATGTAGACGACGCATCAACGATGAAGGGCTTTGCCGGACAAGATGTCACAACGATCTACTTCGAAAACTACGACGCTGCGTTGATCCTTCTGCAGACCGATCTCTGCATGTCACGTCTCGGCGACAAATTCTATATCGTCATGGACTGATAAACAGCAGGAGATAAGAAGATGAATGAGATCTTTCACCGCACCAGCATCCGCCGCTTCACTGAACAGGAAGTGGAAAAGGAAAAGATCGAACAACTGATGAGAGCCGCGATGGCGGCTCCTTCTGCCGCTAACCAGCAGCCCTGGGAGTTCGTTGTCGTGACCAATAAAGCTGTACTGCAGCAGCTCGCAGCGACTTCTCCCTATGCGTCCTGTCTGGCAAATGCCCCGCTGGGGATCGTTGTCCTGAGCCGCAAGGAATGCCGTATCCCGGAATACGCGCAGATCGACTGCTCGATCGCCTGTGAGAACCTGTGGCTTGAAGCGGACAGCCTGGGACTCGGTTGCGTATGGCTCGGAATCGCCCCGGTCAAGGAACGCATGCAGGCAGTAGACGCAGTTCTGCGGACACCGCCGGTCTTTGAGGCCTTCGCGCTGCTGGCAGTCGGTTATCCGGCAGAGGAAAAGAAACAGCAGGATCGTTATGATCCCAAACGCGTGCATTATCTTCGCTAGCATTGCGTTTGCAATTTACGAAAATCCTCCTATAATGGATTAACTGAATATCAAGGAGGAAATCAAATGAAGAAAATAGCTGCATTTTTTGATATAGATGGAACGATATACCGTGAAGGTCTGATCACAGAAGTCTTCAAGAAGATGGTCACCCACGAGATCATCTCCAATGACCGCTGGTCAGATGAGGTCCGCCCGGCATTCAATGCCTGGGACAGACGACAGGGAGATTATGATGACTATCTGCAGAAGATGGTCGGGATCTTCCGCGAGACCACCAAAGGCATCTCTTCCGAACATATCGATTTTATCGCCCGCAAAGTCATCGAGCAGAAAGGGGAAAGAGTCTATCTTTTCTCCCGTAATGAGATCGAAAAACACCAGGCAGCCGGCCATAAGGTGATCGCGATCTCCGGTTCGCCGGATGCTCTGGTCAAGGAGATGGCTGCCAAGTATCACTTCGATGACTGGAGAGCTTCTCTCTATGAGACAGATGAATACGGTCTTTACACCGGCAAAGTCGTTCCGATGTGGGATTCCGTGTCCAAGAAAAAGGCGCTGCTGGAGCTCGCGGAGATCTATGATCTGGATCTTGAGAACTGCTACAGCTACGGAGACACAAACGGCGACCTGACGATGTTCCAGAACACCGGTCATCCGACCGCGATCAATCCGACCAGAGAACTTCTGCGCAACATCACCGCAGATCCGGAACTTCTGGAAAAGATCCGCATCATCGTTGAGAGAAAAGACGTGATCTATCAGATCGATCCGAAAAAACTGAATATTATAGAATGATCAGAAACAAAAAGAGGATCCTGTTAACCGGCATAAGTACCGGTCAGGGTCCTCTTTTTTCAGAATACAGTCAGGCTCAGTTTCCGTTTGTGGTCATGACGTTGCCGTCCCCGACACCGTTGACTGCTTCATCAAGCGGCAGCCAGTTAAGGAAGGGTTTGATCTGTCCGTCCCAGAAATCCCAGGTATGCGCGCCGGGAGCTTCGTGGTATTCAACATCGAAGCCGTTCTTAACAAGAAGTTCGTGATAACGGCGGTTCGCCGGCAGCAGCGAGTCGCTTTCGCCGCAGGCCATGTAGATCTTCGGTTTTTCCCTGCCGGATCCGGCAAGTTCCTTCATCACGACTTCCGGGTTCTTATCGCTTTCTGTCGCGACCGCAAGATCTCCGAAGACGGTATTCTCATCCGCGACCTGGCGGGCACCGGGCTCAAACAGATGAACGGCGGAAGACAGGGCGATGATGTGACTGAAGGTATCGGAATACTTCATGCCGTTGCGCAGCGCACCAAAGCCGCCCATGGAAAGACCGCCGATAAAGGTATCTTCTCTTTTATCGGAGAGCGGGAACATTCTGCGGGTGATCTCCACCAGCTCTTTGCCGATGAATTCCCCATAGTCGTTATTGGCGGTGATGCCGTTGACATAGAAGGAGTTATCTCCGGAAGGCATTACGACCGCCAAATTCTTTTCTTCTGCCCAGCGCTGAATGCGGGTGTTGGTGATCCAGCCGGTATAGTTTCCCAGAAGACCGTGCAGGAGATACAGGGTCTTGAATTTATAATCTTCCGGATAGAAATAACCGGATTTATCAAAGGTCATCTTATCCGAAGGAAGGACGACGTTCAGCGGAACGATACGGAAAAGCGATTTGGATAAGTAGTTGACTTGTAAAAGTGCCATATTTCCTCCTAATTAACGACGTTGATCGGCTCGCCTTTGCGGTAAGCCTCGATATTATCCTTTACGATACTGACCATGCGTTTGCGTGTTTCCAGAGCTTTCCAGCCGATATGCGGGGTCAGGATCACGTTGTCCAGTTCAAAGAGCGGACTGTCTTCGCTCAGAGGTTCAACTTCCTGAACGTCCAGAGCAGCTCCGGCGATCGTCTTTTCCTGCAGAGCTTTGATCAGCGCTTTTTCATCGATCAGCGGTCCGCGGGAGGTATTGATCAGGAAGGCTTCCTTCTTCATCTTATCCAGCGCTTCCTCATCGATGATGTGATGTGTCTGCGGTGTCAGCGGGCAGTGCAGGGAGACGTAGTCGCTCTCTTTGAGAAGTTCGTCCAGGGAGACGTGGCGGACGCCTTCACGGTCCGGTTTTACCGTTCTGGAATAGACGAGGACCTTCATTCCGAGATGCAGGGCACTGTCGATCACGATCGAACCGATACGGCCTTCGCCGATGATGCCCAGCGTCTTCTGGTAGACCTCATTATGGGGAACGGAGAGATAACGTGAGAAATTTGATTTATCGCCGTTGTTCAGCATGACGACCTGTTTGTGCATGGAGCTCGACAGCATCAGGATGAACAGGATCGCCATCTCACGAACGCTTTCCGAGGAATAGGCCGGAACATTGCAGACGGTGATGCCTTTTTCTCTGGCAGCGGCCGTGTCGATGTTGTTGTAGCCGGTACCGGCTTCGATGATCAGCTTCAGACGCTCAGGGAATTCCTTCAGCATCTCCGCTGTTACCGGATTCTCCTTGGTGATCAGCACATCGGCGTCTTTGATGCGTTCGAGAAGCTTGGTCTCGTCCGCGTCATCATAGACATCGACTTCTTCAGACAGGATCGAAAAATCCAGCAGTTTGTCATAATTCATTTTTTCGCCGTACAGCACAACTGTTTTCATATACCCTCCCAGTCCGCCGCGATATGCGGTGTATTACGGTTTCTTTCCTTTATTCTACCATAGCCGCTTTCTTCTTCCGGAGGTCTAAAAGACGGAAAGATGATAATATGGATACGTAAGAAACGGAGACTGTATCAAGTATGAATAAAGGAAAGATCGTTGTTGCTTTAGGCGGCAACGCTTTAGGAAACACTCCGCAGGAGCAGCTGCAGCTGGTCAAGAAGACCGCTACAGTGATCGCGGACCTGACGGAAGAGGGATATACAGTGATCCTCGGACACGGCAACGGTCCGCAGGTCGGAATGATCAATAACGCGATGGCGTATGCCAGCGAACACGATAACACCCCGGCGATGCCGTTCGCGGAATGTGTCGCCATGAGCCAGGGCTATATCGGCTATCATCTGCAGCAGGCGATCACGAATGAACTGCGCCGGCGGAAGATCGCCAAAAGCTGCGCTTCCGTCGTGACACGGATGATCGTGGATGAAAACGATCCGGGGTTCAAAGACCCGTCCAAACCGGTAGGGATCTTTTATGATGAGGAAAAAGCCGGGGAACTGATGAAAGAGACAGGCGATATCTATAAGGAGGATGCTGGCAGAGGCTGGCGGAAAGTCGTTGCCTCGCCTATGCCTTTGGAGATCTGTGAGCTGGATCTATTAAAGGAACTGGTCGACCGGGACTTTATCGTGATCACCGTCGGCGGCGGCGGGATCCCGGTCGTGAAAGAGGAAAACGGCGATCTGTGCGGTGTATCCGCAGTCATCGACAAGGACAACGCCTGTGCCAGACTGGCCATCGATCTGAACGCGGACAGACTGATCATCCTGACCGCGGTCGACAGAGTATGTGTCAACTTCAACAAGCCCGCACAGAAGGAACTCAGTGAAATGACGCTTGCCGAAGCGGAAGAATATATAAAAGAAGGGCAGTTTGCCCCGGGCTCGATGCTGCCGAAGATCCAGGCCTGTCTGAAATTCGTCAGCGAGAGCGGGAAAGAAGC
Source organism: Erysipelotrichaceae bacterium (assembly GCA_030536365.1). Classification (GTDB taxonomy): domain Bacteria; phylum Bacillota_I; class Bacilli_A; order Erysipelotrichales; family Erysipelotrichaceae; genus RGIG5669. The sequence goes on along the minus strand of JAUNQE010000038.1, from coordinate 6,982 downwards.
CCTGATTACCTCGCTTGAGAAAGCGAAGGAAGGTCTTGAAGGAAAGACCGGGACACGCATCCGGAGGTAGAAGATGGATTATCCGGCGACGTTTTTGCTGATCGCGGTATGTGTAGTGGTATTTGTTCTGCAGAACCGTCAGAACAGCTACAGTTACGGCGAGGATATGATCTCTAAATACGGACTGATCCCCATGCAGGTGCGCAGAGGCCAGTATTACCGCATCCTGACAGCTGCTTTTCTGCACGCTTCTGTGCAGCACCTTCTGATGAACATGATCGCCCTGTACAATCTCGGGTCTTTTCTTGAACCGCGCATGGGCAGTCTGCGTTTTCTGCTGCTGCTTTTTGTCGCGATCCTCGGCTCCGGGGCGCTGATCACTTTACATGAGAAGAAAGATTCCTATACAGTCGGTCTCAGCGGCGGGATCTTCGGTCTTCTGGGCGCGTACATCGTTCTTTTATACGCGCGCGGGTATTTCGCGTATGACTCTGTCCGTTACTCGATCCTGCGGACACTCGTCATCAATCTGATCATCTCGCTGATGCCGCACGTTTCCCTTCTCGGACATACCGGCGGTTTTCTTTCCGGTATCCTGATGGGGATCCTCTATTATCTGATTTAAGGAATAATTAAAATCCTCCGGGAATCATTCGGGTATAATCAGGAGTGCGGACATCCGCACTCCTTTACAATAGGAAACAAACTGTGAATAAAAGAAGAAAACGCAGAAGAGTGCGCATCGGCGCTGTGATCCTGCTGCTTGCGGTATTCGCTTTTGCAGCTGTTTTAGGTATCGGCACGATCCGCTGGCTGCTGGAAAGAGCGGAAAACAGGCCGCCGAAACAGATATCGGATGACTGGCGTCTGGTCCTGGTCAATTATGAGAATCCCGTTCCTGAGGATCATACTTTTACGCTGATCGAACTGCGCAACGATCAGGCGGTCGATGAAAGGATCTATCCGGATCTGCAGGCGATGTTCGACGATGCCCGCAGTGAGGGGATCTCGATCATCGTGACTTCTTCCTACCGCAGCTATGAGGACCAGGTCGAGATCATGGAGCGTTTTATCCGTGATTTTGAAAACCAGGGTTATACCCCTGAGGAAGCAAAAGAAAAAGCCGAAGCTCAGGTCAATAAACCGGGTTACAGCGAGCATCAGCTTGGATTGGGAATCGACATCAATTCCGAGAACAGTTCGGTGCAGTCCTCCGATCACGCCTGGAGGTGGCTGCACGAAAATGCCTGGAAATACGGTTTTGTTCAGCGCTATCCGGCGGACAAGACCGAGATCACACACGTGATCAACGAGCCCTGGCATTACCGTTATGTCGGTAAAGAGGCTGCGCAGATCATGACCGAAAACAACTGGTGTCTGGAAGAATATCTGGAAACGCTGCGCTGAGAATCAGCTGGCTGCCGCAGCAGCTTCTGCTGCCAGGACCGCGTCGATCACCAGCACGACACATAAAGCTGTGACTTCGTCGACAGAATCATCAATGTCGATCTCATAGGCGTCTCCCCAGGAGAACCAGACCTTGGAAACATCGACGACTGTCTTTCCGTTCTCGATCACTTCATATTCATGCGCCCAGAAATCGCCTTCCACCGTCCAGTTCAGGCCGCTGACGGTGTAGCAGGGGTGAAGGAAAGTGAATTCCTTGATGACCTCATACTTGTCCCCGTCCGGGCGTTCGATATAGAAGCGCGGCAGAAAAGACCAGACTTCCTGATGAATGTAGGCAGCCTCGTTCTCGAGGACATCGTAAACATGCAGTTTTTTACCAATGGTGAAGACCTCTCCCTCGACGGTGTAGCAGGTCTCGCCGTTCTCGTCGTACAGGTGGAACTTGTCGCCCCAGCTGAAGACCTTCTGTTTTAGATAGAGTTTCATAGATGTTTCTCCTTTATATGATAAGCAGGACCTGTCCTGCTTTATATATTTCCGGTTCGGACCGGCGGAATTCCGGTTTCTTCAGAAAAGACGCGATCCTGTCTTTGCGCAGCAGGAACAGCGTCAGCAGAAGATAGACCGCCACCCAGATCAGAACGCCCCGGACACCTGCAGAACCGGATGCGCCGATGATCGAGACCGTGTTGTTTCCGGACAGGGCGCCGCTCACGATGAGCGCGCCGCCGTCATACAGTCCGTGCAGCAGCATCAGATACCATAGATTTTTCCCGGTGCGGTAATAGACGGCCCCGAGATACGCGCCCATGAAAGCAGTGACCGTTGCCTGGCAGGCAGCCGCAAAAAGATCAACCCCGGGCTGGAGACCGTTGGTAAGATGCGTCAGTCCGAAAACCACGCTGGAGATAAAGACCGCGAGCAGGACGTGCTTTCTGTTGTCCTCCCCGAGATACGCATTCAGGGAATTCTGGACCAGACCGCGGAACAGTGTTTCCTCGCAGAAACCGATCAGCAGAATCTAGACTGCAAAATACAGGATCTGGACGGTGGTGACGGTCATATTTGCGGAAGGCAGTGTGCCGGCACAAAACAGAAACAGGGTCAGAAACAGCAGAAAGCCGGCAGAGAACCGGCCGCCGATCAGAGCGTTCAGATCGCTTCGGAATATCTCCGTCTTTTTCAGCAGCAGAACGGCCGCAAGCACGAACAGGGCAAAGACTGCCTGTGCCAGCATATTTCCCAGAAATTCATCCTTGACCAGCCCTTTGACCATTCTTCCGAAGAAGCGGTAGAGAAACAGGGATACAAAGACTGCCGCAATGGCCAGCAGGATCTCGCGTTTCTTTTTATTATCCATATGCAGGGGGATCCTCCTTGTCTCATTGTATCTCTTTCCCCGATAACGCGGAAAGCCCCCCTTTTTATACTGATATTCTTTGCACAGGGGGCTTTTCTTTTCGTTTTTTTGTGCTAATATGATTTGATTCATGAACGAAGATCGTTCACACGCTGCCGGAAGACCGGCAGCAGGAGGTTATAAATATGCTTCTCGTCAGCAGAGATGAATATATCAAAGCGCTGCATGCCGGTCAGAAGGACATGCAGGAACGCCGCCAGCAGGGAAAAGACCCCTATCCGGCGGTCCTGGACGAACTGCTTCCGGACCTGAGCCGTTATACCGTAAATGATCTTCCGGTGCAGGAGATCCCGGTACGCCGTATTGTCGGCACAAAATCCGCCGGCCGGATCTCCGCCTTTTCAGCGGGATTTCTGCCGGTGCTGCCTGTGGAAAGCGAATTTGCCGCGAAATGGATGGCGCTGGCAGACGCCTGCGTGTCGGATGAAGGAATACGGGACCCGATCAGCTGTTACGAATACCTCGGAGATTTTTATGTCCTGGAGGGAAACAAGCGGACAAGCGTTCTGCACGCATTCGGCGCGGTCCGCATCCCAGCCCGGATCAAGCGTATCCTGCCGCCGAAAAGCAGCGAGCCGCACATACAGGCCTATTATGAATTCCTGGATTTCTACCGCTGTGCCGGGATCTATGACATCAAGTTCACCGTCCCGGGCCGCTATGCCAGACTGCTGAAGGCGGTCGGGAAAAAGGAAAATGAGGAATGGAGTGAAAAGGAACGCCGCCACTTCCTCTCCGGCTGGGCATATTTTCTGGAAGCTTTCCGTGCGCTCGGAACAAAGGCGCAGGATTCTTCGCCCGAGGAAGCGCTCATGTCATGGTTCGAAGTCCATTCCTATGAGGAGCTGTTCACCCTTACGGATAAGGAGCTGAAACAGTCGCTCGATGATCTCTGGCAGGATATCCATACAACCGCCATCGACCGTCCGCATGTGCTGCCGGAAGTGCCGTCGGAAAAGAATCCGCTGGAGAAACTGGCTTCCTTCACCCCAAGCCGGCTGCAGGTCGCGTTCCTTTACGAAAGAGACGCGGACAGCAGCCTCTGGACCAGTGCACATATCCGGGGCGCTGCCGAGATGAAGGAGGCGCTGGGCGACAAAGTCGGCGTTCGTGAATACAGCCACGCCGACACGCCCGAAAAAACGGAGGAACTGATCGAAAAAGCCGTCGGCGAAGGAGCGGAACTGATCTTTACGACTACTCCGCTGCAGCGCCGGGCAGCTCTGAAAGCGGCTCTGCGCTATCCGAAGCTGCGTTTCCTGAACTGTTCCGTTGATGACTCCCATTCGAGCGTCCGCAGCTATTACTGCCGCACCTACGAAGGGAAGTTCATCACCGGAATGATCGCCGCGATCTTCGCCCGCGGGGAAAAGATCGGTTATGTCGGTTCTTACCCGGTGCCCGGCGTGCCGGCTTCGATCAACGCGTTTGCCCTGGGTGCCAGGATGGTCGACCCGGATGCGCGCATCCGCCTTGTATGGAGCTGCGTGGAGGAAGATCCGGCCGCGGTCCTGAAAAAGGAAGGGATCCGGGTCATTTCCCACCGCGATGTGCCGCTTGCGCAGGCAGAGTATTTCGGCCCGTTCGGCGTAACGCTTTACGAAGGAGACGGACGTCAGGCCCTGGCTTCACCGCACTGGAACTGGGGAAGGGTCTATGAAAATATCGTCCGTACCGTCTTAGGCGGCAACTGGACACCCAAAAAAGAGACGGAAGCGATCAATTACTGGTGGGGCATGGACAGCGGCGCTGTCGATGTCAAGATGACGGATGCCGTCCCGGCAGGAACGGCTGCGCTGGCGGAAATGCTGATGAAGGATATCCGTGAAAAACGCTTTTCCGTCTTCCGCTGCCCCCTGACAGCGCAGGACGGGACGGTGATCAGTGACGGCGGCAGGGAATTGGATGCGCTGGAGCTGCTGCGCATGGACTGGCTGTGCGATAACGTCGAAGGCGGCATACCGCAGTACGAAGAACTGCTTCCAAAGTCACGTCCGCTGGTTCGTGAGTTCGGCATATATAAAGACAAGATCCGTCCGGAAGAGGAAGACGCATGAAGATCCTGATGATCGCGGACGAGGAATGTCCGGCGCTGTGGGACTATTACCGTCCGGGAAGGCTGGACGGATACGACCTGATCATCTCCTGCGGCGATCTGAAATCGGAATATCTGCGTTTTCTTGCGACGATGGCCCGTGTGCCGGTGCTTTACGTGCACGGAAATCACGACGGACATTATGAAAACTCGCCGCCGGAGGGCTGCGAATGCATCGACGGACAGTATGTCATCTACCGGGGTTACCGGATCCTGGGGCTGGGAGGCTGTCTGCGCTACCGTCCCGGTCCGCATCAGTATACAGAGGCACAGATGCGCCGGCGGATCTGGAAGCTTCTGCCGGCGATCTGGTTTAACGGCGGCGTGGACCTGGTCGTGACGCACGCCCCGCCCCGCGGGCTCGGCGATCTCGATGACCCGGCGCACCGCGGCTTTCAGGCGCTGCGTGACCTGATCACCCGCTATCCGCCGGTATATCTGCTTCACGGACATACACATCTGCGCTACAGTCATCAGCTGAAACGCGAGGAGCTTTTCGGACAGACCAGGATCATCAATGCCGGAGAACGCTATGTTCTGGAACTTGAAGATCGTCCGCGCGCGGACGGAGACGACGGCCGGCTGATCTGGAAGACCCGGCACAAAGACCCGGGAGACAGCTGGGATCCGTACCGTTTGTAACAGGAAACGGAAAAGCGGATAATTTCACTTGCGTTTCCGGATCGTTATGCATATAATAACCAACGTAAAACCTTATCAAGAGCGGTGGAGGGAATAGGCCCTGCGAAACCCGGCAACCTGGAAACAAGGTGCCAAATCCTACAGAGAGATCTGAAAGATGAGGGAGCGAGAATTTACATTCTATAAGCCTCCTCTTGGAGGTTTTTATTTAGGAGGCAACATATATGAAAAAGATCATTACTTCGGAAAGCGTCGCAGCCGGTCATCCGGACAAGGTCTGTGACCAGATCTCGGACGCGATCCTGGATGCATATCTCAGAGAAGACCCGAACGCGCATGTCGCTGTAGAATGCATGGCAGCGTTCGATACCCTTTACATCTCCGGCGAAGTCGCCAGCAAAGCCCGCGTCAACTATGAAAACGTTGCCCGGGAAACGATCAAGAGGATCGGTTACGATGATCCGGAGTACGGTTTCAAATACGATGACATCAATGTCTTTGTCAAAGTCCATGAACAGTCCGCGGATATCGATATGGGAGTTTCTTTAAAAGACGATATCGGTGCCGGTGACCAGGGCATCATGTACGGCTTTGCGTGCGATGAGACAGAGGCTTACCTGCCGCTGCCGTATTACCTTTCCTCACAGATGATGCGCCGTCTTGATGAGATCAAGAAAGACTATGAATTCCTTGGCCCGGACGGAAAAGGGGAAGTCAGCGTTGAATACGAAGACGGAAAACCGGTCCGCATCGCGGCAATCGTTCTTTCCAACCAGCACCGCGCGCACATCGAACTCGAGGATGTCCGCAAGCTCCTGAAAGAAGAGGTCATCGACAAGGTCATGCCGTCAGAACTGATGAAGGAAGATACCGAGATCTTCATCAACCCGACCGGACGTTTCGTGATCGGCGGTCCTTTCGGAGATACCGGACTGACCGGCAGAAAGATCATCGTGGATACCTACGGCGGAGCAGCCCCGCACGGCGGCGGCGCCTTCTCCGGTAAGGATCCGTCCAAGGTCGACCGTTCCGCAGCCTATTATCTGCGCTATGTCGCCAAGAACCTGGTCACGGCCGGTTTCGCTTCCTCCGTCACCCTGCAGGCAGGCTACTGCATCGGCAGACCGCTCCCGCTCTCGCTGAACATCACCATGACGGACGCGAAAGTCAGCGAGGAAACAGCTCTGAAAGCGATCAATGAAAACTTCGATCTCAGCGTCCGCAATATCATCGAGGAACTCGATCTGCGCAGCGCTCATTACAGCGAGCTTGCCGCTTACGGCCATTTCGGCAGAGAGACCTCGAGCTTCGAGAAAACAGACAAAGCCGAATCTTTAAAAAAGTATCTCTAAACAAACAGGGGGCTGTTACGAAATGAATGATTTCCCATTCATTGCCGTAACGGCTCTTTTTTA
>JAUNQE010000086.1 GCA_030536365.1 Erysipelotrichaceae bacterium | reverse complement strand
TATCTTCCACTATGATCAGGTGCAGATCTTCCTGATTTCATAATAGAAAAAGCCCGGACCGGACAGTTACCGATTCGGGCTTTATTGTTTACGATGTTCCAATGATCAGTCGGAGACGTATACGTCCGGTGTGATCTGGATCGTGTAATCCGGATATTTTTCCTTGAGCTTTTCGCGCAGAAGACGGATGCCCTCTTTCGGTTCGATCCCGAAGTTCATGACAACGTCAAAGCGCATTCTCTTTTCTTTTTCGCTCAGATAGAAGCCATGCATCTGGACAGCCCAGTCAAAGGACGAGATCACTTCCGCGACATCATCACGGATCCTGGCTGCTTCATCGTTCTTTGTGTTATAGGAATAGACACTGACACCGGTCAGAACGACACCGGTCTCACGGAAGACCTTCGCTTCGGCCTTTCTCGTCAGCTCATCCAGTTCCTTGACTGTCATCGTATCCGGAAGCTCCAGATGAACGGAAGCATAGTTGCGGTCGGGACCGTAGTTGTTGATGATCAGGTCGTACGCGCCGCGTACACCTTCCTCTTCTTTCAGAAGGCCTTTGATCTTCTGGCTCAGTTCCTTATCCGGACGTGCGCCGAGAACTTCATCCAGTGTGTCCGACATCATTTCAAAACCGGCCTTGATGATCATAACGGCGATCAGCACACCGACATACGCCTCCAGAGACAGACCGCTGAACTTGAAGATCAGCGCCGAAAGCAGAACGGAGGAAGAAAGGACGGCGTCAAACAAAGCGTCGGAACCGGAAGCGACAAGCGCTCCGGAATTGACCTGCTTGCCCTTTCCCTTTACGTAGTTGCCGAGGATCAGTTTCACGACGACCGCGGAAGCGATGATGATCAGCGAGACAGTGCTGTAATCCGGTTTCTCCGGAGTAATGATCTTTTTTACCGACTCAACGAGCGAAGTGCCGCCGGCATAAAGCACGATCGCGGCGACGATCAGCGCGCTCAGATATTCGATACGGCCGTAGCCGAGAGGATGCTTCGCATCCGGTTTCTTTCCTGCCAGTTTTGTGCCGACGATCGTAATGACGGACGATAATGCGTCGGAGAGGTTATTGACCGCATCCAGGACGACAGCGATGGAATTGGATAAAACACCGATGAACGCCTTGAAGCCGGCCAGCAGGATATTTGTCAGGATCCCGATCACACTTGTACGGACGATGACCTGGTCTCTGTTTTCTGCAGTTAATTCTTTTGCCATAAGGTTCTCCCCCAAAGTTGTTTCTTATAGATTATACTCCTCTGCATCATGAATGTTAAAAAACAGCCCTCTTCCGAGAGCCGGAGAAACGGAATATGCCCATGCCCAGGCTCAACAAACTCGTCTTCGAGGATAAGCTTTTTGCCCGGATCACCAGTTCCTGTCTCTTCTTCGGGACCGTTCACTATATCGTCGTCTACCCGGTCGATCTGAACGCCAGACAGACAGCTCATCTTTTTGCCAGGTCTTTCTTCTGAGGCCCGGCATTTACCGCAAGGCAAAGAAAGCCCCGTCACGGGGCTTTTCCTGTAGTCTACGTATCGATCCGCACCATCTCATCGAGCAGACAGTTGCGGTAAGTGAGGTCTTCTCTTTTTGTGAAACCCATCTTCTCCCAGAAGGCATTGCCGGCTTCGTTATGGGAAAAGACGACGAGATTGACCTTGTGGATCCCGAGCTTTCTGAACGCTTCCAGCGCCGCTTCCACCAGGGCTCTGCCGATCCCCTGACGGCGGTGTTCCGGAGAGACTGCGGTATGGCTGAAGATCCCTCTTCTGCCGTCGTTTCCGGCAAGCACCGCCCCGAGAATATCTTCTCCTTCGACCGCGACAAAACAGGTATCGGGATTGCGTTCGAGATATTTTAAGATACCGTCTCTCGAATCATCGAGATCATTCAGACCCATGCCCTTGCAGGAAAGCCACAGGGCATAGACTTTTTCATAATCTTCGATCGTCATTTTCCGGATCTTCATAACTACCCCCTAAGAAAAAAGGCACAGAGTGCCTTATTCGCCAAAGAAACGTTTGATCTCGACAGCTGCCGTTTCCGGAGCATCGGAACCGTGAATGATATTGTAAGTCGTGGAAGTCGCGTAGTCACCGCGGATCGTGCCCGGCTGAGCAGCACCGAATCTTGTCGGTCCCATCAGTAAACGCATGCCTTCGATGGCATTCTCACCCTCAACGATCATGGCAACGACCGGTCCGGAAGTCATGTATCTCAGTGTTTCCGGGAAGAACGGCTTGTCCGCGATATGGGCATAGTGTTCGCGCAGGATCGCTTCGCTCAGATTGATCATCTTCATATCGGCGATGCGGTAGCCTCTTCTTTCGATGCGGGCGATGACTTCACCGATCAGACCGCGCTTGACACAGTCCGGCTTCAACATGATGTATGTTCTTTCGTTCATTTCTTTTCCCTCTTTCATTGTCAACGGGCCTATTATACCATATCTGTCAGCTTTATCAGAATTCCCTTTCCTCTTCGGGATCAAGCACCAGGACCTTCGCGTCGCACTCCTTCGCGACCAGTTCCTTAAACTTATCGAGATCGGTACGGATCTGCGGGAAGGTATCGTAATGCATCGGAATGATTGTCTTTGTCTTCAGCCAGGCAGCCGCGACCGCCGCGTCTTCGATATCCATCGTATAGTAGCCTCCGACCGGCAGCAGCGCGACATCGATCCCATAGCGGGCTATCACTTTTTCCATATCTCCGAACAAAGCAGTATCTCCGGCAAAGTAGACGGTCGTTTCTCCGTCGGAGATGACGAAGCCGACCGGGAGCGCATAGCCGTTGATGCAGTTGATGCGGGTGCCGTGCCAGGCCGGGACCATACGGATCTTAAAGTCACCGACTTCGACCGTTCCGCCAAGGCTGAATCCGACAGACGGAATGCTCTTCATCAGTCCGGCGTCGCTCAGCTGACCGACCATATCGACGATCGCCACGAATGCGGCGCGATTGGCTTTGCAGATGGATAAGGCATCTCCCAGATGATCCCCGTGACCGTGAGAGACAAGCACCGCGTCAGGATGCAGGTCCTCCGCCTTCACCTGACAGAGCGGATTGCCGCTGATATAGGGATCGATCAGGATCGTTGTATTTCCGGAAGTCAGTTCGAAACAGGCATGGCCGTGAAATTTGATCTTCATAATTCGCTCCTTTTATTCTTTGACATAGTACGGGGCAGACCCGTCGACATAGGACAGGATGTGTCCGCCCAGTTTTGAGAGTATTTCGCTGCCGTTTTCCGGCTGGCGGTCGCTGCTGACAGAGATCTTCGCGCCCTCCGGTGTGCGGAGATAGAAGCTCTGATAGATGTTTCCCCGCTCCGTCTTTTCAAGATCGTTCCAGGAAGGAAGATCATACTGGCCGGCAAGCCGGCAGAGTTCCCCGAAGATGAATTCCGGAAGCAGATAGAAGCTGTCCGCTCCGGTCATGTTCTCCTGTTCGATCCAGATCTTGTTCGGTTGTGAGGATGCATAGATACGCAGGTAATACCCGTCCGAACGGTCTTCTTTTTCTCCGGAATAGAGATACTGCGCCAGCATGTCCTCTTCCTTCGGCCTTTCGAATTCGGGTTCCTGCCGCGGCAGCGCCATCAAATCGTTCCGGTGCGAACATTCCAGCTTTACGTCATGGTCAGGCATGATGAAGCTGACTTCGATCCCTTTCCCGGAATCGTAGCCGTGATTGATCTTTTCGCCGTTGAGGTAGAAAGAATAGCTTGTATCCGTGGCGATCATATAGAAATAGACCGTTACTGTCTCGCCGGCGGCATAACTGTCTTTGGCATCGTGGTAGAATTGCTTCTGCCCGCAGTAATCCACTCTGTATTTTCTTGCGCAGTCTGTCATGACCAATGCGGTGAATAAGGATAAAACGATGCTCAGGATCCTTTTCACCTTCCCTCACCTCCTGTTCAGTTTCATGGTAACAAATCCATTGCCGAAAAACACGGAAAGCACGAAAAAAGCCGGCATGCCGGCTTATCGTTCTTACAGGCAGTCTGTAAAGATCGCGATGACGTCTTCCTTTGTCAGCGGGACGAAGGCCTTGTCGAGCGCGCGGACCTGGCAGACATGTTCCGCCATCTCCTCAAAATGCTCCGTGCCGATATTGACTTCGCTGAGGCTCATCGGGATCTCACAGTCACGGAAGAACTGTTCAAGAGCGTCGATACCTCTTAAGGCGAGCTCGTGTTCGTCTTCCCCTTCCAGTCCCCAGACATTCTTCGCAAAGCGGACGAAACGCCACTGGCAGGACGGGTCTTTCTTCAGGATGAAGCGCATCCATCTGGGCGTCAGGATCGCGAGACCGGTACCGTGGGTGATGTCGTAGAAAGCGGAGAGCTCATGTTCGAGACCGTGGCACGGCCAGGAAGTGGAGAGTTTTCCGTATTCCGGAATGCCGGAGCAGGCGACGGATTCCGCATGCATCAGATTCGCTCTGGCGGAATAGTTGTCCGGTTCTCTCAGAGCGATCGGAAGATTTTTTATAACGGACTTCAGGATCGTTTCGGCGATGCCGTCCGCCAGTTCGCTGTCTTCGGTCTTGGAGAAGTAGCCTTCCATGATGTGGCTCATGATATCGGCGGAACCGGCTGCCGTCTGGTATTTCGAAACGCTGAAGGTATAGGTCGGATCGAGGATCGAGACCGCCGGGAAGGTAAAACCGCTGCCGAGCTTCTCGTTGGTCTTGAGATTGCTGATGACGCCGCCATTGTCGAAGTCGGAACCGGTGGCGCTCAGTGTCAGGATATCGACCAGGGGCAGGGACTTCTTTGTGCCCTTGACGTATTTGACCATGTACCAGAGATCGTCGCC
>JAUNQE010000037.1 GCA_030536365.1 Erysipelotrichaceae bacterium | reverse complement strand
TTTGTTATCCCTATTTCTGTTTCAGCTGTTTGCAGAGCGCTGTGAATGCGTCGCTGTTCTCTTTCGTGAACCCGATCAGCGCTTCCGGATTCTTCTGCGAGATCACCTCAAGAAGAGCAGTATGTTCTTCTTCCGTGCGCGCACGGTGCTTCTTGCCGGCAGTTCTGCCGTTGCCGCAGTTGATCCTTCCGCCATCTTTCGTGCAGAGCGTAAGGAAGTTGTAATCCTGGATGCCGTTAGTGCGGTGACGGGTGACATAAGCCCAGAAGATCTCGCTGAAGGCGACCGCTGTTACACCGCCGCGGACATTGACGATATAATGATCCGTCTGGAAGACGCGTAGATCATCAAACCACTTGGCGCTGCCGGAATTGATCTCCGACAGGATACGCTGTCCGTTAAGATTGGCGGAATCGAAAAGCTGATCGAATTTCTTGACGCCGCTGCGGCCGATCAGGAAAAGAATGATGCCGAATAATGCGCAGAAGAGACCCGGGACAGTCAGATGCGCCTTTTGCCCGAACATCGCTTTGATACCGAAGACATTGGACTCTTTGTCCGCAGCAAGCATGACGTCGCCGAAGATATCGTCGAAATTGCCGAAATCGACGAACCCCTCTTCCATCTCCTCATTCAGAGCATCGATTGCATAGCTTTTTGCCTCATACGGGACTTTTTCCGTATAACCCCAGAAGCGGACAGAATTATCCGATCCGTCAAACTGTTTTTCGAAATATTCATAATCCTTCTCCGGAATCGAGATGATATAGAAATAATCCTGGTCATAGGCGATATAATAGCCGAGTTCATCGCCATAGGAAGCGAACTGGAAATAACCGTCAAAATCGGCATAAGCCGGAAGTCCGGTCTTATCTTCACCCTCACGGACGATCACGTCGTTCAGGTGCTCTGCATTCTTTTTACCGCCGAATACCTGAATCGCCGCTGTGCTGACAAGAGCCAGAGCCAGTACCAGCAAAGCGATTCCGATATACATCAGGATGCTCAGCTTCCGGCGCTCTTTCTGCAGGATCTCACTGTTTGTATTCATTTTATTTCCCCCTTATTACCGGAAATCATGACGTCTACCATAGGCAGACCTTTTCTCGTATAATGATAGCATGATTCGAATCAAACTGTTCCTGATTCTGACAGCATTGCTTGTATTTTGCGGATGTGCGAAACAACAAGTCGAAAAAAACACCTACTGGCTGCCTCCGATCACGGATGAAGACGGCGAAATGGTCCTTTTACTGAATACAGATGTCCGTCTGACGACCGTTGATCCCGCAAAAGAAAATGAGCTGCAGAAGGAATTCACCGATATCGTCACACATTACCACCGTCTGCTCGATCCCCATCACTATTACAGCATTGATGGCGAAAGGATCAGCAATCTGAAAGTGCTGAATGACAGCTACGGAAGTGAAACACCGCTGAAAGTCGACCCGGATCTTCTTTCGGCGCTGGAGGAAAGCTTTATCCTCTGCGAACTGACGGACGGTTATTTCAACCCGACGATCGGCGCTTTAAGCGACCTCTGGACACCGAAATTCTCCGCAAACGAGCATTATGATGACGATCCGGCTCCGGAAGAGATCGAGCAGGCTCTGGCCTGCCGTCTGGAGGCAAACGAACTGCGTGACGTGATCGAGATCGACTCCGAAAACCAGACCGTCACCTTCCATAAATCGGATCGCTGTGCAGGGGCTGTTCGTATCGATCTGGGAGCCTTCAGCAAAGGCTATGTCCTGGACAGAGCCTACGAAGCCTTAAAAGAACACAACACTTCTTTCCTTATCGACGGAGGAGCCTCTTCGGTCATCACCTATACCGCGGAGACAGAAACACCGGACTGGACAGTCGGTATCCGTTCTCCGGAAACGACCTCGATGCTGTATGCCTTCAAGGCGGACAACACTGCCCTTTCCACCTCCGGCGATTACGAACGCTACTTCCTGACGGCAGACGAAGAAGGTCATATCATCCGCCGTCATCATATCCTCGATCCTTTTAGCGGTTACAGTCAGAACAGGTACCGCGGTATCACACTGATCGCCGACGCGCATGCCGGAGTCCTGGACGCACTTTCCACCGCCCTCTTCAACATGACGGAAGAACAGCAGCGCAAAGTGATCGGGCAGGTCGAAGAACACTATTCGGTGAAGATTGAAAAAAGCCTGATCGTTCAGGAGGAGGACAAGCTGATCCTGCGTCTCAGCAGCTCCTTCCGCGACAGGCTGATCAATGATCTTATCTCACCCGAACTGGGTCAGATCGTTACTTCGGAAGAGTGAGATCCTCTCTTCCTTCCAATAATGAGCAGAAGAAGTCTTCTGCTTTTTTAATGCGCAGATCCGCGATCTCCTGCAGTTCTTTTTCGCCGTTCTCCATAGCGACGCCGCAGCCGGCAAAGCGCAGCATATCAAAGTCGTTGTCCCCGTCTCCGATCGCCATGACTTCTTCCGGAGAAAGAGAAAGCTTTTCACTGACAAAGCGGAGGGCACTCCCCTTATCCGCGCCTTTTGCCGCAAAATCGAGCCAGCACCAGGCACCCCGGGAAACAGACATTTCCTTTCCGTATTTCTCTTTCCAGAAAACATCATCGACCATCGTGCGATCTCCGTAGAGCGATACCTTGACGATATCTTCGGGAACATCCGCGAAATCGTTGACGACTTCAAGCCGGTCCTTCACGACGTATTTCAGATGATGATAGAAAGCCTCGCTTTTCGGGCAGATATAGCCTGTTCTTTCGCCGGAAACAAGCACTTCGTATTCCGTTAAGGCATTCGCTTCTTCCGCGATCTTCAGCGCCTGAGAACGCTCCAGAACGTTCTTGCGGATACAGATGTCCTTCTCGATCACGACCGTTCCGTTCTCGCAGATATAGCCGATGCGGTCCTTGACAGGCGCAAAGAGGTCACAGAGATTAGGATACTGTCTGCCGCTGGCGGCATAAAAACGCACGCCGCGGTCCAGCATCCGGGCGATCAGCTCGCAAGTATCCTTATTCAGTTCCTGAGCCCCGTTCTGAAGAAGCGTGCCGTCGAGGTCACAGGCGATCAGTTTTATCGTTTTCATCAGCAGTATTTTATCATCAAACCGAAAAAATACAGCCTCCTTTAACAGGAGGCTGTATAATTCAGACTTTTAAATAATGATTAACGAAGAGTGTTCATGTATTTGATCGTTCTTACCATCTGGGATGTGTAAGAATTCTCATTGTCATACCAGGAAACAACCTGAACTTCGTATGTGTTGTCATCGATCTTAGCGACCATTGTCTGTGTCGGATCGAAGATGGAACCATGAGTTTCACCGATGATATCGCTGGAAACGATGTTTTCATCGTTGTAACCGAAGGACTCGTTTTCCTGAGACTTCATGTATTCGTTAATGCTTTCCTTTGTTACTTCCTTATCGGACTTAACAACTGCGAACAGCATTGTGGAGGAACCTGTCGGAACCGGTACACGCTGAGCAGCACCGATCAGTTTGCCATCGAGTTCCGGAACAACGAGGCCGATCGCCTTAGCAGCGCCGGTTGTGTTCGGGACGATGTTCTGAGCAGCAGCACGAGCTCTGCGCAGATCGCCTTTACGATGCGGGCCATCGAGCAGCATCTGGTCACCTGTGTAAGCGTGAACTGTGCACATGATACCAGTCTGGATCGGAGCGTAATCATTCAGAGCCTTTGCCATCGGAGCTAAGCAGTTTGTTGTGCAGCTAGCTGCGGAGATGATGGTATCTTCCGGCTTTAATGTTTTGTGGTTTACGTTGTAAACGATAGTCGGCAGATCTTTTCCTGCAGGAGCAGAGATAACGACCTTCTTAGCGCCGGCGTTAGTATGAGCAGAAGCCTTTTCCTTGGATGTGTAGAAACCTGTGCATTCGAGAACGACGTCAACGTCTAATTCTTTCCACGGCAGATTGTTAGCATCAGCTTCCTTGTAGATGATGATTTCTTCGCCATCAACGATGATCGAGTTGTCAGTAGCTTTGATATCGTGATCGTACTTACCCTGGCATGTATCGTATTTTAATAACTGAGCCAGCATTTTCGGAGCAGTCAGATCGTTGATCGCGACGATATCATAATCCGGATCGCCGAACATCTGACGGAAAGCTAAACGACCGATACGACCGAATCCGTTGATCGCAACTTTTACTTGAGACATTTTATTAATCCTCCCTTTGTTACATTAGTTATTATAGTTTGCGTGCACTTGTTAGTCAATGCACAAACTCGGTTAAACCGAGAAGGAAAAGGATATTGCTATCTCCTTCTTAGTCCTTTTCATCAAATAAGGATTTTACCTTATCGATCAGTCCTTTACCGGCTTCTTTTGCCTGGTTTGCGAGACGTTCAGCATCTTCCTTATCGAACTTTCCGTCTTCGCCTAAAATGGCCTTACCGGCTGCACTTTCTTTAGCTTTGTCAGCGAGTTTGGAAGCGCCTTCCTGAACCTTGGCAGCGACTTCACCGGCTTTTTCCTTCGCCTGTGCTGTCAGACGATCCATATCGTCTTTATCGAATTTTCCGTCTTCGCCTAAAATCGCCTTACCAGCTGCGCTTTCTTTTGCCTTTGCAGCAAGCTTAGCAGATTCTTCTTTCGCATAAGCTCCGAATTCACCGGCTTTTACTTTTGCAGTATCAAGAGCAGCACCAGTCTTTTCTTTTAAAGTATCGGACAGATTAGCAAC
Organism: Erysipelotrichaceae bacterium; assembly: GCA_030536365.1. Lineage (GTDB taxonomy): Bacteria > Bacillota_I > Bacilli_A > Erysipelotrichales > Erysipelotrichaceae > RGIG5669. Next base: position 10,224 of record JAUNQE010000037.1, on the reverse strand, counting down.
CTTATCCTCGACGTTCTTTGTGACGTTTGCAGAAGTCCATTCTGCTTCTTCCTTCAGTTCAGCAACGTCGGATTTGACCTCTTCCTTGACTTCTTCAGCAACAGTCTCAACCGCTTCGGTAGTCTCTTTGCAGGCAGTTTCAGTATTATCTTTTACAGCTTCAACGATCTCTCCTGCTTTGATCTCAGCGTTTTCAACTGCTTCCTTAACTTCTTCTGCAGCCTTTTCCGCTTCTTCGATTACTTTGTTTTCATCCATAAACAGTACCTCCTTTTAAGGTCAATATAATTATATTACAGATTTCTGAACTTTAACTGAAATAAGAAAAAAAGGGTTATTACTAACCCTTAATTCCTCCTCTGGAGACACCGCTGACGATGTATTTTCTCGCAAACAGGAAGAGAATGATCATCGGCAGGACGGCGATGGTTGCCGCAGCGAGCTGAAGTTTCGGATCACTGCCGGCATCCGATACGAATGCGAAGATACCAAGCGGGATCGTACGGTTGCGGTCGGAGTTGATGACCAGCTGTACCCACATGAAGGAGTTCCAGGAGGCGATCGCGTTCAGCAGCATGATTGTTACAAGGCTCGGACGGGCGATCGGCACCATGACGCGCCACAGGTATTTCCAGTTGCTGGCGCCATCGATACGGGCACTGTAGTACAGGCTGTCCGGAACGGTGTCGAAGAAACCCTTCAGAATATAGGTGTAGAAGATCGAGCTGGTGAACGGAATGACCAGGACCGGCAGGGTGTCGATCAAATTCAGTCTGGCGACTGTCTGGTAGTTCGTGATGACCTGCATTTCAAACGGGACCATCATGAAGGCTACGAGGACCGCGAAGATCGCTTCCTTGCCCGGGAATTTCAGTCTGGAGAAACCGAAAGCGGCAAGGATCGTGATGAATCCGTTGATCGTGACGCTGGAGAACGTGACGATGCAGGAGTTCAGGAAGTATTTCATCAACGGAGCCTGTTCAAAGGCTTTGGTGAAGTTTTCGAAGTTGAACCAGTTGGACGGGATCCAGACCGGCGGGAAGGAGTTGTATTCGGCGGCTGTTTTGAAGGAACCGGAGATCATCCAGTAGAACGGGAAGATCATGACGATCGCTCCCAGCGCAAGGAACAGATAGATCAGAACTTTCTTTAAAGTATCAGTTTTCATATCCGGCCTCCTAGTAGTCAAAACGTTTCTGGACCCACTTCTGGATCATTGTGAAACAGAGGATGATCAGGAACAGAACGATGGAAGCGGCTGCCGCGTTACCGAGACGCAGTTTGGAGTAGAACGTTTCCTTGATCCAGTAGACCATCGTATACAGGTTGTTGGAGAGAACACCGGCTTTACCGCTCCAGAACGGAATGACTTCGTTATAGACCTTGAAGGCGGAGATCATGTTGACGACCATCGTCAGGAAGATCGTGGGAGTCAGAAGCGGAACAGTGATGCGGGTAAAGATCTTCATGGAGCTGGCTCCGTCGACTCTTGCCGCAGTGTAGTAAAGCGGGTCGATATTCTGCAATCCCGAAAGAAGCAGAATGATCGTGAACGGCATCAGGTTCCAGATACCGAAGATGATGATAACTACGATGTTCCAGGGGGCCTGACCGGCAGTCGCGCCGAGCCAGTCGATCGGAGCAACTCCGAAGAGCCCGAGCAGCCAGTTGATGACACCGAACTGCTTATTGAACATGTAACGCCAGGAGATACCGACAGCGATGCTGCTGGTGACCATCGGCAGGAAGTAAGCGGTCTGGAAGATCGCCATGCCCTTGATCTTCTGGTTCAGAAGATTGGCGACGATGATCGACAGGACCGTCGAGATCGGTACGACCGTTAAAACGTAAATGAAGGTATTCTTGATCGCGCTGAGGAAGTCCTTATTGCTGAGAACGTATTGATAGTTGCCGATACCCCAGCCGGTGTAGTTACCGGAAAGACGGTAACCTTCCTTGAAGGACATGATAACAACGTTGATGATCGGATAGATCGTAAAGATCAGAAGACCGATCGCGAACGGGATCAGATAGATCAGAGGCTCGTACTTCCGGTTAAAGATATAATCCGGATGTGTCTCTCTTTTTAATTTTTTAACAGACATCAGATCTGTACTCCCGTCTCCTTATCGAACAGGAAGACACCTTTATCACGCAGTTTCAGGAATACTTGTTCCCCTTCCTTGATGTCATAATCGCTGGAAACATAAACACGGATGGTCTGGTTGCCGATATTCAGGAAAGCAAGCTCTTCCTTGCCCATCGTGTAGCGCTGTTTGACAGTAGCTTCAAAATCATGTTCACCGTCCTTGATAACGACAGACTCGGCACGGATACCCATGACGACCTGCTGACCCTCTTTTACATTCGGGTTGCTGATCTTGATCTTGCCGCTGTCATCGTCAAGAACGAAATAACCATCCTTGATATAACCGTTGAGGTTATTGATCGGCGGGTTACCGAGGAAGTTCGCAACGAAGAGGTTCGCCGGATTGTCATAGAGTTCCTGCGGGCCAGCTTCCTGCTGCAGAACGCCTTTCTTCATCAGCACGATCTTATCAGAGATAGACATTGCTTCTTCCTGGTCATGTGTAACGAAAACAGTCGTAACACCGGTCTCGAGCTGGATACGGCGGATCTCTTCACGCATTTCCAGACGCAGACGGGCATCCAGGTTCGAAAGCGGTTCGTCAAGCAGAAGAAGACGCGGATTCTTGATCAGAGCACGGGCGATCGCAACACGCTGCTGCTGGCCGCCGGAAAGCTCTTTCGGCTTACGGTGCAGGTACTCGTCGACATGAACGAGTCTTGCCATTTCCTCTGCTTTCTTGTTTCTTTCTTCTTTTGGTACTTTCTTGATCTCAAGCGGGAAAGCGATGTTTTCAAGAACCGACATATGCGGATAAAGCGCATAGTTCTGGAAGACCAGACCTACGCCACGGTCCTGAGGCGGAAGATTCGTTACATCCGTATCATCGAAATAGATCTTTCCGGATGTAGACGGCAGGATACCGGATAACATATTCAGGATCGTCGATTTACCGCAACCGGACGGACCCAGAAGAGCCACCAGTTTGCCATCGTCGAAGACCATATTAAAATCTTCGACAGCTGTAAAATCTCCGAAACGCTTTGTTAAATGTTCGATTTTGACTTGCATAATGATTGTTCTCCCTGCTTTAAATATATATGCTGATTATATTATATAAAAAATGGCCTCCTAAAAGGCCATTTATTTAATAACTTTGGTATTTAGATAACTAAGCTTACTCGTTAGCCAGTTCTTCCTGGATGTATGTAACAGCCGCATCCAGAGATTCCTGAACATCAGCACCACCAGCAACAGAAGACATTAATGTCTGGAGAGCTGTACGGATGTAAGCCTGAGCAGTAACTGCCGGGAATGCACCAGCGTGTTCAGCGTTCAGATATGTGAAGCTTTCGTTGTTAGCAACGAAATCCTTGTATGTCTGAGTTTCCATTGTTGCCGGGAATGTTGCCGGGTAGTTACAAGCTACACACCAGCCAGCGTTGACTTCCGGAGTAGCGAAGTAGTCTGTGAATGCAGCGGCAGCTTTAGCTCTGTTTTCATCACCGTAGTTGAAGACGATGATACCACGGTTCCAAGCCGGTACCCATTCAACAGCGCCGCCCTGCGGAACCGGACCCATTCCGTAAGGAATCTGGAGGTACGGAGCACCTGCAGCGGAGCCGATGTATGCAGCGATCAGACCAGCGTTGAAGTCTTCGGAGAAGTAGTTACCAGTCTTGGCGTTTGTGAACAGTCCTTCCTGAACAGCATCCTTGTACATCTGCATCTGAGCAGCAACTTCCGGAGTGTTGAAGAGGATCTCGTTTGTGGAAGCGTCAAACAGTGTGTTACCTGTCTGCATGATCAGTGTCTGAGCGCCATCAACTTCGGAGTCGAAAGCAAAACCGAACTTATCCGGATATTTTTCCTTAACGACACGGCAGTTGTTGAGCAGTTCTTCCCAAGTTGTCGGAGCCTTTAAGCCTAATTCATCATAGAGTTCCTGGTTGTAGAAGAGGATCGGGCCGGAGGAAACGATCGGGAGGATGTGCATCTTGCCATCAGCGAAGCTTGTAGCTTCAGCCTTTGTGGATTCGCTCATCAGTGCGATCGTATCAGCGCTCAGGTAAGCACCGAGATCAACGAGCTTGTCATCTGCAACATACTTAGCAGCTTCGGAAGCGTAGTGGATGATCATATCCGGGCCGTTACCAGCGTTTACTGCCTGATAAACCTTGTCTGTGAATCCGTCGTACGGCTGAGATTCAGCAACGACTTCATACTGATCCTGGGAAGCGTTGAAGTCAGCGATTGCCTTCTCAAGGTACTCTTTCTGGCCTTCTGTGTAAGTGTGCCAGATAGTGACGGTTGTCTTTCCGCTTGTCTCTTCAGCCGGTTTCTGGCCGCATGCGGCTAAACCGATAACAAGAGCAGCAGCGAGAAGAACAGTAAGTAATTTTTTCATGTTTTTCTCCTTTTGTCCTAAGACGCATATATTATAGCAGAGTTCAAAAAATATGAAAGAAATTTTACTGATTTGCTATATTTATCTCCCTCTGCTTTAATATCATCCTATTATTATTCATCTCTGTAATAGCGGCTCATGTCCGCGTAGTGGCGGGTGATCCAGCGGCAGATACCATCAAGTCCGGGATAGATCATACGTTCGGAGATATTGATATAGTCCAGTTTATCGCGGATCTCGAGCTTGATCTCTTTCGGGATGATGATCCGGTAAAGCGATTCCTTGCAGGCCTTCTTAAGAAGATCCGCGAAAGCGACAGAGGTATCGGAACATACCGAGAACAGCGCGTACTGGTTAGCCATGCGGTCCGACTGCGATGCCGGTTCATAGAAGAGGAAGAACGGTTCCTTTGAGAATTCGTTCAGATCGCTCAGACTCTTGAAGTGCTCTTCCATCATGGTGATCGTAAAGACGTTACTGCGCTTGGCATCAAGGTCTTTGCGCAGATCCTCCGGGAGGCTGCCCTTCGCTTCATCCAGATCCAGACTGTAGATCACGCCGTCGCGGTCATACGTATAGATATCTTCCGTCGCGAAATGGGCTGCGACCAAAGGTGAATAGGACCAGTCAAGCAGTCTTGTCGGCAGGCCGTAATGCTGGCCCATCGCCAGAAGCTGCCAGACCGAGGTGAATTCCTTGATATCCGCAAATCCGTACTTCTTAAAGGAACGGAGCACAGACTGTTCGAGCGACAGATCATGACCGCAGATGCGGTTCAGCTTCGAACAAAGCAGATAATCCTTATCGCACATACCGCGATAAACACGGTTATTGCGGTAACGCTGGATCTTTTCATCAAAACAATCTGCAAAAACGATCTCATGTAGTTCTTCAAAACTGTGGATTACAATCTCTTTCATTACTTGTTCTCCCTGAAAAATAACGGTTTTGGATTACGGCGGAACAGGTCGTCCGCTGTACGGATCTCATATCCCATGATGCGGCTGAGCTTTTTCCTGTCGTGGATCATAATGGATGTGTCCTTGCGGATGACGGGTTTCCATTCGGTCAGATATCTTTCCGGATTCTCCTGTGCCGAAAGCGAGAAAACGACTTCTGAGTAGTCGATCTTCAGAGCTGCCAGCAGCTTCGTCAGAGCGTCCAGATCAAGATACAGGCATTCCTCGATGATGGCTTTCTTCCCCCGCGGGAAATAGCTGATCAAACCTTTCAGGCGTCCGTATTCACGGTATGCAAGAAGTTTGCCGCTGCTCGCCTTTACTTCATCCATATAAGATAGGATGTCTTTTTCGCTGCGGCACATGCTTCCGTTGAAATGACTGACAAAGCGCTGGTAGAGGCGCAGATACATTCTCGGATAGATCTTGTCCTCGATCCCGGTAAGATCTCTTTCCGGCAGCAGAGATGTTTTCAGACGATACTCCTTGCACAGGTACAGATCCTCAAAACCGAAAGAGGTATACATCCCGTCCTCGTAAGACTGGATCAGCGTGATGTTTCCGAAGCGGCTCGTCTCCTCAAGCATCCTGTCCATCAGGGCGTGCATGATCCCCTGATGACGGAACCGTTCATCGACCCCAACCCCGAAGATCATAGAGCAGTTGAGTTTATACGGACGTACATATAACTGATGGCGGCGCGAGCAGGCGCAGCCCCGCAGTTCCCCTTCGCTTTCATCGATCAGGATCAGCGAATTGGAAAAGAAATGATCAAAAAAGTACGCCGTATATCCGCCGTCGTCTTTTAAAAAGCAGTTCTGCCATAGGCGTTTCACCGCCGGCATGTCATTCTGTAATGCAAATCTGATCATTTGTCTGTCATTGCCGCCAGGCGATCCAGGCGGTGCTTCAGTCCGGACCGGGAGATCCGTTTAAAATACATTGTTTCATAATGCGCAGCAAGCTCGCTGAGACTGTCCTCCGGATATGCCTTGCGCAAAGCGATCACTTCACGCAGTTTTTCATCCGGGTCAAAATGAGGATCCTTTTCCAGTTCCTCGATGATTGTGAGCTGCTTATGGGCGGCACGGATGCTCTTTTCCTCGTTGGCGATCTCACAGTTATCCAAACGCGTATAACTGTTCTTAAAGTCACGGGAGATCCGGCTGTTCTCGAAATTCATAAGCGCCTCATGGGCACCGATTAGACGCAGGAAATCGGAGATCGTATCTGCTTTCTTAAGATAAACGACATCCCTGCCCCTGCGTTTCATCGTTTTGGCGATGATATTAAAGCGTTTAAGCGTACGTAACAGAAAAGCTGCCGATGCCTCGTCAACGGTAGTCACTTCAAGATGGTAATTGGGCGTACCAGGCGTATTGCATGCGCCGTAGGCCAGGAAGCAGCCAGCGATATACGCGCGGGCGCAGCATTCCTTTTTGACGATCTCATATAGCGGATAGGAGGAAAGCCCCTTCTCCGTATAGATCCCGGTCTCCTCCAGCACCTTGCGGGCGCCGTCGGTGATCAGGAATTCATAGACATAATTCTTTCGCAGATTGGATTTCTGGTAGATACGCTGTTCCGCGTTGATATCAAAGACCTGACGCAGCAGAACGCGGATGCGTCTGGCGGTCGTCGGATTCTCCGTTTTGATGACCAGCTGAAACTCACGGTGCGAGATCCGGATCGACGAAGTCATCTGCAGCAGCGCGCTCAGTTCCGCGCGGGCGCAGCATTTTTTCAGATCGTTATAGGAAACTTCCTGCTTGATCTCGGAAGTAAAAGACATTACACGCCTCTCTGCAGCAGGTCAGCAACGACTTTTCCGATCTTCTCAGGATCATGTCGGACAAGCTGACGGCTGAAATCCAGTAATTCATAGGAAAGGACCGACTGCGCGATCTTCCTCTTATATTTAACTTCGATAGAGTTCTCCGCCAGATAACGCTCCAGAATCTCTTCCGGGATCGTATCGTCATGACGGATGACCAGATCGATCGGCGCGCCGTGTTTTTCAAGCGCATCGATATGGTCTTTCAGATCGTAGTCGAAAGTCTCGTTGTTCTGGGTCATGCAGTTCGCAAAGTAGACTTTCGTTGCCTTTGTTTTTGCTAAAGCGTCGCGGATACCGGTAATGATGATATTCGGCAGGATCGATGTATAGACGGAGCCGATTCCGTAAACGATCATATCCGCATCCTCGATCGCCTTGACTGCTTTGTCATAGGCCTGGACATCGTGATCATAGAAAACGCTCTGGATATGATGGTTAAAACTTGGAATATTGACCTCGCCTTTAACGATCGCATCATCATCCATCAGCGCGTAGAGGCTGATGATCTCAAGGCTTGAAGGCAGGATGTGACCTTTTACATGCAGTTCACGGGTCAGCAGCTCGATCGCTTCCGCGAAAGAACCGGTCATCTGGGTTACGGCTGTCAGGATCAGGTTTCCGAGACTGTGCCCTTCGACGTCGACTTCCTCATCTCCTTCAAAGCGGTAACTCATCAGCGATTCGAGAAGCGACTGCTCATCGCAGAGCGCGGAAAGAACGTTGCGGATATCCCCCATCGCCGGGATCTGGTAATGGCGGCGCAGACGGCCGGTCGAACCGCCGTCATCAGCGACAGTAACAATAGCGGATATTTCAATATCCGGGATCTTTTTGATTCCCTTGAGGATGGTCGACTGTCCGTGACCTCCTCCGATTACGACGATCTTTTTCATATCTACTCCTTCAACTCCCTGTGGCGTTTGAAACACAGAAAACGATCTTTGTAATGATCAAATAAATAATTGGTAAGAGAGACCGAACGATGCTGGCCGCCGGTGCAGCCGATGCAGATCGTGATATGTCTTTTATCCTCGGTCGCGTAACAGGCGAAACAGTAGTCAAGGAATTCGATCAGACGCTGCAGGTATTCCTGCGTTTTCGGCTTTTCCATGACATATTCATAGACCGGATCATCGTTCCCGGTCAGCTTTTTCAGTTCGGGGATATAGAACGGATTATCAAGAACACGGACATCAAAGAGATAATCCGCGTCTTCCGGAACGCCGTTTTTATAGCCGAAGGAGACGAAAGAAACCGAAAAATTCTCCTTGCCGTCGTATTTCAGAATGCTGTCGAGCATTCTCTTATGATCTTTTAACGATAATGAGGTCGTATCAATGATATGTGTGGTATATTTTGCGTATTTCGCGATCAGTTTTTTCTCCATATTGACCGCTTCTGACAGTGTTTCGGTCTTATTGGAGACCAGTAACGGATGAACACGTCTGGAAAACTTATATCGTTTAATGATTTCCTCTTCGGAACAATCCATCAGAATCAGGATCGTCTCAAAATCAGTGGAGCTCAGTAAAAAGCGGTATTTTTCAAACTCGATCAACGGAATACTCAATGCTGTTTTCTGATATTTATAAGACTGATCCGTACGTAAGAGATCGACCAGGTTGTCCAAAAGCTCGCTCGGATACTGGTCGATGCAGCAATAACCCATATCTTCCAGGATGTTCGTCGCGGTCGTCTTACCCGCTCCGGACACACCGGTAATTAGAACTAACTGTTTCTTTTTCATGTTTTCAGTATACCACGCTTTCCGTGTTTCATCTTCTCCGGCATTGCCTCTTTGAGTTAATTCCGAGCCAAAATTTTCAAAGATCACGGAATTCTTTTTGTTTCGAATTTGCATTATTGAAATTTAGCTTGCTTTGTGATACATTATTGTCTGCTAGGTCTACGTAGCTCAGCTGGATAGAGCATCCGCCTTCTAAGCGGAAGGTCGAAGGTTCGAGTCCTTCCGTGGACGCCATTTAAATGAAGAGGCACTTCGATAAGAAGTGCCTTTTTGTTTGTTTATATGCTGATTTTTGAAGGCTGGACCTGGTTTACGCCATGTCCAGTTCGCCGTCTTTCATTATGAGATCGATCATCCTGGGATCCTGCTTTTTCGCGGCGATCTCTTTTGCTTCCTGATAGAGCTCATCCTTTTTGATGGCCATTCCCAGCAGTGTCCTTCCGATCACAACTGCCGACAGAGAAGCTCCGAGTACGGCAGAGTGCTCTCCATCAGCGAAGTACAGTTCTTCACCATACGCTTCAGCGATCTTCCACCACCATTCCCCGACAGGGCATACGGTTGCGCCGATCTCTTCGGCGAGTTCTCTGTAAGCCTCGCTCATCACCTTTTGCCCTTCCGGATTATTCTTCTCGCTCCAGGTCATATACAGATAGATCCTGGTTTGTTCGGGACAGATCCCGGCGATCGCTTTTCCGCCGCTGATGACCGATTCCTTTCCGGGGAAAGGATGAGCATTATGCTGAAGAACAACGGCATCGTAGTTTCCGTAGAGAAGATTGAGATATGTCTGCGACTGCTTGAAATGGAAATCCAGACCAACTCCCGGATGTGTCAGCATCGCGATATCGATCTCTTTTCCCTGTTTCTCAAAAAACCATTTAACCCGCATCGGCACATAGTGTACGAAAGTATGCGAGTTTCCGATAAACAAGACTTTCATAAAAACTTCCGGATTCTATTTCTTTTCCTTGTCGGTTTCTTCGGGGATGTTTTCGCCCACGGTATCCTGAACAGCTTCTGCTGCAGTTTCAGAAATCTCCTGCACTTCCTCAGTTGCTTCCTTAACGGTTTCCACAGTTTCTTCTACAGCATCAGTGATCGGTCCTGTTACTTCTTCGGCAGTCTCATTAACGATCTCTTCCACCGGTGTCTCTTCGACTGGAATCTCTGTGACTGGCTCGA
>JAUNQE010000005.1 GCA_030536365.1 Erysipelotrichaceae bacterium | reverse complement strand
TGAAAGTCCTCTGCCCGGTCTTCGGTGCTATCAGCGCATTGTATGTAGCATTAGCAGATGTATGGGGATTGCCTTATGCCACAGAGGTTAGTGGCACATTCGGTGCTTTGATTGCCTTTATGGGTAGCATCATGCAGATTTCCTCTAAAACCTATTGGGAGGAAAACTCTGTAGGAAGCGATATCGAAGACATCGAGGACGGTGGTCTTGGATGATGTTCCTTGAACGTCTGATCCAGACGGGCATGAAGGACAATCCGATCTACTACTCGCTTGAGTACTCATGGTTCGCTAAAGACGATCTCTGGCTGCCCAATTGTACTGCCTTCGCGTGCTCAAGGTCCTCGGAAGCGGCTGGCAGAAATGTCAAGCAGCAGATCCCCAGAACAAACGCCCAGACTTGGTACGAGAAGTCGAACTGGAGAGGCTCGACAGTTCCGCAGGTCGGTGCCATTGCGGTCTGGGGAGGCGGTAAGTATGGCCACGTCGGTATTGTAGAGAGGATCAACGAAGACGGAAGTGTAGTGATCTCACAAAGCAACTACACGAGAGCTTCGAAGGAAGCGATGATCGCGAATTACTTTGTTCTTGGCACATACCGGCCAGAAGTCGGCAAGGTCACGAAGTACATCGGCTGGACCTTCTTAGGATATCTGATCAATCCCTACATCAACGACATCCGCACAAAGAGAGATCCTGCCAAACATCAGATCGAAGTAACAAAAGAAAAAGTAAGAGCCAGGAAAGGCCCGAACGGAGAGATCTATTCAGGCCTTTTTATTCCGATTGGCCTATACGACGTGTTGGAAGAAGACGGCGACTGGGTAAGAGTCGACGACAATGTCTGGTTCTCCAAAGGAGACTGGGCAACAGATTATCCTGCCGAGAAAAAGGAGGAGGAAGATATGCCGGAATTAGTAAAGATCGTTAAAGATCCCAATTACAATTACCGATGGAGTCTCGACGGCAACCGCTACGGCGACAAGTATGACGTAACGGTCATGGGAGGCTTCGGCGATGAGAAACTGAAAGCAGACGGATGGGAAGAGGTGCTGGCAGTCAATGGCAGCCTTTTTTATACCTATGACGGAAAGCACTATGCCCACGGTGTTGAGAAGAGCAGAGGAGTCATCAATCAGGAACTGGAGATGTCCTGCGTTACCGACAGCTTCGAAGTCATGGCACTGGGCATGGACTATAACGGAGGTCTCACCTTCAAGAAGACGAAAGACATCTGCGCAGAGATCTGGGAATACTACGGAGCTGTTACCGGAGAGTTCGGCATCATGAAAGACGGCCAGAAAGCAGAGTGGGGCAAGGAAGTCTTCTCTCAGCAGTATAACGACATCTCCGGAAGAACGATCATCGGTACAGACAAGGAAGGAAACTATCTCTCTTACTCCTTGGCAGGCGTGTCCGGATCTTCGGGATTAAGAGGTGCAGAACTCTATGACCTCTGCAAATCCTTAGGCTTCTGGAATGCGATCTGCTTCGACGGTGGTGGTTCGGTCTTCAGAAGAGTGAATGGCGTCAAGGACATCACCACGACCCGCAAGGTAAAGAACTGCGTGCTCCTGTACCGCAAAAAGAGAAATGTCGAAGAGGAACTCGCCCAGATGAAAACAGCCCTTGAAGAGGCTGAAAAAGGGCTTAAAACGATGACGCAGAAATACAATGAAGTCTGTCAGTTCAACGTAAAGCTCACGGCCGAGAATGAAAAGCTTAAAGAGGATGCACGTCTTCTGACAGATACCAATAACAAACTGCTGTCCGCTTACGGCGAGATCAACAAGATCCTGAAAGGGGTAATATGATCGACATCGGCAAGATCACAATCACAGAAATCGTTGCTGCAGCGGCAATCGTCAAGGCGCTGTGGATGTTGATCGAGGGAGTTTACGACAAGCTCTTCAAGCCGGGAAAAGAAAATAAGAACGCCATTGATGATATCCGGAAGGATCTCACGACGATCAAAAGCGATATCTCTGAGATCAAAAATAAGCAGACAAGCGACTTTGAAACACTGCACAATCACGCAGAGAGACTGGAAAAACTAGAGGAACGCCAGGACGACTTCCGGGAGTTCCTCTCCATCTCCCTGGATGCCCAGAGGGCTCTCCTCGAGCATGCGGTAGACGGCAACAATACAGAGGCAATGCAGAAAAGCCTGAAAGAAATAGACCGCTACCTCAAGAAGCATTTATGAGGAGGGAAGGGATGAAAAAACTGAAAAAGGACATTGTGTTCTACAGAACCAAAAATGGTAGCCTTGCATATTTTTATCCGGAAGGAGATCCGGAAGCTTATCGAGCTCGGAAAAGTGCCGGCAAGCTGAAAGGTCCGATTAAACGCGAGTTAGGCAACAGGAAACGTTATGACAACGTCGAGGAAGAAACTGTTAGGTTCAGAACAAAAAGCGTCAGAAAGCACGGAGAGTTCGAACTCGGGGAAGGTGTTCTAAGAGATCCAGATAGAGAAAACGACATAAGAACAGCTAGAGATCTATACCGACAGTATGGAGGGAATATTCGTGTTAGAGGAGCACATGAACACGAAGTAGGGCAGCATAATCCTGACTATATGTGGGATAAAAAACTATGGGATAAGAAGGATAATGAACAGCCTACAAAAAACGCTGTAAAGAATTCTGTAAGAACTGGAATCCATCAAATTGCAGAAATCCCAGGCGGAGTAATAGTCGAGCCTCATAAAGATTTACCGGTTCACGAAGCAAAGGAATATGCTCGGCAGAGATTGGCCGAATCAGGAAAGACAGGCATGAAAGTACTGATTATAAGAAACGGCAAAGTAAAAGTAGTATGGAAGAAAAAATAAAAGCGCGCCCCCGCCAACAACGGCAGAAGCGCGACTTTTTACCAAGCTCATAATACCATAACTCCCCAGGAAGTCAAATCTAGGTAATTAGCCGTCGAAAAAGTGACGCAGCAACGATACGAATTACTCATTGGTTACCTCCTTTCTATTGACTATGGGCACCGTCCCGATATTCCGGTAAGCAAAAAGACGGCTGATTATAGAGGCTCCCTTCCCCCTGGGAGCCTCCTTTTATTTTTGTCGCGAAATTTGTCGCGGAGGAAATAACAAATTGCCGCCAAAAATGTCGCCATTTTATTCGGAGTAGTTCGGAATAAACGGCCTTTTTCCATAAAAAAACTCCGAAAATCGGCGTAATTCGGCGTATTTCGGAGCAAAATAAAACTACATGGTGGAGCCAACGAGAATCGAACTCGTGTAGCCACGCTGCCAGCGTGGTATAATAGCCGCTATATTATGGCCCCAGTAAGAATATCTTATCGCAAACTTGTGCTTTACTCAAGAGTTAACTTATTATGAAAGCATGGAATTCAGCATCGTCGAATTACGGAAAGAATATGACTCCGGGATCGAAAAAGTCATCCGCGGCTGTCTGATCGAATATGGCGCCAACCACGAGGGAACTGCCTGGGCGGATCCGTTTTTGGGACGTCTGAGCGAAGTCTATACGGAAGCGGAAACAGTGTATTATGTTGCGCTTTCCGGGGGAGAAGTCGTTGCCGGTGCCGGTATCGGAAAGGTAGAGGGAAGCGCAGACACCTGCGAACTGCAGAAGATGTACTGCCGGAAGGAATTCCGGGGAAAGGGCATCGCGCAGGCGCTGCTCGATCAGGCGCTCACTTTTGCCGGTAAACACTACCGCTATTGTTACCTCGAGACACTGGACAATATGATCGAAGCACAGGCGTTTTACCGTAGAAACGGATTCCGGAGGATCGACCATGCTTTGGGAGATACAGGGCACGTTGCCTGTGATGTACGCTTTTTAAAGGATCTGCGCTGAGCAGATCCTATTTTGTTGTATCGTCGATCAGATGGAGTCCTTCCTGGTCGAGCGTGTATACTTTTTCGGCGACGTCATCGATAAATGCACGGTCATGGCTGACAGAGATGATGCAGCCCTGATACTCTTTTAAGATCTTACGGACTTCCGGATTGGAGAGCGGGGAGAGATTCCGGGTCGGTTCATCCAGCAACAGCACTTCCGCTTTCTGCAGGATCAGGGAAGCGATCAGAAGCTTGCAGCGCTGTCCCTGGGAAAGCCCGGCGATCATATGATTCATTTCCTCGCTTGTGTATTTCAGTGCTCCGAGCATCAGACCAGCCTTTAGGCGGCTTTCGAATGTGCTGAGAAAGTCGAGCGGTGTCTTCTGATAATCCAGGATATCTTCATAATTCTGCGGCATATAAGCGACATTCAGATTGCCGTTCGCCTTCAGCACGTCACGGATCTCCTTAAGCAGGGTGCTTTTACCGGAGCCGTTATCACCGATGATGACGATCTTGTCCCGACCTTTGATTGTCAGGCTGATATCTCTGCTGAGGATCCTGTCTCCTGCTGTCAGAGTATCCCAATGATAATCAAGAATGATCCGCTGAGGATTCGTCTGGAGCGGCTCAAAGAAGATATTGATCGCTTCTTCGGGCTCGTATTTTTTGGTCATCCTTTCCTTCTTGATCTCCAGGTTCTTTTCCAGCGCCTTGACCGCGTGCATCTTCTTTTTGAGAAGCTGCCCGCCGTGCGGGTCCTGCCGTGAAATGGTCCTCTGTGCATGATCGACTTTCTGGTAGATCTGACGGTATTTTTCCATCTGCTTATGCAGCTGTGCTTTTTCCTTAGCAGCGATCTGATTCGTGCGGTCGATCTGCTGCCGGCGATGCGCGGAATACTCCGCATAATTTTCGCCGCTGAATGAGATCCGTGCTTCGCTTTTTCGTTTCAGCTGTTCGAGATGCAGGATCCCGGTGCTGCAGTTCTGAAGCAGCGATTCATCGTGAGAAATAAACAACACTGACTGACGGCATTGGCGGATGAATTCTTCCAGAAAGATCAGCGTCTTCAGATCGAGATCATTCGTCGGTTCGTCCAGAAGCAGAATATCCGGTTTTTCGTAGAGAAGCTTTAAAAGAGCGATCTTGACCTTTTCGCCGCCGCTGAGACTTTTCATCTTCCGCTCATTGCTGAAAAGGGAAGGGTCGATCTGAAGGTCGACCGTCAGGGAATACAATTCCCCGTAATCGGGATCGGTATCGTCAATGTAGTCAAGGATACCTGTCTCCAGCTCTTCTTCCGAAAGAGACTGCGGCATATACGCGACTTTTTCATCTGTATACACAGAGCCGCTCCAGCGGACATAGTCCGTCACATCGATACCGGCAAGGATCTTCAGAAGGGTGCTCTTCCCGTTTCCTTCCTCGCCGATCAGGGCGATCTTATCACCCGGATTCAAAGTAAAACAAAAATCCTCCAGCAGGATCCTGCCTTTCAGGGTCTCGATTCTTAGATGATTGATTGTGAACATGAAAAAATTAATCTCCTTTATCTTCGTTTGGTGATACACAACTCAGATAAACGATATTGCTGAGTCGGGACGATTAATTCTTCTTCACGTTCTCACCTCTTTTCACCATCATTCTAACATGAAGAGAGACGGAAAACGAATGTGTTAGAATAAACATATAAGAGGATAGTCTATGAATAATGAAGTGACCAAACAGCTGATCGAGCGCAAATCTGTCAGGGTATTTACTGACCGTGAGATCCCGGAGGAAACAGTCGGGGAGATCTTAAGATGTTCCGTCGAAGCGCCGACAGCCGGCAATCAGCAATTGTATTCCATCATCCGCGTTAAGGACCCGGAACTGAAAGTAAAGCTCAGTGAGGTCTGTGACCATCAGCCTTTTATCGCGGAAGGAAAACTGATCCTGGTATACTGTGCCGACTGCCTGAAATGGTATGAGGCATTTAAGGAGAACGGCTGTGAGCCGCGTGATCCCGGTGTCGGTGATCTTCTGCTGGCAGTCGATGACGCTCTGATCGCTGCCCAGAATGCTGTGACAGCTGCCTGGTCTTTGGGGATCGGCTCCTGCTATATCGGAGACATCATGGAAAACTGTGAGAAGGTACGCTCTTTGCTGAAACTGCCGGAATATGTCTTCCCGGCTGCGCTGCTGGTCTTCGGCTATCCGACGGAGCAGCAGAAAGAACGGATCAAGCCGGAGCGGGTCGATCTGAAGTACATCGTCTCCGAGGATTCCTATCACCGTCTTACAAAAGAAGAAAGCAGACAGATGTTTCTCAAGAAGTGCAGCGAGGAAACATTCGACGGCTGGATCAATGCCTTCTGCAAACGTAAATACAATTCCGATTTCAGTAAAGAGATGCAGCGTTCTGTGAACGAATATATAAAACAATACGGAGATAACAAATGAGCATGCTGGAAACTCTGGATGAGTTAAAAATCGAGTATCAGATCCTGAAACACAATCCCGTAAACACGATCGAGGAAGCGATGAAAGAGAACATCCCCGGACGGATCGACGGGATCGAATGCAAAAGCCTGTTCCTGAAAAACAGGAATAATTATTATCTGTATTTTCTGGAAGGAGACAGAAAAGCTGATCTTGAGGAGCTGGCTTCCTTTCTTCATGAACCGAAGCTGCGCTTTGCCCCGGAGAGCGATCTGCGGGAGATCCTCGGTCTGGATTCCGGAAGCGTGACACCGCTGGGCGTCATCAACGACAAGAACCGGATGGTGACTGTCGTTATCAGCAGCCGTCTTAAGGATGAGCGGGTGCTCGTCCATCCGGATTCCAACGACACGACCGTGTCCATCCGTTTTGATGATCTTGTCAGGTATATCGAATTTGCGAAACATGTTTATCTGATGGTATGAGGTGACTCTATGGCAAAACAAATCTGGAAACCGGCCAATCTTCTGAATCCGGTACCGGCAGTGATGGTCAGCTGCAGCGATAATGAAGGACATCAGAACGTCATGACTGCTGCCTGGTGCGGTACAGTCTGCTCGGATCCCGTCATGGTCTCGGTATCGATCCGAAAAAGCCGTTATTCCCATGAGTTGATCTCCAAAAGCAGGGAATATGTGATCAATCTCGTCAGCCGGGATATGGTCAAGGCATGTGACTTCGTGGGGATCAAATCCGGAAGGAATATCGATAAATTTGCTTTGAAAGGCGATCTGCGGATTACCGGCTGTCCTTCACAGAAGGTCGGCGCTTTATCGATCGCGGAATCACCTGTCTCGCTCGAATGCAAAGTCAAACAGGTCCTGGAGCTGGGCTCACACGATATGTTCATTGGAGAAGTCGTCTCCACGACAGTTGACGACAGGATCCTGGATGAGAACGGGAGACTGGATCTTAAGAAAGCGGATCTTGTCGCCTACAGCCATGGCGAATACTACGGTCTGGGGGAACTGCTGGGAAAATTCTCTTTCTCCACACATAAGGACGAAAGACTGAAAACAAGGCAGGCAATGAACCGCGAGAAACGTTCCGGCAAGACTCCGCAGAAAGAAGGAGACGGCAAAGATGAACGTTAATGTCTATGAACGCTATTACGAGGCGGAAGGAACCTTCAACGGTCGTGAAAGACACGCTGCGCTGGTCATGCTGATCAGCGATTCCGCTGAGGGGAATATCACTTACGAAGCCGCGATAACCTTCTTCCCGCATGATGACGAAGAAGACTTCGGAGTATCGTACGACGCATATTTCGCGAAGACCCTGTACTCCGGAAAAGGCCGCCGCTCAAAGAAAAGAGAAGCGCTGCTGCTGGAACAGCTGCAGACAGTGATCGATGATCTGGCTTCGGAAAACGGCGCTGCGGTATTCTGGGACAGACCGCTGCGTGACGCAAGGACAGCGTAATACGAAAACTGAATACGAAAGAATAACGGCAAAACTGCCGTTTTTTCGTTAAGTATGACAAATTCCGACGATTTGTCACATGTTGTTTTCCTTCAGAATGCAGTACGTATAGTAATATTTAAGTAGGAGTAAGTACTTATGAAACTGATCGATAAAGTTGCTTTGATCTATCTGAAAGACAGAAAAGTTTTAATGACCCTTTCCAAAGGGAAGGATACCTATTATCTGCCCGGCGGAAAAAGAGAAGGTTCCGAAACGGACGAGGAGACCCTGATCCGTGAGATCGGTGAGGAGTTATGCGTACGGATCCTTCCGGAGACGATCAAGCCCTACGGCGTCTTTGAGGCGCAGGCGCACGGAAAAGCAGAGGGCATACTTGTCCGTATGACCTGTTATACAGCGGAGTTCGAGGGAGAAGCCAGACCTGCAAACGAGATCGCTGAAGTCTGCTGGTTCTCCCATGAAGATAAGGAAAGATCCTCGGCGGTCGACCAGATCATCTTCGATGACCTGAAAGAGAAAGGACTGCTGGACTGATCTTAATAAGGTAAAAACATGAAACTGCTATGGGTGCTGACTCTGATCCTGTATCTGACCGGTCCCGGACCGGAAGGCTTTTCGCTTGTTTCCTATTTCAGAGACAGCATCCTGGAACTGAAAAAGACCGGAGCGGAGCTGCATCATCAGGGGACAGTTACAAAAGTCACGACCAGAAACATGTGGATCTCCGAAAACGAGGAGAACAATCTCTGGGTCGTGGATGTCCGGGGTACACCGAAGGAAGTCTATGTCATTGACTCACCGGAAAGAAAAGAGATCAGCCATTACGAGAGAGTTCATCATGACGCGGTAACCCATCAGGAACCGGTGTACGAAGAAAGACGCTATTGGGTCGTCAATTTCCCGACGGCCTATGGAACGATGACATCGGAAACATTTTATTCGTATGCGGATGCTTTATCTGCGGTGGGGACCCGTGACGGCATTTTTGCAAGCCCTGATGAGGGCCTTACTGAAAGATATATCGCGTCCTATAAAACCATTGTTGACCGGGAAGCGTATGACGAGACAGTGAAAGTCATCGATCAGTATGCCAGAGAAGAAATCGGGCACTGGGAAACGAAGATCATGGGCGAGATCGGACACTGGGAGCAGGGAAACGCGGAACTCGCCGGTATTGGTGAAGGGCATTATATTTCAAAAATGATCCGCAGCGGAGCGGAACAATAAAAGGGGAGCGCATCATGAAAAAAGACCTTGGGAAAATCATAGCTTCTGTGCTTGTCCTGGCGATCTGCCTGGGCCTGGCAAACGTCACCGGACTGGATATCCGGGGATTCATCTCCGATTTCCATATCGATCTTGAATCTCTGTTGAAGGTGCTGATCATCGTTACCGGTCTTCTGTCGATCGGTTATCTGCTGAAGTTCCTGGTCTCATTGATCAGGGCGCCGAAGCTTGCCACTCTGGTGACGATCCTGCGAAGCGGAATCGATTATGCGATGCTGATCCTGATCGTCGTGTGGTCGCTGCGCGTCCTCGGAGCAGATATCAACGGGATCATTGCCGGCCTGGGGATCCTGGCTTTGATCATCGGCACCAGTGCCGAAGGTCTTATCGAAGATATGCTTACAGGTCTCTTTATCCTGTTTGAGCAGGAATATAAAGTAGGCGATATCATCGAAGTCGATGAATTTCTGGGCACGGTCACCGAGATCGGTATCCGCACGACCTGTCTGAAAGACAACGCCGGGAACGAAAAGATCTTCAACAACTCATCCATGAAAGACATCCTTAACCGCTCTTCCTACAAGTCCATCGCGGTCGTTGACCTGGAAGTCCCGGATGAATCTCTGGACAAAGTACTGGCCGCGGATTACGGCGATATCAAATGCCTTGGTGTGGAAGACATTTCCGGCGAGCAGCCGGTCGTCCGTTTCACCAAGGAAGTGGAAGAGAAAGACATTTATAGCGCCAGAAGAGAGATGAACCTCTATCTTCTGAAAAAGTTCAAGGAGCTTGAGATCGGCTGATGGATAAGAAAGAATTCCGTCCCTTGCCGGAGGAATTCAATCTTGGCTATAAACCACCGGTAAAGGAAGAAGAAGAGGAAAAGAAAAAGAAAAGAAAACGTCGCCTGCGTAAGATATTGGCTCTGGCTGCGACGGTTTTGATCATTCTTCCTTTGGCGTTGCGTACAGGTCTTTTCAGTGATCCTTCTTCCAGAGGAGATGCTTCCTCAAACGCCGCTGTCGTTCCCGCTTCGAATATACAGCCGGACGAAAAGGACCCGGAAACGGATACGGTCCTTCTGAAAGAGGGGACCTATTATTCCGGAGAAACATACGCGCACTTTGAAAACGCAAGAGGCTGGTTCTCTAACGGGGAGTATTTCATCCCGCTTCAATATGATCCCGAAACTCTAAGATATACCGCTTCCGGCGCCTATCCCGAAGCGATCGGGCTGGCTCTCGATTCGACTGCGTATTATGTAAGCGCGGAAGGAGAGATCGGTATTGAAGAGGATGCTCTGATCCTGTACGATCCCTTTACGCAGAAAACGGAGCGCTTTGCGCCATCATCCAGGATCTTTGATACAACATATATCGATAAGGCACACGCACTGTCGTTTGAGCTCAGCTGCCTGCTGGGAAACTGGACTGGGATTCTTGGCCCCGCTTCCGATCATCCAATGGCTTACCTGAAGAGCCTGGAACTTCTACCGGACGGAAAACTGGTGATCGTGGCAGGTGACACCGAAACAGTAGCGACAAAGGTATTTGAAGGCGACTGGGAATTCGCAAACGGAGTCCTGTATACATCCTTTGAACTTCCGCTGGAATACGAGATCAAAAACGGCGATTCTGTGATCCGCTACACATTTGATCAGATGCCGGAGGGCATCCTTCTCTACAGCGAACAGGGATACTTTATCTATCTGAATATATTCGCTTCGCAGCTGTTTGTGCATTAATCAGGTCCGCTTGTTTTTGCAGCGGCAGAAAAAACGGTAGAATAGAAAAAAAGAAAACATTCATCCTGCTATGAATGTTTTTATCTGAAAAAGATCACTGTATTGAAAATCAGAACGATGAAGGAAGGGAAAAAATGAGCGAAGTATTATTTGAGTCTCTGGATCTTGGTTTCAACATTTATCATACCCGTATGCCCGGACACACTCCCGGACCCGGACGGGTCTTCAGTTCACTGATCGTCGGCAGTGAAAAGGCGTTGCTGATCGATACCGGTTACGGAATCGGAGATTACCGTGCGTATGTTGAAACGCTGACAGACAAGCCGCTGATCGTCGCCAATACACACGGGCACATCGATCACGCGAGCGGCAACTGTCAGTTTGATGAAGTGTGGATGAATCCCAAAGACTACGCGCTGGCAGACTGGCATACAAGCCTTGAGACCCGCAGAAACTCCAAGGATATCGGTGACTATGTGGACAGGCTGGTAGATGGACCGTATAAACGGCTGCCGCTGGAAGAAGGGGTCGTTTTCGATCTGGGAGACCGTACCGTTACGGCCTATAACTGTGCCGGACACACCAAAGGTTCGATGTCTTTCCTTGACAGCAAATCCCGTTATCTGTTTACCGGTGATAACATCACCAGAAGAGTGCTTCTGCTGAGCGGAATCACTTCCACGACACTGGAGGAATTCCGGCAGACCCTGCTTCATACGAAGAAACTTTCCTTCGATCATATCGTCGCAGCCCATGTTCCGTATCTGATGCAGCCTGAATGGATCGATAAAGTCCTGGATATCGTGGAGAACTTCGATCCCCGGAAAGGGATCGTTCCGCCTCGCAATTTCGCGCTGAAGATGCCGGGCTCACTGCCGACAGAATATACGGTAGGGGATGGATTTGACGATCCGGAATACTGTGGTTTCGTATATGACGGAAATCATCTTGAAGAGTTCCTGCAGGGATTCGCATTAAAACAATAAGATCTGCAAACCCGGGACCGGTCGCATCTGCGGCCGGTCTTTTTTGTGCGATAAAAGGCTGCTTTTACAGCGGAGTTTAGGCAGAAAACAGAATTAGCAATCTTCTATTGACAGTGCTAAATGAGTGTTATAGAATGTTAGCAGTGAGAAAAAAAGAGTGCTAAAAGGAGGTGAGTTCCGTGCTGACAAGCAGACGTATCGAAATCTTAAAAGCGATTATCGATGAGTTTATCGATACGGCTGAACCAGTTGGTTCAAAGACCCTACAACAGAAGTATCACCTTAGTTATTCCAGCGCAACGATCCGTAATGAAATGGCCGCGCTGGAAGCGGAGAACTATCTGGAAAAACCTCATACTTCCGCAGGCAGAGTTCCTTCAAATAAAGCGTATCAGTTCTATTGCGAACATTTGATGGAGAAGAGTGTGGATGAGGATGTGAAATATGCGATTAGCAATATCTTCGATCAGAAATCGATGAATATTGAAGAGGCGATCAAGGAAAGCTGTTCGATCATTTCCGAAATGACCAATCTGGCCAGCGGAATCCTTGGCCCGGATGCTTCCAAGCAGACTCTCGAGCATATTCAGCTGATACCGGTAGATGAGAAAACAGCCGTCTGTATCCTGATCACCAACGTTTCCCATACAGAACATAAAGTGTTCCACTTCGAGGAAGCGATCTCGGTGGATGATATCAAGAAGTGTACAGATATCATCAATGACCGTCTGAAAGGGATTCCGCTCTCGCAGCTGACAGAAAGATTAACAGCGATCAAGCCGCTCTTAGTCGAACATGTCAAACGCTATGAGATGCTGTTCAATGCTTTCCTGGGCGCCTTCGTGAAATTCGCGAGCGATACGATGTATATCAGCGGCGCCAGCAACATGATGTATCAGCCGGAATTCAACGATATCGAACGTGTTCGTTCCCTGATCTCAAAGATCAACGATTCCAAGATGTGGCGTGATCTGATCAGTGATAAGAACGCTTCGGATCTGGCACTGAAAACCTCAGACGGCACACAGATGGTCTGGAAAGATGATCTGGCCGTCATAACAAACGATATCCACGTAAATGATAAGGCAGATACCGTGAAGCTGATGGTCGTCGGTCCGAAACGGATGCAGTACGAAAGGATCGTCAGTCTGATGGACTTCATTGGACGGGAGATCGAGAAGATCTATCGCAAATAGGAGAGTGTAATGAACAAAAAGAAAAAAGACATGCCTGAGATCCATAAGATTGAGGATACAGAAGAGATCGTAGAAGATCTTAACGAAGAAAAAAGTGAGGAAGTTCCGGAAGAAAAAGGAATGGAAACACTGAAGAAAGAGATCGATACTCTGAAAGCTGAGGTCGACCGTCTGAAAAACGAATACGCCAGAGCGTATGCGGATACCGAGAATATGCAGCGCCGTCTCCGCAACGAAGCGGATATGGCGAAGAAATACCGTATCCAGAGTTTCGCTCTTGAAGTATTGCCTGCCCTGGACAATCTCGAAAGAGCCTTGTCGCAGGAGTGCGCAAAGGAAGCGGAAGGTTACCGCAAAGGCGTCGAGATGATCTACGCGCAGCTCACCAAGGCCCTGAAGGACGAGGGAGTTGAAGAGATCGACGTTCTGAACAAACCGTTTGACGCCAACACTTCCCAGGCGATCATGCTTGAGAAAAAGGAAGGCGTTGAATCCGGCATCGTGACCGATGTCTTACAAAAAGGATATATGCTTAAGGATCGTATTTTACGAGCCGCTATGGTTAAAGTTTCTGAATAAATGAGGAGGAATGAAAAATGAGCAAGATTATTGGTATTGATTTAGGCACAACAAACAGCTGTGTTGCCGTTATGGAAGGTAAAGACGTTAAGGTCATCACAAACCCGGAAGGCAACCGCACAACTCCGTCAGTCGTAGCGTTCAAGGGCGATGAGCGCATCGTCGGTGATGCCGCAAAGCGTCAGCTCGTTACGAATCCGAATTCCGTATCTTCCATCAAGAGATTGATGGGCAGCAACGAAAAAGTCGAGATCGACGGCAAGAAATACACACCGCAGGAGATCTCCGCGATGATCTTACAGTACATGAAGACATATGCGGAAGCTTACCTCGGTGAAAAAGTCGACAAGGCAGTCATCACTGTACCGGCTTACTTCAACGATGCTCAGCGTCAGGCTACAAAAGACGCAGGTAAGATCGCAGGTCTCGAAGTCGAACGTATCATCAACGAACCGACTGCCGCAGCTCTGGCATTCGGTATCGATAAGACCGATAAGGAACAGAAGGTCATGGTCTACGACTTAGGCGGCGGTACCTTCGATGTTTCCATCCTGGATCTTGCTGACGGTACCTTCGAAGTTCTGGCTACTGCCGGTAACAACAAGCTCGGCGGCGATGACTTCGATAACGTCGTCGTTGACTGGATCAATGAAGAATTCCGCAAGCAGTACGGCATCAACCTGAAGAACGACCGTATGGCTCTGCAGAGAATGAAGGAAGCAGCTGAAAAGGCGAAGAAAGAACTGTCCGCTTCTGTACAGGCACAGATCTCTCTGCCGTTCATCTCCGCAAACGAAAGCGGCCCGCTGCATTTTGAAGCAACTCTTACCAGAGCTGAATTCGACAGAATGACAAAGCATCTGGTCGATATGACGGTTGAACCGGTCCGTCAGGCATTAAGAGACGCAGGTCTTACACCGTCCGATCTGGATCAGGTCCTGTTAGTCGGTGGTTCCACACGTATGGTCTCCGTTCAGGAAGCCGTCAGAAGAGAACTCGGCAAGGAACCGAACCGTTCCGTTAACCCGGATGAAGTCGTAGCTATGGGTGCTGCGATCCAGGGTGGTGTCTTAGCGGGTGATGTCAAAGACGTCCTGCTGCTCGATGTTACACCGTTAAGTCTTGGTATCGAAACACTGGGTCATGTCATGACAGTTATGATCCCGCGTAACACAACGATCCCGACAAGCAAGTCTCAGATCTTCTCCACAGCTGCGGATAACCAGCCGGCAGTAGACATCATGGTCTACCAGGGCGAACGTCCGATGGCACCCGATAACAAGCTTCTGGGCAACTTCCAGCTGACAGGTATCGCACCCGCAAGAAGAGGTATCCCGCAGATCGAAGTTAAATTCGATATCGACGTTAACGGTATCGTCCATGTTTCCGCGACCGATAAGGCCACCAACAAGAAACAGGAGATCACGATCACCAATTCCAGCGGTCTGAGCGATGCTGAGATCGATAAGATGGTCAGAGAAGCCGAAGAACATAAGGCTGAAGATGAGAAACGTCATGAGGAAGCTGAGCTCAAGAACAAGGCAGAAGCCTTCATCACTCAGATCGATGACACTCTGAACAACCAGGAGATCAAAGTCGATGAAGCGCAGAAGGCAGAAGTCCAGAAGCTCAGAGACGAACTCCGCAAGGCGATCGATACAAACGATTACGCTACTTTGAAGACAAAGCTGGATGAGCTCGAAAAAGCAGCTCAGGCTATGTCCCAGGCTATGTATCAGCAGCAGGCTGCCGGCAACGCTAACCCGAACGGCGGCGCTTACTCCAACGTACATCCGAACGACGCACCGAACAACGATGATGTCGTAGACGCAGACTTCAAAACGAAAGGCTAAGCTTTGAAAAAGCTTGTAGCGCTCCTGCTGGTCTTACTGCTCGCCGCCTGCAGCGGCGGCAGTGAGCCGGCAGCGACAGAAGAACCGGTACAGGAAGAACCGGTCGAAGAAACGATCGATGTCACACCGCTCCTGGACATCAAGGCGGGCGCTCTTCGCGAGACGCCTCTCTATCATCTTGAAGGAGAGGAACTTCGCGAAGTCGGAACGCTTTGCGAAGGGACACAGGTCGATACTTCTTCCGAGAGCCGCGGCAATTATGTCGGTCTGAAAGGCGGAGAATATTATGTCTCCGGCAAAGATATCGACAACAGCGGACGCTATTACCGTTTTGAGAATCATCTTCTGAAGCTCGGAACGGTAGAGACGAACGCGAACTACTCGCTGTACGACGTGAAGGGCAGAAAACTCTTCAGCGGAAACGAAAGCACGCTATACGATGTGGTCGTGCGCGACAGCGAGGATGATCCCCGTTACGGCGTTCTGTTTCTGAACCAGGTCGTCTATCTGAATAAAGAAGACACCGGGGAATTCAAGGCAGAAGAAGTGCAGGGAGCCGCCGGGAATATTCCGGTGCTGATGTACCATTTCTTCTATGATGAAACAAAAGATCCTGCTCCGAACGACGGGAATTACCTGGAAGTCAAGGAACTTGACGAACAGCTGAACTATCTAAAGGAAAACGGTCACGATACATTGACGATGCGGGAAACGCTCTACTTCATGCAGAAGAGGGCGGAAGTCCCGGACAAGGCAGTGTGCATCACGATCGATGACGGTGATCCTACCGTCTATGAATATGCGTATCCGCTTTTCCGGAAATATGAGCTCAACGCGACGCTGTTCCTGATCTGCGGCTGGCTGGAGCCGGAAATGCCGTATTCCTTCTGGGAGATGCGCGAAGCCGGTATGGAACTGCAGTCGCATGGTTTCCTGACACATCAGGGCGGCTGTGAGGGAATGCAGCATGGCGGCCGTATCCTCTGCATGGATCACGATGAAGGTGTCCAGGACACCAAGATGTCACTGGATTACTGTGACGGCGGATTTGCATACTGTTATCCGTTCGGTGACCATAACGATCATGCGGTCGAGATCCTGAAGGATGCCGGCGTTAAGATCGCGTTTACCACGCAGAACGGTTGGATCGACCCCTCGCAGGACATCTATGCGCTCCCGCGTGTACGCGTCAGCGGAGGACAGGGTCTGAACGCATTCATCGCTAGTATTGAAAGGTGACGATATGGCAGATAAAAGAGATTATTATGAAGTGCTGGGAATCAGTAAAGGCGCTAGTGAAGACGAGATCAAACGAGCCTATCGCCGCCTGGCAAAAAAATATCACCCGGACGTAAACAAAGAACCGGGTGCGGAAGAAAAATTCAAAGAGATCAACGAAGCCTACGAGGTCCTGAGCGATCCGCAGAAGAAGGCAAACTACGATCAGTTCGGCTTTGCCGGAATGGACGGCATGAACTTCGGCGGCGGAGGCGCAGGCTTCAGCGGCGGTTTCGATGATCTGGGAGATATCCTGAACTCCTTCATGGGAGGAATGGGAGGATTCTCTGACTTCGGCTTCGGAGGACGGCGCAGCAGCAGCCGCACATCCAACGGACCGATCAAGGGAGACAACCGCTACATGTCGATGGACATCGACTTCCTGGACGCAGTCCACGGAGTCGATAAGGTGGTCCGTCTGAAAGTCGACCAGCCCTGTGAACACTGTCACGGGACCGGCGCTGAAAACCCCGGAGACATCGAGACCTGCTCGACCTGCGGTGGCAGCGGACGGACAGTTCATCAGACACGTACCGCTTTCGGTGTCATGCAGCAGGTCGGTGTATGTCCTGACTGCCGCGGTACCGGCAAACGGATCAAGGTACGCTGCTCCAGCTGTCACGGCGAAGGTTATATCACCAAGACCGAGGAGGTGGAGATCTCGATCCCGGAAGGAATCAGCTCCGGCCAGCAGATCCGTGTGAGCGGCAAAGGCGAACGCGGACGCAACGGCGGTCCGAACGGCGACCTCTACATCGAGATCAATGTCTTACCGCATAAATATTTCCGCAGAGACGGCAATGATATCCATATCACAGTCCCGATCTCCGCGATCGACGCGACTCTGGGAACGGAGATCGAAGTCCCGACGATCCATGGCGATGTCGAACTGACGATCCCGGCCGGGACGCAGCCGAAACAGAAGATGCGTATCAAAGGCTACGGTGTCAAAGATCTCCGCAGCAGCAACCGCGGTGACGAATATGTCGAGATCGATGTCACGATCCCGAAGAAGATCACCCGCGAGGAAAGAGAACTCTACATGCAGTTAGCGAAAAAGGGAGAGAAGAAAGAATCTGTCTTTGAACGCTTCAAGAAAAGCTTTAAGTAAGGGGAGACCCTTACTTAAAAAACAAAAATCGTTAGCACTTCGAACATTGAAGTGCTAAAACAAGGAGGTGTATTGAATGAATATTGAGGAAATGACGGAAAAACTCCAGCAGATCTTCATGAAAGCCATACAGAGGATGCAGGACCTGCGCAATCCGGAGATCACGACCGAGCACCTGCTGAGCGCGTGTCTCGAGGATGAGGATATCCAGGCCTTTCTGGAAAACAACCAGATCTCCGCGACCCGTCTGAAGGAGATCGCGGACAAGTACCTGCATGATCTGCCGGTCAACGATGTCGTATCGGAACCGCGTGTATCCCCGCTCGTATTTACGTCTTACAACGAGGCGCAGAAACTGAAGCAGGAGCGCGGAGACCAGTACCTGGGCGCATTTCTCTTCTTCATCTGCCTCCTGTATAACCGTTCAGGGGTGGCGGAGGAAATGCGCCGGAATATCTCCTGTACGAAAGAAGAATTACTGAAAAAAGAATTGGAAGGAAGAGGTGATACTATGACAATTCAGGATAAGAGCCAGGAAAACAATATGAACCCGCTGGAAAAATACGGACGTAATCTGGTCGAGGATGTTAAATCCGGTAAGATCGATCCGGTCATCGGACGTGATGATGAGATCCGCCGTGTGATCGAGATCCTGTCCCGTAAGACCAAGAACAACCCGGTCCTGATCGGTGAGCCAGGTGTCGGTAAAACAGCGATCGTTGAAGGTCTGGCATGGCGTATCATGAACGGCGATGTCCCTCTTTCCCTGAAAGGCAAGGACCTGATCGAGCTTGATATCGGCGCTCTGATCGCCGGCGCGAAATACCGCGGTGAATTTGAGGAACGTCTGAAAGCGGTCCTGAAAGCCGTGAAGGAAAAAGACGGACAGATCATCCTGTTCATCGATGAGCTGCATAACCTGGTCGGTGCCGGCAAGACTGACGGCGCCATGGACGCGGCGAACCTTCTGAAGCCGATGCTGGCAAGAGGCGAACTGAAGTGTATCGGTTCGACGACTTACGACGAATACCGTAAATACATCGAGAAGGATAAGGCGCTTGAAAGACGTTTCCAGAAGATCGATGTCGATGAACCGAGCGTTGAAGACACGATCTCCATCCTGCGTGGACTGAAAGACCGTTTTGAATCCCATCACGGCGTCAAGATCCGTGATGAGGCGATCATTGCTGCATCTGTGCTCAGTGACCGCTACATCACCGACCGTTTCCTGCCGGATAAGGCGATCGACCTGATCGATGAAGCCTGCGCGGCAACCAGAGTCGAGATGGATTCGATGCCGGCGGAACTCGATGAAATGATCCGCCGTATCCGTCAGCTTGAGATCGAGGAAGTCTCCTTAAAGAACGAGGAAGACGAAAAAGCGCAGCTTCGTCTGGATGAACTGAGAAAAGAACTCAAACAGCTGCGCGCCCGCAAGGACGAGCTCTACGACAAATGGAGCAAGGAAAAAGAGAAGCTGACAGAGGTCAAGAAAGCGAAGGAAGAGCTTGAAAAAGCGAAACTGGCCTTTACCTCCGCGCAGAACGACGCCCGTTACGAGGAAGCCGCCAAGCTTCAGTACGAAACGATCCCGGCTCTGAAGAAGAAGATCGAAAGCTTCTCCGCCGAGAACGACGGGGAAAGAATGATCCAGGAAGTCGTCGATGAGGAAGCGATCGCCAAAGTCGTTTCCAAATGGACTCATATCGAAGTCAGCAAGCTGATGTCCAGTGAACGTGATAAACTGCTGAATCTCGAAAAGATCCTGACCAAGAGAGTCATGGGCCAGTCCGAGGCACTGCATCTCGTCAGTGACGCGATCCTCCGTAATAAGGCGCAGATCGGCGATCTCAACCGCCCGATCGGTTCCTTTCTGTTCCTTGGTCCGACCGGTGTCGGTAAGACCGAAGTCGCCAAGGCACTGGCGGAACAGCTGTTCGATGACGAAAACAAGATCGTCCGTATCGATATGTCGGAATACATGGAGAAGTTCTCCGTGTCCCGTCTGATCGGTGCTCCTCCGGGCTATGTCGGTTACGAAGAGGGCGGCCAGCTGACCGAAGCCGTACGCCGTAAACCGTATTCGATCGTCCTGCTCGACGAGATCGAAAAAGCGCATCCGGATGTCTTCAACATCCTGCTGCAGATCCTCGATGACGGCCGGATCACCGACTCCAAGGGTGTCACTGTCGACTTCAAGAACACGATCATCATCATGACCTCCAACCTGGGCAGCGAATTCGCCTTCGAGAAGGATCACGAAAAGAAAGTCGATGAATACGAAGCACTGATCAAGGCGACCTTCAAACCGGAGTTCGTCAACCGTATCGACGAGATCGTCATCTTCGAACCGCTGAACGCAAAGGTCATCAAGGAGATCGCCTACAAGTTCCTCGGTCAGCTGATTGACCGTATGAAAGACAGCAACATCAACCTGTCCTTCACCGACGAGGCGATCGAGAAGATCGCGGAACTGGGATACGATCCGACCTACGGCGCACGTCCGATGAAGCGGCATATCCAGCGCAGCGTTGAATCCCAGCTCGCCCGTTTCGTGATCGCGAACCCGGCAGCGAAGAATATCGAAGTCGGCTACGACAAAGACCATTACACGGTCACCGAAAAGAACGAAGAGACTGCAGCGGCATAACGCTGCAGTCTTTTTCTTTTTGCGAAAAACTGATATAAAAGGGGTATGGAATACGAAAAGAATTCGGAATACAGCTACTGTCTGGGCATGTCACCGCTGATCGAAGGTCTCCGTCACCGCCCGGAAGTGATCGAAAAAGTCTATCTGTCTTCAAAGGCGAAGGAGAACGCCTCGCTCGAAGAACTGCACCGGCTCTGCCGGAAACTTTCGGTACCGGTCGAGATCGATGACCGCCGGATCGCCCGTCTTTCCGTCAAGGAAAACTGCTTCGCGATCGGTGTTTTTAAGAAATTTGAAGATACCTTACGCGGGAACTGCCATATCCTGCTCTGTGAATATGAAGATGAGGGATTCTTAGGAACGACGCTGCGTTCCGCGGTCTCCTTCGATCAGAAAGAGATCGCGCTGATCGGCTGTCATGCCGATGTGTTCGATCCCAAAACGGTCCGCGCTTCGATGGGCGCGATCTTCCACTGCCACCTGTCTTTCTTCTCCTCACTTGAAGAGTATCAGGCAAAATATCCCCGTCAGAATATCTATACCTATGCACCCGGAGCGGATGAAGAGATCAGCGGTCTCAAAAACACTCTGCACCGCAGCTTCCTGATGCGGGAGAAGGGCGGCGCTGCTGAAGGCTTCCGGACCTATTCGATCCGCAAGCAGAGTCTCCAGGAACTCTCGCCGACAATGATCGGGGCGATCACCTTCGAAAGACTCTACTCTTTGCGTGCGGATAAAAAC
Organism: Erysipelotrichaceae bacterium; assembly: GCA_030536365.1. Classification (GTDB taxonomy): domain Bacteria; phylum Bacillota_I; class Bacilli_A; order Erysipelotrichales; family Erysipelotrichaceae; genus RGIG5669. The sequence goes on along the minus strand of JAUNQE010000005.1, from coordinate 15,305 downwards.
TGAACAGGACTCCGAAAAAGCAGGACACGGCCGGTCAAAAGACCGGTCTTTTTGTTTTCTGCTGATAATTGTCAGCGCTGTAATACGAGTGCTATAGTAAATCCGTAGAGCATATTCCGAAAGATCATTCACGGATCCCGGACAGGATTGCCGGAAAACAGTGTTCCGAAAGCAGATGTATATGAAAAGAAAACTACTGGCAATGGATCTTGACGGCACCGCGGTAGCGGACGACTATTCGCTCAGTCCCTCCGCCATTGCGGCGATCGAAGAAGCGCGCAGACACGGTCTGAGGACCGCTTTTGTCAGCGGCCGGAGAGACGTCGACATGCTGACGCTGGGCGAGGAGCAGTGGTGCGTTGATTACCACATCCTCAACAACGGCGGAAAGATCATCCGCTGCGAAGACAGAAAGATCCTGCGCAACGAATGCATCGACCGGGAAACGAGCGTCCGCCTGATCCGCTACGCGCTGGAAAACGATCTGCAGCTGCACATCGTCAGCGGCATGCTGTGGCAGGTGACGAAAATAAGCGAAAGCACACTGCGCTATGCGTCTCTGCTCGGTGTCATCCCCGAGACGGTCAGTTCGCTTGCCGAGATCGATACCGAAGCGATCGAAGGCTTCATGGCTACCGGCGATCTTCAGCCGATCGCGGAATTCATCGACCGCGAACTGCCGGAACTCTGTTACCTGCATTCCGAACCCGGAACGATCGACATCATGAAACAGGGCGTTTCCAAATGGAACGGTATCCGGGCACTGGCGGAACTTCTGGGCATCGGAGAGAATGAGACCGCCGCAGCAGGCAATTACTACAATGATCTTGATATGATTGAGCGGGCAGGCCTGGGGATCGCGGTCGCCAACGCGGTCACGGCCGTCAAGGAGGCCGCCGGCTATGTGACTGCGGAAGACAACAACCATGAAGCGGTAAAAGAAATGATCGGATACATTCTCAGGGAGGTCGAAGAGAATGAATAAGATATTACTTGGAATCGACAACGGCGGCAGCGACATCAAATGCGCGCTGTTCGACACGGAGGGCAGGGAACTTGCCTGCGCCACAGCGCAGCTGCCTGTCAGCGTACCCGCACCGGGATGCACGGAACGTGACGCGGAGGAAGTCTGGCAGGCAAATCTGACTGTCATCCGTCAGGCGCTGAAGGAAGCGGATTGCGATCCCGCACAGATCGCCGGGATCGGCATCACCGCCTACGGCAACGGTCTGGTCTTTCTGGACGGGAAGATGCAGCCGGTCTATCCGGTGATCGTTTCGACCGACGACCGGGCAGCGGAACTCGTGCAGCGGTTCAAGGCGGACGGAACGGAAAGAAGGCTCTTTCCCTTCACAAGGCAGACGGTATGGTCGGCACAACCGGCTGTGCTCCTGCCCTGGTTCAGGGAAAACCGTCCGGAGATCCTGCAGCGGACACGCTGGATCCTTTCGCTCAAAGACTATCTGCGCTACCGCCTGACCGGCGAACTGTATGGGGAGCTCACTGAAGCCTCTTCGACGAGCCTCGTCGCGCTGGACCGCAAAAACTATGATCCGGAGCTTTTCCGGATCCTGGATATCGAGGAATGCTTCGACAAATTCCCGCCTGTTCTGGAGAGCACGGCGGTCGCCGGATATCTGAACAAGGAGGCAGCGGAACTGACGGGCCTTAAGGAAGGTACGCCGGTCGCGGCCGGATACTTCGACATCGACGCCAACGCACTGGCCAGCGGTATCCTCAGCGACGATGAACTGTGTCTGATCGCAGGTACCTGGTCGATCAACGAATATCTGACGAAAGAAGCGACGACGGAATACGACAAACGCACCAACACGGCGACACTGTCCTATCTGGATGGCTTGTATCTGATGGAGGATTCGACTCCGACTTCAGCCGGCAACTTCAACTGGTACGTCGAGAAGATCATCCGCCGCTATGCCCCGTCGCTAAGCAGCGCCGAGATCTATGAACACTGCAACCGGGCAGTTTCCGAAAAAGCCCCGGAAGATACGGACGCTGTCTTTGTTCCGTATCTGTTTGCCAGTGCCACCGCGCCGGAAGCGCACGGCGCTTTCCTGAATCTTCAGGCCGGAGATGATGAGGCATCCCTGATCCGTGCCATTTACGAAGGGGTCGTTTTCTCCAGTGTACACCATGTACATAACCTGCGGCGGCCGCTCGTTTCCTTCCGCATCGCCAAACTGTCCGGCGGGATCACGAATTCGGAAGTCTGGTCGCAGATGATGGCGGATGCCCTGCAGATCCCGATCCAGACCCTGGAGGGAAGTCAGACCGGCGCGAAAGGCGCGGCGATCGGCGCGGGCGTTGCCTGCGGGATTTTCCGGGATCTCGCGGAAGCGACCGGGAAGATGGTGCGTTTTGGCAGACTGTACGAACCGCGTGAGGAGAACGCAAAGATCTATATGAAAAAATACCGGCGCTACGAGGCTGCCCTGAAGGCAGTCGACCTGCTGGCCGGAGAAGGAGAATAACGATGTTTACCGTAAGTCCGTCGATCTATTCCGCCGATCTGCTTGACCTGAGGAAGGTGCTGAAGGAGGCGGAAGGCTTTGAACATATCCATCTCGACATCGATGACGGCAATTTCGTCCGCGGCATCAGTTTTGGGACCGCACTCGTCGAACAGATCGCAAAAGCGACCTCTGTTCCGCTGGATGCGCATCTTGAGGTGCTCAATCCGCTCGATCATGTCGACGGCCTGGCGAAAGCCGGCGTCAGCCTGATCAGCACCCATCTGGAAGTGCTCGATTATCCGTCCCTGTTTCTGAGCCGGGTCCATAATCTCGGTAAAAAAGCAGGCATCGCCCTGAATCTGAAGACACCGGTGTCTTTTCTCGAACCGTATATCGGTCAGTTTGACCAGCTTCTGCTGGTATCGGTCGAAGCCGACGAGGAAGGGCTGCCGTTCCGCCGCGGCGTGCTGAAAAAGATCCGTCAGGCGAGAGAGCTTTTCGGTCCGGATCTGCCGGTCTGGGTCGACGGAGGGATCAACGACGGAAATCTGAAGGAGGTCGTGGAAGCCGGCGCCAGCGGCGTCGTCATCGGCCGGGCTGTCTTTCAGGCGGAGAACTTCCGGGAAGCGTATGAACATTATCTGAATGCCGGCCGCGCTTACGAAAAGGAAGCCGGCAGAAACGGAAAGGGGAGAAAAGAGAATGCTGTTTTCTGAAAAACGGAAAGAAGTGCTGGAGACCGCCCGCAGGATGGAAAAACACGGTCTGGTCAGGATGTCCGGCGGAAACGTTTCACTGCGCATCGGAGAGACCGTGCTGGTGACGCCCTCCGCCATGCCGTATGACACGATGGATATCGACGATATCGTCGCCGTCGATCTGCAGGGAAATATTCTTGAAGGGAACCGGCGCCCGACCAGCGATCTGAAGGCGATCCTCTATATCCTGAATCATATGCCGGAAGTCAACGCGGTGATCCATACCCATCAGCCCAAAGCCGTCGCGCTCTCCCTTGTCGCTGACCGTCTGCCGATCATCTCGACGACGATGGTCGACGAAGTCAAGGGAGAGGTCCCGGTCGCTCCCTTTACGATCAGTTCGGACGAGGGCATGGGCATAAAGACTGTGGAATATGCTGAAAAGGCGCTCTGCGTGATCCTGAAGAACCACGGGATCATGGCGTACGGAAAAGACCTTGAGCAGGCGCTCTGCGCTGCTGTTTATCTGGAGGAAAGCTGTGCGGTCTATCTGGACGCGCTCGCGACCGGAAAAGAGATCGCAGTCCTGAGCAGGGAACAGGCGGAAGCGGAAGATGTTCCGCGCGGCAATTACGGACAACAATGAAAGGAAGCGGCATATCCGCTTCCTTTCTTAAGGAGATTCACTCACCAAGGCTCAGCCTGTGGACTCTGTGCATCAGTTCTTTATTCGCTTCGTAGAGCTCGTCGTAGAGTTTCTGATATTCCTTGTACTTATCGTGATTCTTCATGTCAGGGAGATAAGTCCTGCCCGGCCGGATGAAATCGAGCATCTTGTCATAGGTCTCGAAGCCCGGATAGCGGATCGCCGAAGCAGCCATCAGAGCGTCGCCGAAGCTTGCGCCGATATTGATGAGCGGGGAACTGATCTGTTTCCCGAGCACATCGGCAATGATCTGCATCCAGGTCCCGTTCAGTGTTCCGCCGCCGGTCACGAAGATCTGGTCGATCGGAACGTCGTGATCTTCCATCAGTTTCAGCTGCTGGTTGATCGAGAAGGCGACACCCTCTAACACGCTCCGGTAGAGATGCGCGCGGGTATGCGACAGGGTCAGTCCGAATACGATGCCCTTGGCGTCAGGGTCGTTGATCGGGGTGCGTTCCCCGGCCCAGTAGGGCAGAGTGATCAGTCCGTCCGAACCGGGAGCGATCTCCGCCACGCCTTCCATCATCGTCTGATAAGCGTCCGCTCCGCCGGACTTTTCCTTTTCCAGAGCATCCGGAAACAAGGTATCCCGGTACCATTTGGTAAGTGAGCCGGCCGTATTGGTGCCGGCTGAGATATCGCAGAGTCCGGGCACGATGAATTCCTCGCGCCACAGTCTCTCATCATCGATCAGGGAAGAGGTTCCCAGGATCATATAGATCGAGGAACCGATCTGGATCATCATCTTGCCGGGAGAAACGACGCCGACGCTGATCGCTTCGGCTCCGGAGTCGTCCGTTCCGGTCAGGACCGGGGTGCCTTCCGCCAGTCCGGTCTCGAGAGACGCCTCTTTCGTCACATAGCCGACGACGTCCGTGGCTTCATGGATCTCCGCCAGCTGATCCGGCCGGCAGATCGGCGCGCAGTACTCCTCGACCGGTTTCCAGTCCGGTCCGTAGAGCGGGTTGAAACTAGCCAGGCCGAGGAACTTGTCGACCACGTAGTTGCCGGTCAGTTTCGCTGTCAGGTAAGTTGAAGCGGTAATGAATTTATAGGTCTTCGCGTAGACCTCCGGTTCCTTGTTTTTGATCCAGAGGATCTTGGGCATGACATCGCTCGAGCAGAGAGGACGTCCGTACCATTTGCGGATCTGCTCCTCGCCGTACATCTCGGTCAGCTGCGCCATCTCGTCCACGGCTCTTGCGTCGATGCCGTAGAGGATGGCTTTTCTTAACGGCCGGCAGTTTTCATCGACCGGCAGGCAGTCCGCTCCAAGGGCGCTGGTGCCGATTGCCTTGATGTCCGCGGGATCGACGCCGCTGTCGGCGATCAGTTTTTTCGAGATGAGGCAGAGGTCGCCCCACCAGTCTTTTTCGGCATCGTGTTCGTAATGGCCGGGAGCCGGATTCATCAGCGAGTGCGTGGCGGAAGCCTGCGCGATCACCCGGCCGGTCTCATCGATCAGTACGCCTTTTGAGGAATTTGTACCGGTATCGATACCCATGAAATATGCCTCGCTCATAGATTGTCTCCTTCATATACGATCTTACCATCACAGACGGTCAGGCAGACCTTCAGATCCCGGATCTCTTCAAACGGGACAGTGAACAGATCGCCGCTAAGGACGGTGATATCCGCCTTTTTCCCGGCTTCGAGCGTGCCGAGGCTGTCTTCTTTTCCGAGATTCCAGGCACCGCCGCGGGTCCAGGCATCCACCAGTTCCTTCCGCGTCAGCATATTCTTCAGGTTGAAAGGCTCTCCGCCTTCAGGGAAATAGCCGCCGACGGCATGATAGACAGACTGGGGGATATCGTCGATCAGAAGCGGCAGGTCCGTGCCGCAGCTGATCGTCACGCCGCTGTCCGCCATCTTGCGGCGGTTCCAGTAGAAAGCGCCTCTTTCCTCACCGATCTTTTCCCGGATCATGGCGAGCTTGCTGTCACGCTGTGCGATCGACTGGATCTGCGGATAGATCTCCGCGATGACGCCCAGACGTCCCATCCGTTCGAGATCGGCCGGATCAGTGAATTCAAGGTCGGTGATCGCCTGTCGCAGAAGCACCTTGCCGTTTTCGTCCCGTCTGCATTTTTCAAAGATGTCCAGGGTCCTGGCAACTGCGCCGTCGCCCTGGGCATGCAGCGAGAAACGGAAGCCGCGGCGGTCTGCCTCAAGCGTCCAGTCTTCAAGTTTCTGCCAGTCGATCTTTTCCTCGCAGCAGCTGTCGGTCCCGTTGTACGGTCTTTTCAGTTCTGCCTTATACTCACTGACCGAGCCGTCTGTCATTTGGTTGTAGCCGGAGAAACTGACTTTTGCCCCCTGAAAATGGTCACGCATCCGTTCCCCGTATTCGAAGTCGATCGCCCGCGCCACCGGCTGCGACATGAAGTTTACCCGCAGCGTAAGCGCGTCTTCCGCTTCCAGTTCGGAAAGCACCTTGTCGAAACCGTAGAAATCATCGAAACCCATTTCCTTGATAGAGGTCACGCCGTGTGAATTCATCATCTTCATGTATTCGATGAACTGCGGACGGATAAACTCCTTATCACCGAGGATATAGGGGAAGATGGCGACATAGGCTTCCGGCCAGCAGTGATCAGGGTCGAAATGATAGGCTTCGATCGCCGAGGTATTCATCGCGCAGCTCTCACAGCCTTCGTTAAACAGAACGACCGGCTGCTTCTCGTATGCATCATCCAGAATGTCAGCCGGGATAGCGAAACGGAGACCGTGACCGAGAAGGGGATAGTGTTCGGGAAGCTGTTCCGCACAGGCATTTAATATACCGATCACTTCTTTCGTATTCCTGCATCCGCTTAGATCGGCGCCGAGAAAACGAACGACGTAACCGGTGAAGAAACAGTGCACGTCGATAAAGCCCGGCGTGACCGTCCGGCTGCCGAGTTGAATGACTCTGGTATCCTTTCCGATCATTTCCGGAGGAACGGTTCCTTCGGCTGCCGCGGTGATGATCCCGTTCTCAACAGCAACATAGCCGCAGAAGGGCGCATTTCCTGCCGCGGTGTAGATACAGTCAGATACGAGGATCAGTTCTGGTTTTCCACTCATAGATTATGACTCCTAACATATATTAGATAATTAATAAGTATCACGATATCGTATTATAAATCAATAATCTTGTATGAAAAAAACGGAAGAAAAGTAACTTGAAAACAGCAAAAAAAACTGAATAAAATCTATCAAAATACTATAATAACACTGTATAAAATATACAAGTGACATTAAAAATATCAAATATTGTTTGAAAATGAAATAACTTGCATAATTTAAGACATAGGACTATTATGAAGATAAGTGAGGAAGATCACAACACAGACGTACCGGGAGAAACGCCTTCGTGATCTCCGAAACATCATATTAGGAGGAGTTATATGGAAACTCAAAACAAGAAAGACCTCGGCAGAAAACTAGGCTTAGGGGCAGTTATCGCGCTGGGCGTCGGTACCACTGTAGGTTCAGGTATCTTTTCATCGCTTTCTGAAGTTGCCAACGCTTCCGGAAGCATGTTGTTCCTGTTTCTAGCCTTCATCATCGGCGGTCTGCTGCAGATCCCGGCAAACTTCTGTTACTCGGAGCTGGCTTCGGCATATCCCGAAGACGGCGGCCAGTACGTTTATTTCCGCGAAGCCGGTTCCAAGATGCTGGCTTTCCTGTGCGGCTGGATCTCGATCCTCGCGACAGACCCGCCATCCATCTCGATCATGGCTCTTGCGATCGTTAACCATCTGGCGTTCTTCGTTCCGATGAGCGATCTGACGCTGAAATGTGTCGCGGTCGTCTTCGTTCTGATCTTCATGTTCCTGCATCTCAGATCCGTTGAGGGCGGCGGTGCTTTCCAGACAGTTATCACAGCGTTCAAGATCATCCCGTTCGCTCTGATTATCGGCATCGGCCTCTTCAACCTCAACTCCCACCTGTTATTATCGAATGCGCCTCTGGCGGGCTTCGGCAAATCTCTCGGTCTGACAGCCCTGATCGCCGGTGTCGCCGGTACGACCTGGTCTTATGACGGTATGGGTGCTGCCTGTTACATGTCCGGTGAGATCAAGGATCCGCATAAGAATATGCCGAGAGGCCTGATCCTGACAGCGATCATCGTTCTGGCTCTCTACGGCGGACTGACTTTCGTCGCTTCCGGTCTTCTGACGATCGATGAGATCGCGGCTTCTGATGCGCCGATCGCGCTGATGGCCTCCAAACTGCCTGGTATCGGCAGTATCGCCGGTGTTGTCGTTGCAGTCATGGCGATCATCGTCGTTCTGGGTTCTCTTTCTTCCTGTATCCTGTTCCAGCCCCGTATCGAATACGCTATGGCAAAGGATAAACTGTTCTTCAAGCAGTTCGGTTATGTTCATCCGCAGTGGGAGACCCCGTATTTCTCGATCATCGTCCAGTGTGCTCTCGGCATTATCCTGATCTTTGCGTCGAACCTGGCCAGCCTGTTGGGTTACTTCACAATGATCGCTCTGACCAAGAATGCCCTGACATTCGGTACGATCTTCGTTCTCCGCAAGAAGGGTGAAGCCGGCGGCTACAAACCGACTTACAAATGTCCGGGCGGACTTCTCATGCCGATCATCGCGATCTTCATGACCTGCACCCTGATCTATGGTGAGATCACCTATGCACCGATCCCGTCTCTGATCTGCGCAGCTCTGACATTCATCACCGGTGTTCCGGCATATCTTTTCTTCAAGAAACAGTCGGAACAGGCATAATAGTGCCTTCCGGTTTCAAACATTCACAATGAACTTGCAGGGCTTCCGGTCTCCGGGAGTCCTGCACTCCCGCTGTTGGCTTTCAATTGCTGCCGATCGTTGATCGGAAGCGGCTGAAAGTCATATATGATTTATATAAGGAGAAAAAAGATGAAACTTGCAGCAGTCGGAAGCAATTGCATCGATCATTACAGCAACCTTGACGGAGGAAAGAGTTTCCCCGGCGGCGGCCCGGTCAACATGGCAGTCTATACAGTCCGCAACGGCGGTTCGGCTTCCTATATCGGTCCGGTCGGGACGGATGATTACGGCAGACTGATGGTCGAAGCTGTCAGCGCTAAGGGCGTAGACGTTTCCCATATGCATGTCGTTGAGGGGAAGACGGCCGTTTCGGAAGTGGAACTGATCGACGGAGAAAGAGTTTTTGGCGACTACGACGAGGGAGTGCTGGAGACCTATACTCTCAGCGAGGAAGACATGGATTTCATCGCGCAGCATGATATGGTCGTCTGCGATCTCTGGGGCAAGGTCGGCATCCAGTACCCGGAACTCCGGGCAAGAGGCATCCGCACCGCCTTCGACTGCGCCACACGGCCGGAAGACCAGGATGCGCAGGTCGCGATCCCCTATACCGATTATCTGTTCTTCTCCTCGGACAACGGTGATACGCCGGAACTCCGCGAGCAGATGAAAGACTATCAGAAACGCGGTCCGCAGCTCGTTATCGCGATGCTGGGGACGCAGGGCAGTCTCTGCTACGACGGCAGTGAATTCCATGCCTACGGCATCGTAAAATGCGACAATGTCGTCGATACGATGGGCGCGGGCGATTCCTATATCGCCGGTTTCCTGGGCGGTCTTGCAGACGGCAGACCGGTCGAGGAATGCATGCATCTCGGCGCAGCGACCGCAACCGATACGCTGCAGTATTTCGGAGCGTGGTAAAATGGCTGTATTTAGAGGAACTGCGTATTCCGCATGTCTGAAGCGCAACACGAACATCAATGTGATCTTTCCCGACTGTTCGAACGATGTCGATCCTCTTTACGAGGACGAGCCGAAGGTGCTCTATCTCCTGCACGGCCTGAGCGGCAGCGAGGAAGAATGGCTGCGTTTCTCGAAGATCGAGTACTATGCCAAGAAATACAACTTCATTGTCATCATGCCTGCCGCGGACCGCAGTTTCTACTGCAACACGAAGGCCGGGATCGCCTATTTCGACTATGTGGCTGATGAGCTTCCGCAGATCTGCCGCCGCTGGCTGAACATCTCTTCCGCAAGAGAGAACACCTTCATCGCCGGCGAAAGCATGGGCGGCTACGGAGCCGTGAAGATCGGCCTTTCCCGCCCACAGAATTATGCCGGGATCGCGTCGCTGAGCGGCGTGCTCAACTATGACGCCTTTAAACAGCTCGTCGCCGAAAGCGAGTGGACGGAAATGGACATTTCCGAACTGGAGCTTCTGGAGGACGGGACCACGCCTCTTTCACTGGCAATGGAAGCGGCTGAAGATCCTGACAGACCGAAGCTGATCCAGCTGTGCGGCACGGAGGACTTCCTCTATGCCGATAACCAGATCTTCCGTAAAGCCCTGGAAGAAAAGGGCTACGGACATATCTATCTTGAGGGACCCGGAGATCATGAATGGCCGTACTGGGACAAAGCGGTCCAGTATGCCTTCATGTTCTTCCGCGGTCTCGACCTCAATACGACAAGGATCTATTAAAGGAGAGAACTATTATGTATAAAGCAGAAATGTGGAAAGAAAACGAAGGACCGTGCCTGCGGAACTTCGACGAGGACGCGACCCGTTCCAGCATCAACGGCGCTCTGGCGCTCAGAAGTGAGATCGAAAAGATCGTTGATGACATCTGGGCAAAAGATTTCGACGCGATCTACTTTATGGGGATCGGCGGCACCTGGGCCAGCGCCATGCAGGTCGAGGTCTATATGCGCGGACGTTCCGCGCTGCCGGTCTTTGTCGAAAACGCGGCGGAATTCCTGACGACCGGAAACAGAAAATTCACCAAGAACTCGGTACTGATCTATTCCTCTGTCTCCGGCAACACGAAGGAGATGGTGCAGCTGGTCGAAAAGGTCAAAGGGATCGGGGCGCGGGTCTTCGCTTTCATCGATACGCCCGGTTCGACCCTGACGCAGAGCGATAAGCAGGATTATCTCATCGTCTATCCGGTAAACGAGCAGCTGAAATTCTATATGGTCGCTAATTACCTGATGTATAAGAACGGGGAGTTCCCGGAATATGAACGCTACAACAAAGAGATGGAGAACTACCTTGCGGAGGCGCTGATCACGGTTGAAAAGGAGGCGGATGCCTGGGCATATGAGTACGCAAAGAAGAAGACTGCTTTCCTGAAGGAACATCCGGATCTGCCACATTATTTCGTCGGTGCCGGCAATCAGGCTGCCGCCGCTTATTCTTACGCGATGTGCTACTGGGAGGAACAGATGTGGGTCAGGACACGGTATTCGTCGGCTCCGGAGTTCTTCCACGGCATGCAGGAGATCATCCTGGCGGACACACCGGTCACCCTGTTCATCGGCGAGGACGAACAGCGTCCGCTGGCGGAACGGGTCGCCCGTTTCCTGCCGAAGGTCTGCGCGAACTATACGATCATCGACACGAAGGAATTCGAGCTGAAAGGCATCTCCCCGGAATTCCGCGGTTCTGTCTCGCATCTGGTGATGCGGGCAGTCAATGCCAGAGTGGATGCCTATATGGAGCTGTTCCTGCGGCATCCGCTGTCGGTAAGACGCTACTACCGTCAGTTCGATTACTGAGAAATACAAGCCGGCCCGTCCGGCTTCTTTGCGTAAGAGGAGAAAACAGTCTATGTGGACAGAAGAATTATTCGGAGTAAAGAAACCGATCATCGCAATGCTGCATCTCGACCCGCTTCCGGGCGATCCGATGTGGAAGTACGGGATGACTATGGACCAGGTCGTGGAGGATGCCAGGAAAGACCTGCTCGCCCTGCAGGAGGGCGGTGTCGACGGCATCATCTTTTCCAATGAGTTCAGCTTCCCGTATCAGCGCAATATGGATCGCAATACGGTCGCTGCGATGGCCTATGTCATCGGCTGCCTGAAAAGCGAGCTGAAAGTGCCGTTCGGTGTCGATGCCATCAGCGACGGCATCGCCTGCATCGAACTGGCCGCCGGCGTCGGCGCCGATTATGTGCGCGGCACCTTCTCCGGCGTCTATGTCGGCGACGGCGGCTTCTACAACAACGATTTTTCCCAGGTCATCCGCCGCAAATACGCTCTGCATATGGATGAACTGAAGATGCTGTACTTCATCAATCCGGAATCCGACCAGAGCCTCGACCTCCGGCCGCTGAAGGATATCGCGAAGACGACGATCGCCAAGGCCGCGCCTGACGGACTGTGCATTTCCGCAGATGCTGCCGGCCAGGATGTCGACGATGAACTGATCATCTCGGTCAAACAGGCGAACCCGGAAGTCGTCGTGCTCTGCAACACCGGATGCCGCGTCGATACGATCGAACGCAAGCTGCGCTACGCTGACGCCGCGGTCGTCGGAACGACATTCAAATTCGACGGAAAACTGGAAAACCACGTCGACGTGAGACGTGTCAGAGAATTCATGAACGAGGTATACAAGATCCGGGAAAAACTGTGATCAGGGAGGGTATTGATCATGAAAGTAGCAGAGATCGGCGATAACTGTATCGATCTTTACGAACGCCTGGACCGGAAATACACGACCGGAAACGTCGTGGATACCGGTGTCAATCTGAAAAAACTGGGAGCGGAAGTCTCGATCATTTCGACGACCGGATCCGATGAGAACGGAAAATGGATGATCGAGTCGCTGCGCAGCGAAGGGCTCGACATCAGCCATCTGAAGGTAGCCGAAGGACCGACTGCCGTGACCTATATGGACATGATCGGCAACGACCGGGTCCACGGAGATTATGTGGAAGGGGTCCTGGCGGACATGGTGTTCGACGAAGAGGACATCCGTTTTGCCTGCACCCATGATCTTGTTCACAGCGCGCTCTGGGGCATGGCGGAAAAAGCGCTGCCGAAGATCGCCGCCAGCGGAACGCCGGTCGCCTTTGACTACGCCGACCGTCTGGACCATCCGCTGGTCGAGGAGACTTTGCCGTATGTGAGCTACGGCTTCTATTCCTACCATCACGGACGCGATGCCTTCATCGAGGAATTCCTGAAAGACAAGGTCGACCGCGGCATGAAGATCGCAGTCGCGACTTTCGGCGAGGAAGGCTCGCTGGCATACGATAAGGACGGCTTCCATGAAGGAAAGATCGTTCCGGCAAAGGAAGTTGTCAACACCGTCGGCGCCGGCGACAGTTTTATCGCCGGGTTCCTGTACGGGATCCTGAGCGGCTGGAGCGTTGAAGAATGCCTGCAGAAAGGCGCGGAAGTGGCTTCCGCGGTCGTACAAGTATTTGAGCCCTGGGTCTCATAAGGAGGAGATAAGATGAAACTCGGAATGTTTACAAGCGGTTATCAGCGCAACGATCTTGAACACATCTTCATCGATGCGAAACGCTTCGGCTATGACTATATCGAACTCTGGGGCGGCCGTCCGCACGCCTTTGCCCCGGATCTGAAAAACGGAGATATCAACGAGATCCTCCGTCTGCGCGACAAATACGGCGTCGAGATCCGCGGCTACTGCCCGGAACACAACGCCTATCCCTATAACTACATGATCGGCAGCGAAGCCATGCGGCAGGATGCCATCGAATACCTGAAACTGTGCTTTGACATGGCGAAAGCGATGGGCGCCGACTATACGCTGATCTCCGCCGCGCACGCCGGTTACGGCGCGACCTACGACGAGATCTGGTCCCGTCTGATCAAAAGCGTCCGCGAACTGACCGACCACGCGGAGAAGATCGGCATGAAGATCGTCATGGAAGCACTGACCGTCTATGAATCCAATGTCATCAAATCCGCCAACGATCTGCAGAAGCTCTTCAAGGCGGTCGATTCCCCGAACCTCGTCGGCATGTGCGACCTGGTCCCGCCGTTTACCCAGTATGAAAGCATCATGGACTACTTCGACAAGCTCGGCGACAAGATGTACCATCTGCATCTGATCGACGGTGTCCGGGATTCGGACGATCACGTAATGCCCGGCGAAGGCCAGATCCCACTGCGCGAGCTGATCAAGGAACTGAAAGAGATCGATTACGACCGCACCGCAACGATCGAACTCGTGACCGGCTATATCAACGAGCCGCGCTTCTATGCCCGCAGGGCAGTCGACAACGTCCGCGAAATGATGAAAGAGGCGGGTTTCTGATGGTCATCGATATCCACGTCCACCCGGCTTTTTTCGAACCGATCAACGGAGATGAGGAAAAAGAACAGCTCCGTCATGATGAACTGAACCTGCATAAAAACGGCACGGCACCGCTGAAGCACTTCTTCAACAAAATGAAATGCGCCGGCATCGACCGCGTCTGCCTGCTGCCGGAAGACTACAGTTCCGGAAGCGGCGGAGAACCGCTCGTCAGCAACGAGGAGGTCCGCAGGCTCGTCGGTCTCGCGCCGGACCGTTTCATCGGTTTCGCGTCGGTCGATCCGCATGACAAAAAGGCGCCGGAAAAACTCGAACGGGCATTTGCCGAATACGATCTGAAAGGACTGAAGCTGCATCCTGCTCGTCAGCATTTCGCCCCGGCGGAAAAGCTCCTGGATCCGCTTTATGATATCTGCGAGAAATATGACCGGCCGGTGATCTTTCACAGCGGTCTTTCGTTCGAACCGCACGCTCTGACGGAGAACTGCCATCCGCTGAAATTTGAGCCGCTGGCGGAGAAACGTCCGAACCTGCGCATCTCGCTCGCGCATTTCGGCTGGCCGTGGTGCCGCGAAGTGGCGATGCTGATGCTGAAGTATCCCAATGTCTATACCGATACCGGCGCTCTCTATTTCGACAGCGCCCGGGAATTCTATACCCAGATGCTGACAAAGGATGTGCCGATGACCTGGATCGACCGCAGTCTGCGCCACCAGGTGATGTTCGGCACCAATGATCCGCGTTTCGAAATGATCCGCATGGCCGGCGCGATAAAGGAACTCGGCTTCCGGGAGAGCACGCTGGAACTGATCATGGGCAGGAATGCCGTGGAATTCATGCATTATGACCCGGAAAGGAGTGCTGAATGATCAAGATCGTCCCGCTTAAGATCATGACCGATGAGTACAACCAGTATTTCATCATCACGGAAGATGTGAAGAAAGCTGTCGCCGCTTCCGGCATCCGCAACGGCATGGTGACGGTCGAGACCCGGCATACGACGACCGGCATCACCGTCAATGAGGCTCTCGAGTGCCTTGAAAGCGACATCGATGTCTTTCTTTCCCGGCTTGTCCCGGAGAATGCTCCGTATTCGCACTGCCATATGCTGCCGGATTACGGCAGCACCGGCGGCAATCCGACAGGGCATCTCAAGGCGCTGCTGACCGGAAACCACTGTCATTTTCCGATCATCGACGGCGAACTTGTCGCCGGCGGTGCCCAGGATATCTGGTTCTGTGAATACGACGGACCCTCACAGCGGACCGTCAGCATCATCATCGAAGGCGAATAAGGATAATAAAAGCGGCTGCAGATCTGATATAGCCCCTGTCAAGTAGACAGTCGAAATATCTAAAACGAATGCCATAA
>JAUNQE010000036.1 GCA_030536365.1 Erysipelotrichaceae bacterium | reverse complement strand
AATAAAAGATCCGGAGATCAATGCTTTTTTCAATGACTATAAGGATCCGGACGGGTTTTACTACATTGGAAATGCCGCTCAGGTAACGGACGGCAGCTACAGCTGGACCTATTATCCTCCCAAGCGGTTCAAGATCCTCGTCTATTTTCCGCAGAGCGGAGATGTTTTCGTCAGTGATATTCAGGAGCGTTTTGCCTTTGACAGCTATTACACCTGCGATCTGAAGAGCGGATCGGTTACCGAAAATCCCGATATACAGAACAATCTGATCGGTTTTGGCGTCCGTCTCATTCTGACGATCCTCATCGAGTACCTGATCGCTCTGCTTTTCGGTTTCCGTTCCGGAAAGGCAAGAAAAATCATTCTCATCACCAACCTGCTGACACAGATCCTTCTGAATGCCGCGATGGGCATTCTGGATTATACCTCCGGCTTGCTGGTCTGGCTCATTCTCTTCCCGCTGATGGAGCTGATCGTCATGCTGATCGAATCCATTATTTATGCGTTCGCACTCAAGGAGCAGAAACCGGTCCGCAGAGTCGTCTACGGCATCGTCGCGAATCTCGTAAGTGCCGTCATCGGTTTCTTCACCGGTGTCTTCATCGGCTGAGAAAACACTGCATCATTGCCGCGCAAAGCAACTCATGCTATTATTTTGAATGCCTTGTGCTAAAATATTAAAAGTAATAAACGATCTGAGATCGTTTATACACGGAGAGTTATCGAAGTGGTCATAACGAGAACGACTCGAAATCGTTTTGTCGTCAAAAGCGGCACGTGGGTTCGAATCCCACACTCTCCGCCATTGAGATCCAAAGCCTTTGCAAAGAGGCTTTTTGTTTACCCTTTAACTTTTCCCATTCCTCTTTTGTATAAATCATACAAAATATAATTATCTAGGAAACACTTTAATAAATGTCTCATAATATACGATTGCATGATATCATATTAGGTGTGAATAAGAATTTCAGTATATCAAATTACTGCTATTTTCTTAATAATTTAGACATGAGAGTAAGCTATGCACCACTTTGGCGAACCATGAAAAAAAGAGGGATTACAACTTACAAGTTAATCAAGGATTACGAATTCAACGCAAGAACTGTTAACAACTTAAGACACGATCTCTCGATCACAATGAATACGCTCGGTAAGCTTTGTGAGATCCTGGACTGCACACCGAACGATGTAGTCGAATTTTTTAAGGAGTAACACCAATCTACTGGGTTTTCTTGCGCGTATCACAAGAATGATCTATTCACCTTATAATTACAGATCATTCTTCTCTTAGTTTAATTTGCTATCAGCCGACAAATTGAACAAATGCCTTCGCAGGCATTTGTTTTATTTTATTCGAAATGTAGAGGATCCCTGTAATGCAGAGAAGATCGATCGCCGCAAAGATCAGATAGACAGGTGAATAAGATCCGAAATAATCGCTTGCCGAACCGATCAGCAGTGAGCCGGCAGAAGATATAAAGATGCCGACCGTATTGATCAGGCTGAGTTTTTCCGCATAGGATCCGGGATATAATTCACCAACGATCAGTGCGCCTGCCATCGCTGTGATGCTGAAACAGATCCCCAGGAAAGGCGCGCTGAAGCTCATGACCTCCGGGCGGGATGTCGCGAAGCCCAGACACGCCAGCATCGTCAGCACAAACGCAAGGATCAGAGTCTTCCAGGAACCGATCCGGTCACTTAACATGCCTAATATCACCTTTCCGGCTGTATTTCCCAGCATCGCGAGCGAGGAGATCCTGGCAGCCAGTGCCAGGGGCAGTCCCAGCTGTTCAGTCATCATGGAGAACTGATTGACCAGCGCTACCATACCGTTCGGCATGCAGGCAAGCACAAACGCGATCAGAAGGATCGCCAGAGAAGAGGTCTTATCTGCACTCGCGGTATTTGTCTCTTCCGCCGCTGATTCGCCATATGCTTTCAGTCCTATTTCTTCCGGACGGTATACCATCAGCATGCTGCCGCCCAAGGTAAGCAGCAGTCCGAAGGCGCAGACCATTGAAACCGCGTCACGCCAGCCATATGTCTCAATGAGGCGCGAGACCAGCGGATTGCATAACATCGGGAAGATCCCCGACGCAGAAAGCGCGATCCCGAGAGCGAGTCCCCTCTTTTCCTTGAACCAGTTCGCGATAAACAGCGTGATGCCGACGATCGTCACGCCGCCCAGTCCGATCCCGGAAACGACTGCCGCAATATACCATTGACGGATATCACTGAAGAAATGCATCGCGCCGAAGCTGAGTCCGAGCAGCAGGGAGTATAAGGCCATCGACCGTTTCCCTCCGAGCCGGTCCAGTGTCCGCGCTACAAAAGCCATGCCGAACGCCATGAAGACGGTCCTTATGGAAGCGTACATCGACATCTGGGCATTCGAGATCCCGAGGTCGGTCTTGATCGGTCCGTAAAACAGAGCTGCCGAATTGTTAAGGATCCCGGCTCCGCCGGCCTGAATGAGGATCGCCCCGATCAGGATGATCCACGCATAATGAAACTTTTTTTCGTTATTTACTGTAAACACATACAAATTATAAGGGTAAATGCCTGTTACGGCACGACCCCTTTTTCGTATTGTGGTATAATTTTGAAATTAAAGGAGTTTATGCTTTATGTATAAGGAATGGAAGATCAGGATCCCGGAACTGACCGGGCAGGAAAAACGTAAAGCTTATATCTATATACCGGACAGCTATTACGCCGACCTGTCGCAGCGCTATCCGGTCCTCTATATGTTTGACGGACATAATCTGTTCAATGACGAAGAAGCTTCCTATGGAAAATCCTGGGGCATCCTGAAATACGTCACGGAAAACGACATCCCGGTGATCGTTGCCGCGATCGAATGCAACCATCACGAAGAAACGGACGAATGCGGTGGAAGACTTTCCGAATACTCTCCGTTTGATTTCGATATCCCGGGTTACTGTATGATCAAAGGACGCGGCAAGCAGACGATGGATTACTTCGTCAAGGAATTCAAACCATATATTGATAAGCGTTACCCGACGCTTCCCGAACCGGAATACACTTTCATCGCAGGAAGCTCGATGGGCGGCCTGATGACGCTTTACGCGCTATGTGAATACGGAGATACTTTCTCCCGCGGCGCGGCGCTGTCTCCCTCTCTGGAGTTCTCTCCGGCGCAGGTGCGCGATATGCTGACAGATGCCGATCTGCGTGACAAGGTCCTCTATATGGACTGCGGTGACGGGGAATTCCGCAACGCTTCCGAAAGAAAACGCTATGGTCAGGCGACCTCGCTGCTGATGCGCAAAGGCGTTCTCCTGACGAGCCGGATCGTGCCCAACGGCGTTCATTCCGAAGCGTCCTGGGAGAAACAGCTCCCGATCATCTTTAACACACTGCTCTATGAGCTTTAAGGGGGATAGAAATGGAAACGAATTATTTCGAGCAATATTCAAATGAACTCAGCCGCAACATGCCGATAAAAGTCTGCGGACATGCGGGCAGACCGATCCTGTTCATACCCTGCCAGGACGGCCATTTTTACGATTTTGAAAATTTCAAGCTGACCGACACCTTCCATGACTGGATCGAAAGCGGCCAGTGTATGGTCTTCGCGATCGACACGATCGATATCGAGACCTGGAGCGCAAAAGATCAGGATCCGGCCTGGCGTATCCACCTCCACGAACAGTGGATCAACTATATCACCCGTGAAGTCGTTCCTTTCATCCGTGAATGGACGAACCAGAAAAACAACTGGGATGGTTATCCGGGCATCATGACCTTCGGCTGCTCAATGGGCGCGACACACGCTCTGAATCTGTATCTGCGTTTCCCCGCTCTGTTCGACCGCTGCCTGGCGCTGAGCGGCGTCTACAACGCATCCTTCTTCATGGGTGACTATATGGACGATCTCGTCTACAAGAACTCGATCACTGATTATATGGCGAATTTCCCGGCGGATCATCCGTTCATCGAAGAATACAACCGGCATAAGGCTGTTGTATGCGTCGGACGCGGAGCCTGGGAGATGCCGGAAAGCACCGAATTCCTGGACAGACGTTTCAAGGAACTCGGGATCAATATCTGGGTCGATTACTGGGGCTATGATGTCAATCATGACTGGCCCTGGTGGTATAAGCAGGTGCCGTATTTCCTGCCCTATTTACTTGGTTAAGAAGGAGTTGAAAGCATATGAAAAACTTTGTCTTTATTTCACCAAACTTTCCGGATAACTACTGGAACTTCTGCCGCCGTTTGAAAGAGAACGGTCTGCGTGTCCTCGGCATCGGCGATTGTCCCTATGACAATCTGACCAACGAGCTCAGAGCTTCGCTTGACGAGTACTACAAAGTTTCCTCTCTGGAAAACTATGATGAAGTCTATCGTGCCGTTGCCTTCTTTATCCACAAATACGGACGTATCGACTGGCTGGAATCCAATAACGAATACTGGCTCGAAAGAGACGCGCTCCTGCGTCAGGACTTCAATATCAGCAGCGGTTTCAGACCGGAGGATATGCCCTGCGTAAAATTCAAATCCAGAATGAAGGAACGTTATCAGGAAGCCGGCATCGCTGTCGCCAGATACCATCTGGTCGATGATTACGACGCCTGCAAAGCCTTCATCAAGAAAGTCGGCTACCCTGTCATCGTCAAACCGGATAACGGTGTCGGCGCGACCAGGACTTATAAGCTGAAGAACGATGAGGATCTGAAGGAATTCTTTGCGACCAAGGACGATATCCTCTACATCATGGAGGAATTCATTGACGGCACCGTCAATTCCTATGACGCGATCGTCAACAGCGAAGGCGTACCGCTCTTTGAGACCGGCAACGTCACCATCGTCAACCTGATGGAAGTCGTCAACAACAACGGCAACAGTGCCTTCTATATCCGCAACAAGCTTCCGGAAGACATCCGTTCCAAAGGCAGAGCCGCGCTCAAGGCATTCGGAGTCAAAAGCCGCTTTATACACTTTGAGTTCTTCCGTCTGAACAAAGACCAGCACATCGGCAAGAAAAACGATGTCGTCGCGCTGGAAGTCAATATGCGTCCCAGCGGCGGTATTTCCCCGTCCATGATGAACTACGCCAATTCAACGGACGTTTACGAAGTCTGGGCAGATATGATCGCGTTCGATAAGACCGATAAGGGAACTGCCGAAAGTCAGTACTGCATCTTCACCGGACGCCGTGACAACCGCAGTTATGTCATGAGCCGTGAAGAAGTCCTGAAAACCTACAAGGACCACATCCGCGAGGAAGGCAGAGTTGATCCGGCGCTGGCGACCGATATGGGCGATTACATGTTCATTGCGTGCTTCAAGACGCTCAAGGCGATGGAGACATTCGCCGCAAAAGTCTTCAAAGAAAATCAGGCATGACAAAAGCGAGTTTACACTCGCTTTTTCTTTTTACTCAACGATCGTGATCGATTCAATGACCGGCTGCTGTTCCGGAGCGATCGTGCCGTTATCATCGGTCGGTCTTGCGTCCTCGGCGATCTGCAGGACGATATCCATGCCTTCCGTCACTTTGCCGAAAGCCGCGTACTGTCCATCCAGCCATGGCGCATCGCCGACCATGATGAAGAACTGTGAGGAAGCGGAATCCGGATGATTGGCGCGTGCCATCGAAAGAACACCTTCTGTATGCGCCAGGTTATTCGTGAATCCGTTAGCCTCGAATTCACCGGGGATGTTCGCTACTTTTCCTTCAGGATCGGCTCCTCCCTGGATCATGAAGCCGTTGATGATCCTGTGAAAGGTCTTTCCGTTATAGAAGCCGTCTTTGACAAGCGTGACGAAATTCTCAACGGTTTTCGGAGCGATATCGGGATACACTTCCATACGGACTGTTCCGTAATCTTTGACTGTCATTTCCACAGCGATCGGTTCTGCCGGCGCGACCGGTTCTGCAGAGCTTTCTGGTTCAGCGGTCGGGGCGGGTACGGTTGTTGTGTTTGAAGTTGGCTTGCTGCAGGAGCACAGTCCCGCAAGAAGCAGTAAAGCGATCAGAAATACAGCTGTTTTCTTCATAATGTTTATACTCCTTCTGCCTTCGGGCAGTTTTACAGAAAGAAAGCGTCCAATGGACGCTTTCCATTATCCTCAAATGGTGGAAACTACAGGACTTGAACCTGCGACATCACCCCTGTGAAGGGCGCGCTCTCCCAACTGAGCTAAGCTTCCGCATAGCCTAATTATAGGCTATTTTATTTTTTAAAAATAAAGAATTTTGAGAAGACATAGTTTGCCAGAACGACCAGCACATTGGATATCACTTTTACGATCAGATCGTTGATATGCAGAAGCTGGATGCCGGCATACATCACCGCCATGTCCAGGCCGAGAGTCACGACTCTCGCGGACACAAAGGAGAGGATCTCCCGGGTCAGTGTCTTTAGATCGCTGCTCTTGGATTCGAAGACCCAGATCTTATTGGTGATATAGGCAAAGAAGACAGCCAGAGCCCAGGCCAGGAAATTGGCCACATACTCATTGGCATGGAAGACTCTGGTGCAGAGACCGTAGACCGCGATATTGACGACGGTCGTGAAACCGCCGAACAGAAGATACAGGATCTGTTCTTTATAGCGGAGGAATAATTCTTTCAGATCTTTCATTTACAGTTTCAGTATCAGCGTGGCGATCGTGAAGTAGACTGTCAGGGACAGCGCGTCGACGATCGTTGTCAGCATCGGGGAAGCCATGATGGCCGGGTCAAGTTTCAGTGCCTTGGCCAGGATCGGCAGGAAGCAGCCAAGGGATTTCGCGACACAGATCGTAAAGAAGATCGTCAGCGCGAGAACGAGCGCAAGCAGCGGATTCTTGTACTGGATCCAGATACGGAGACCGTTAACGACAGCCAGGACGGCGCCGACGATCAGGGCGATACGGATCTCCTTGAACCAGACTTTCAGAACATCCTTTGTTTCGATCTCATCGGTCGCAAGACCACGGATGATCATTGTGGAAGCCTGGGAACCGCTGTTACCGCCGGTATCCATGATCATCGGGATAAAGGAGACGAGGATCGGCATGACTGCGAAGGACTCTTCGTATCTTGTCAGGATCGTGCCGGTGAAGATCGCCGACAGCATCAGGACGAGCAGCCAGACGATACGGTTCTTGGCGTGCTGGAAAACAGAGGTCTTAAAGTAGGAATCTTCGGAAGGAATGACACCGGCCATGATCTCGAAGTCTTCTTCGTGCTCTTCGATCGCGACATCCATAGCGTCATCGATGGTAATGATACCGACCAGACGGTCTTCGTTATCAACGACCGGCATGATCTGGTAATCGTATTTGTCGAACATCTTGGCGACTTCTTCCTTATCGGTCGTCGTCGGGATGGTGATGACATTGTCTTCCATGACCTCAGAGATCTTATCGGTCATCTTCGCCAGCAACAGATCACGGACGGAGACAACACCGACCAGTTTGCGGGATGGGTCAAGGACGTACAGGGTATTGATCGTTTCTGCTTCGTTTCCGCGTTCACGGATACGGTCGAACGCCTGACGGACAGTCATATCCTCCTTGAGGGAGATATATTCCGGGTTCATTAAGGATCCGGCAGAATCTTCCGGATACTTCAGGATTTCATTGATATATTTCCGGTTTGTAGCATCGGTGTTCTTTAAAAGACGCTTGACGATATCGCTCGGCATCTCCGAAACAAGATCCGCCGCATCATCCAGGAACAGGTCATTCATGATGCCGCTCAGTTCCTGGTCGGACATCGCGTTGATCAGGTCTTCCTGCATATCCGGTTCCAGACGGGAGAACACTTCCGCGGAATCGTCTTTGTTCAGCAAACGGAAAACGATGGCAGCCTGTTCTTTCGTTAATTCATTCAGAACTTCCGAAATATCGCTGTAGTTTTCTTCTTCCAGCAGTTTTTTCAGCTGACTGTAGTCTTTTTTCTCAAGCAATTCAAGAATCTTTTCTTCCATAGCGATTCCCCCCTGGCGGTTCTTTCTATTAGGTTCTTTATAATTATACAACGAGAGAATAACCTCTTTGTAAAAAATCCGTATAATAAGGATATGAAATTTAAAGCGCTAGTATTCGACCTTGACGGCACTCTGACCCCGCTGGCTGCCCAGCATTGTTACCCCGAAGTTGCCCCTGTACTGCATCAGGCTAAGGAAAAAGGTCTTCATATTTTCATCGCTACCGGCCGTTCCTCCTTCTTCGTCACGAAGGATCTGCGTGAGGAGACCGGCGTGGAAGCGATCATCTCCGCAAACGGCATGATCGTTATCGACAAGGACGAAAACACCCTTGCTTTTCATCCGATCAGGAAGGAAACGTTTCTGAAATTCGTCCGTGATTCCCGGGAAAAGAATTATTCAGCCGGATTCAAATTCAAGGACCGGATCGTTGTATTCAACGGTTACGAACATTTTATAGCGAACTATGGTGCCGCGAAAGAAAACCATTATCTGATCATCAACGCGGAGGACTGCGAAGACCCGTCTGTATACGGCGACAGCGTCGATATTTTCATGTTCGGCGATCCGGATTACTTCTTCTCGCTGCGTGAACGCTTCCCCGACCTGACGCTCATCCTGGCCCGCAAACAGGCCTGTGAGGCCTATCCCAAAGGCTTCAACAAATTTACCGGCCTGCAGGAACTGCTGAACAGTTATGGTATCCGCGAGGAAGAGGTCATTGCTTTCGGTGATTCGGAAAATGATGAGGAGATGCTGAAACGCTGCGGACTCGGGATCGCCATGGGAAACGGCACGGAAGGTGCGAAAAAAGCGGCGGACTTCGTTACCCTGCCCTGTGACCAAGATGGGATCGGACACGCTCTTCGCCATTTCGGGATCCTATAAAAGACCGTTTCCTCCTGTGCGACTGCACCGGTGAAACGGTCTTTTATTTTCCCTGTTTATACAGATTCTTCAGATCTGAGGTGCGCTTTGTCTTCTTCAGTTCCTCATAGATCTGCTTGAGCTGCTGCTCGTAACGGTTGTTGTTGAAGGACGGGAAGAGGTCAAGATCCTTTAAAGGATCGGGCAGATACTGGATCTTATGGAAACAGTCATAACGTTCATAACTGTACTTTTCCTCATTCTTCAGCCCGACCGGTGTCAGCCGCAGATATTTCGGGATATCGCATGCATATTCCTCAGCGATCGACTGTGCCTTATGGACCGCATCAACACCGGTGCGGGACTTCGCGGAAAGGCAGAGGTCGATGATATGCACGCCTAAAGGAATGATCGCTTCCGGAAAACCGACTTCCTCTGCTGTCTGACAGGCAGGCAGGGTGCGAGCGCATAACGCGGGATTGGCGAGACCGATATCCTCATAGGCAATGACCAGAAGCCGGCGGACGATACCTTTGACGTCGCCGCTCTGGGCTAGCAGACCAAGATAATAGAGCGCGGCGTTCACATCGGAGCCGCGGATGCTTTTCTGCAGCGCAGAGACAAGATCATAGTGACCGTCGTCATCTCCGAAAGAACGGTTATTGGCGACTTTTGTATACTGATCAACGATCGCCTCGGTGATGACTTTATCCTCCGCGTAAAGCGCGGAGATCTCAAGGATATTCAGGGCATAACGGATATCCCCGTTGGCGGTATCACAGATCCGGCGGACCGCTCCATCCTCGATCGTGTATTCGTTATTTAACCCTTCCGGAGCTTTCATCGCTTTCGCGATCGCCTCCGCCATATCTTCCCTGCTTAACGGCAGCAATTCCAGCAGATGACAGCGGGAACGGATGGCCGGATTGATCGAATGATAGGGATTGGCAGTCGTCGCGCCCAGAAGGATGATCGAACCGTCTTCGATATGGGGGAGTAGCAGGTCCTGCTTGTCCTTGTTCAGACGGTGTACCTCATCGCAGATCAGAAGCAGCGAGCCTTCCATCTTTGCCTGGAAGAAGATCGCGTCAAGGTCTTTCTTATTGCCGGTGACGGCATTGAACATTTTATAAGGACGCCCGAGTTCCTGGGCGATGACTTTGGACAGTGTCGTTTTACCGATCCCCGGAGGACCGAAAAAGATCAGTGAGAAGATCGTTTTCTCTTCGATGCAGCGGCGGATGATACCGTGCTCACCGACAAGATGCTTCTGACCGATGATGTCTTCCAGCGTTTTCGGACGTAAACGGAATGCGAGCGGTTCTTTCATGATAAATCCATTGTATCACAGCCAATAAGGAAGAAACTTTGTGACTTGGCTGTGATAAAATGAGTTTTGGAGGTATACATGAAAACAAAAGAATTACAAAAGCATGCATCATCGATCCGCAAAAAGATCGTAACAATGGTTTATGATGCACAGTCCGGTCATCCGGGTGGCTCTCTGGGTGCGGCTGATATTCTGACAACTCTTTACTTCGAAGAAATGGACATCAACGAAGAAAATCTGAACACGACTGCACGTGACAGATTCGTTCTTTCGAAGGGTCATGTTTCCCCGGCTCTGTATGCCGTGCTGGATGAAAAGGGACTGCTGAAGGAAGACCTCAAGACCTTCCGTCAGATCAATTCCAATCTGCAGGGTCATCCGAATATGAACGAAGTCCCCGGCGTCGATATGTCCACCGGTTCTCTGGGACAGGGCGTATCCACCGCTGTCGGTATGGCGATCGCCAATAAGCTTGACAATGTCCCCTACCGCGTCTACGCGCTTGTCGGTGACGGCGAAAGTGAAGAAGGTATCGTCTGGGAAGCAATGATGGCTGCTGCTCATTACAACCTTGATAATTTCTGTGTGATCTTCGACCAGAACGGTCTGCAGATCGACGGTAATGTCCAGGATGTCATCGGACCGCTCCCGTTAAAGGAAAAAGCGGAAGCATTCGGACTCCATACGATCGAATGCAACGGCAACGATTTCACCGAACTGAAGGCTGCTTTCAAAGAAGCGAAAAAGACCAAAGGAAAACCGACCGCGATCATCGCGCATACCGTCAAGGGTAAAGGCGTTTCCTTCATGGAAAACAACTATGCATGGCATGGCAGCGCACCGAACGCCGAGCAGTATGAGCAGGCTATGAAAGATCTGGAGGAAGCATAATGGCACAGGAGACTAGAAACGCGTATGGCCAGGAACTGGCCAAACTGATCACGGAAAGAGAAGACATCGTCGTTCTCGATGCCGACCTGACAAAATCCACAAAGACCGCTGAAGCCAAGAAAGCCTGCCCGGAACGTCATTTCAACGCCGGTATCGCGGAAGCGAACATGATGGGTATGGCTGCCGGTCTCGCCGCTTCCGGCAAGACGGTCTTCGCCAGCAGCTTCGCTGTATTTGCTGCAGGCAGAGCCTTCGAGATCATCCGTAACTCGATCTGCTACCCGAACCTCAACGTTAAAGTCTGTGCTACACACGCCGGCCTGTCCGTTGGTGAAGATGGTGCTTCCCACCAGTCGATCGAAGACGTATCCCTGATGCGCACGCTGCCGAATATGCATGTATTCGTACCGTGCGATCAGTATGAGACAAAGGCCGTTATCGACTATGTCGCTGACATCAAGGGTCCGTGCTATGTCCGTCTGGGCAGAGGCAAGGTCGAAGACGTCTTTACCGAAAAGACAAAATTCGATTTCACTAAAGTCAAGGTCCTGAAGAAAGGTACCGATGTCGTACTCTTCGCGATGGGTCTGATGGTCCAGGAAGCTCTGAAAGCCGCGGAAGAACTGGAAGCTGCCGGTATCTCCACGAGCGTCATCAACGTATCCTGCCTGAAGCCGATCGACAGGAAAGGTATCGTAAAAGCCTTAAAGGGTCATAAACAGGCTTTCACATGCGAAGAACACAGCATCATCGGTGGTCTGTTCTCCGCAGTTGCTGAGATCGCTGTCCAGGAAGCAGCTACTCCGGTCTATCCGATCGGTGTTGAAGATACTTTCGGCGAAAGCGGCAAGGCGAAGGATGTCCTGAAGAAATACGGTATGACTGCAGAGAATATCGTAAAAGTCGTTAAAGCAAAGAACAAGAAAAAATAATGCATAATGAAAAGCTCTGCCGATCTGCTTCGATAGATCTGACAGAGCTTTTTTATTTTGTGAGCGGGCTGTCTGACGCAGTCCTTTTATTTTGCGTCCAGGCCGTATAAGGCGCGGTATTTCTTCTTGAGGTAGTCAATATAGTAGTGCGGGTCAAACTCCTCACCAGTCGCCTTTATGACCGCCTCCTTAAAGGTGTAGCGGGCTCCGTACTGCTGGAAATGTTCCTTCAGCCAGCCGGTGATGCGGTGGAATTCCCCCTTCTCCAGAGCTTCGTCGATATCCATGTCTTTCTCCATGGCCGCAAGCAGCTGGGCGCCGATCGCGGAGCCGAGAGCATAGGTCGGGAAGTAGCCGAAGCTGGCGCCGGACCAATGAACATCCTGCAGGATGCCGACACCGTCGTCCGGTACATCCACACCGAGATATTCCTTATACTTTTCATTCCAGAGAACGTTGAGGTGTTCAAGATCCGCTGTGCCGTTGAAGATGCTCTTTTCGATCTCATAACGGATCAGGATATGCAGAGGGTAAGTCAGCTCGTCCGCCTGAGTACGGATCAGGGACGGACGGGAGACATTGACCGCCTTATAGAATGCGTCAAGGCTGACATTGCCGAGCTGTTCCGGGAAGAACTCCTGCAGTTTCGGATAAAGTCCCTTCAGGAACGACTTGCGGCGGCCGATATAATTCTCCAGAAAGCGGCTCTGGCTTTCATGCATGCCGCTGGAGATCATGTGATGCAGCGGAGTGCCTGCATACTCTTCCTTGACCTGATGTTCAAAATAGGCATGTCCAACTTCGTGTACGATCGAATAGAGCGAGGAGGAGACATCCTTCTCGTCATATGCCGTCGTGATGCGGACATCGTTCTTGGAGATGCCGTTGGTGAAGGGATGCTCGCTGACGCCCATATAGCCCCAGTCCTTGCTGAAGCCGAGATACTTGCAGATCTCTTCGGCAAACAGCGCCTGTTTGTCTTTCGGATAATCGAGATGCAGGAAGGAGTCGTCGACCCGGTCCTGATGCTGCGCGATCTCATTGACCAGCGGTGAAAGCTCGCTGCGGACAAGATCGAAGAAACGGTCATAGTCAGCAGCGGTCATACCTTCCTCGTAGTCATCGAGATACACATCGTACGGATCCTTTCCCGGGTGACGCTTGGCCGCGAAGCTCTTTGAATATTCGATCAGTTTCAGAAGATGCGGTTCGAATTTCGCGTAGTCTTTCTCGTGCTTGGCTTCCTGCCAGTCGTCAAAGGAAGCCATGGACTCTTCGTCAAAGGCGACGACTTCCTCTTTATCCAACGCCCGGACTCCGTCAAGGGAGCGCAGCGCCAGCGCGATCTCGCGGTTCTTATCTTCACCGAGATCCTCTTCTGCCAAAAATTCCAGGACTTCGATCGCCTTCGGGTCCGTCTCGATATCGTAGACTTCTCCGCCGATATAGGCAAGTGCTTTATTGCGGACAGCGCTGCCGGCACGCGGTGCGATCGTTTCCTGGTCATAATAAGCGGTATTCATCAGCAGGGAATAAGCTTCCTTCTTCTCCTGCCAGTTTTTGTAAAAAGTCAGTGCTTCTTCTCTTGTCATGATTCATTCTCCTCTTCGCGTTTCGGCGGGTCAGTATTCGTATGGACGAGCTTGTTTGCCTCAAAAAAGGCGTTTTCGCTCTTGCGCGGATGACCGATCGTACGGCGCAGGAAGCCGATGATCGGATGGAATTTCGGGTTGATCATTCCGGTCAGTTCAATAAAGATCCAGGCAATCACGCAAAGTATAAACAGAATGATCCAGGCGGAAAACGGATGGAAATACATCAGGATCGCATCCAGTCCGAACAGGATGCAGACGACATACAGCAGCAGCACGGTATTACGGTGGGACAGGCCGACCTTATACATCAGGACGTGATGCAGATGACTGCGGTCCGCTTCCGAAATACGGTGGCCGGAGGCCTTACGGCGAATGATCGCCAGTGTCGTATCGCTCAGCGGGACAAAGAGGATGATGATCGGGAAACCCAGTGTGATAAATGCGGTGGTCTTGAAACCAAGCAGAGAATAACAGGCGATCGTGAAACCTAAAAACAGCGCTCCGCAGTCGCCCATGAAGACCGAAGCCGGATGGAAATTATACGGCAGGAAACCGGCGATCGCGCCGGCCAGGATCAGCGTCATGATCGAGATATCGACACGGTTCATGAAATAACTGATGAAGCCGATGACACAGATCATGATCAGCGAGTTGCCGGCGGCCAGACCGTCCAGACCATCCATCAGGTTGATCGCGTTGCTGACGCCGACGATCCAGAAGAAAGAAATGATAAAAGACGCGACCGGGTTATCGATCGTGAATGCGCCGAATGTCAGATTCCCCAGCTCGATCCCGCCGAAAAAGATGACGTATAAAGCAGCGACGATCTCAAACAGCAGTTTGACGATCGGTCGGAGATCGAACATATCATCGATAAAGCCGCCGACAAAGATGATCAGTGAACCGATCATGATCGCGTTCAGTGTGGAATCCGCCCGCATGAAAACGGCCATCGTGATGATGTAAGCTAAGAAGATCGCGAGACCGCCTATGCGTACTATGTGTCCGTGGTGGACTGTGCGCTTATTTTCCACGGCATAGATCTTCAGAAAAAAGCCGACTCTTTTAGCGACCGGCGTAATGATCAGTGCCAGAAAAAAGGACACCAAAAAATAAGGCAAAGCCCGGAAGAACACGTTCATACTAAAAGGAATTATATCACAACTGGGAGGTTTCGCCTCACTTACGGGCGATCGCTTCGATCTCGACGCGCGCTCCGGCCGGTAATGCGCCTACCTGATAACAGGAACGGGCCGGATAAGCGGATGTGAAGTATTCTGCGTAGATCTGATTCAGAAGCTGGAAATTCCCGAGATCGGTCAGGAAGACAGTCGTTTTCATGACGTTCTCGAAATCATACCCGGCTTCGACGAGCACTGCCCGCAGATTGTAGAAGACCTGGCGGATCTCCTCTTCCAGATCTTCCGGGATCTTTCCGGTATTCTTATCGATACCGAGCTGACCGGAAGTGATCAGCAGACCGTCATTTTCGATCGCCTGGGAATACGGGCCGACAGCAGGTGGTACCAAAGGGCTGGCAATGACTTTTTTCATATAGATCTTGTATGATACAAACGTACCTTGCCGTACATAAGTATCACTTTCCTTTCCAGC
>JAUNQE010000004.1:17343-36856 GCA_030536365.1 Erysipelotrichaceae bacterium | reverse complement strand
TCGATGGGACAAAATCATTTTGGAATGCGAGGGACATTTTCTTTTTGGAATCACACGGTTAAACTGAACAGAAACACGTATGATCATTGTATTGTAAAATGTAATCAGTATATTTATTCATCAAACACCAGCGAAAGGAGAATCTTGATCATGAAAAAACATTTACTATTAGCTGTATTACTGATTCTTGCTCTCTCTTTATCCGCCTGTAATCCCAATTTAGCAAAAGAAAACAATGTGCCGGATACTTCTTCTTCTCCGGAAACCACAGAAGAAACTGTCAAACCGGCAGATGTCAGTACAGAAGAAAAGAATGACCTCGGCTCAGAAGTCGAATTTCTCTGGGACGGAATGGAAAAAGAATATACAGGAGACTATTCCTATCTCGATCTTCCCTTTTTCAGAGACTATGATATCCCGACATTACGCTCTGCCTGTAAAGTAGTGAAAGCAGACTCTGTAGAAGGCATGGCAGGAGAATGGGTATACTGCGAAGAGCTCAACGAGGATCTCGCTTATTATGATCTGAAGGAAGTAACATCCGGGCTGGAAGACAAGACAATGTATCTGACTGAAGACGGCTATCTTACAAAAGAGACCATCTTATTCAAAGACAGTCTCTTCTATCAGCTTCTAAATGAATCTTCCGAATACACACCGATTCCCGGGATCTATAACTATTCCACCGGGATCAAGGGAGACGATGCGTTCTCTGAAGGAGAAGCGAAGTTTGAGCAGGGACTTGTGTATTTCGTTAACGGAAACGATGTTGACCGCATGTCCTTTGCCGTTGTCAGCTTATCTGACGGTCATTATATCCTGAGCATTGAATACAGAGTAAGAGAATCCGCCAATACAATGGCGACCGGAGAACCAAAGGTCAAATTCAGCTACTACCGCAGTACTGCGATCGTTAAGTAGAGTATTAACTGTATAGTTCGCATCCATCATTATGGATCCTATGTAAAAAGATAAGCAGACACTTGAATGCAATCAAAAAGAGTTGCCTTCCCGCATTTGGCGAGAACAGCAACTCTTTTTCATTATTTGCAATACTTCCCGATCGTCAGGACGCTGTGACTGTCAGAGGATTCGATCGTTTTGCCTCCGTGTTCTTTCAGAAAGGCCTGCATCTCTTCTGACAGGTAGGGAACGCTTCGCAGACCTTTGTTGAAAGCGCCGTAATTGATCTCAAAGACCGGAACATCGGGCAGTATCTTCAACATGGCTTTCTGCCAGGCGTTTCGGTAGCGTTCGTTGTTTTCGTCGAAGAAGCGATCTCCCTCATTAAACTTTGTGATCAGGTCGAAATGCCCGACAATATCCGCCTTGGTTTTTCGATATAGATCCGAAACAGTCTCATAATACATTTCACATAACGCATACGCGTCTCCGCCGAAGTACTTTTCGATGATCTCCGCAAAGAGTTCGGCGCTGAGATCGAGCGCCAGATACTCTCCATCTTTTTTGACATAGTGGACCGAACCGATTATGTAATCAAGCCCTTCCGGAGCGGCGTCAGAATAATAATCCAGTTCCAGCCCGCACTTCAGGTCGATCTGCCCGGCGTATTTTTTCTGCAGTTTCCGGACCGTCTGTACATATTCAGGATATTTCTCCGGAGGCATGCAGTAGCCCGGGTCAAAGGAAGTGAAGGAGTGGTCAGAGATCCCGAATTCCGTCAACCCGGCAGCGATCGCCGCCTGCACCATCTCTTCCGCCGTGTTTGCGCCGTCGGAAAAGGTTGTGTGGTTGTGCAGATCACGCTTCATGAAGTCATCTTCTCCTGCTTGACCTTTTTGTCGATCACGTGACGGGAGGCAAGCTCTTTTTTAATGTCCTCCAGGGAAATCCCGGCTTCGACCATCAATACCATGGTATGATACGCCAGATCGGCGATCTCATAGATCGTCTCTTTCTTGTCCTGATCTTTGGCGGCGATCACGACTTCCGTGCTTTCCTCGCCGATTTTTTTCAGGATCTTATCGAGCCCTTTTTCAAAAAGGTAGCTCGTATAGGAACCTTCTTTCTTTTCGGTCTTTCTGCCTTCGATCAGTTTCATCAGTCCTTCATAGGAAAAGCTTTCTGACTCGCTCTCGAGAAGGGGATATTCGAAACAGGTTTCGGTGCCCAGATGACAGGCCGGACCGTCGGCATTTACCCGGATCAGCAGGGTGTCGCGGTCACAATCTGCGGTGATCGAAACGATATGCTGGTAGTTGCCGCTGGTCTCGCCCTTGGTCCAGAGTTCCTGACGGGAGCGGCTCCAGAAACAGGTGAGCTTCTTTTCAAGAGAGAGTTTCAGACTCTCCTCGTTCATATATGCCAGCATCAGCACCTTATTGCTCTTATCATCAACGACGATCGCCGGGATCAGCCCTTTCTCGTCGTATTTCAATTCACGGATATCGATCATCTTACTGTCCTCCGAGTATCCTTGCGGGAATATTGTTTTCCTGCATCGTTTTTTTGAGATCGGCGATCTTTACTTCGCCGAAGTGGAAGATCGAGGCTGCCAGCCCGGCATCCACACCGGGCACGGTGTTGAAAAGGGTTATGAAATCCTGAATACAACCGGCACCGCCGGAGGCGATCACCGGTACTCTTACCGCTTCACAAACGGCTTCCAGCATCTCCAGGTCGAAGCCTTTCTTTACGCCGTCGGTATCGATCGAATTGACAACGACTTCTCCGGCGCCGTCTTTGACGCAGCGCTTGATCCAGGAGATCGCTTCGATCCCGGTGTTTTCTCTTCCGCCTTTGGCGAATACCGTAAATTTTCCATCGACCCGTTTGATGTCGACGGAAAGCACGACACACTGATCACCGTAAAGCTGCGCAGCCTTTGCGATCAGAGAGGGGTCTTTGATCGCTCCGGAATTGACGCTGACTTTATCGGCGCCGCACTTCAGCACCCGGTCAAAATCATCGAGGGTGCGGATGCCTCCGCCTACAGTCAGCGGGATAAAGACATTGGCAGCTGTTTCTTTCAGAATGTCGGTAAATAGTTTGCGTCCTTCCACGGAGGCGGTAATGTCATAGAAGACCAGTTCGTCCGCTCCGCAGGAACTGTAATAACGGGCCAGGTCGACCGGAGAGTCGACCTCCCGCAGGTTTTCGAAATTTACGCCTTTGACGACCTGTCCGTCACGGACATCCAGACAGGGAATGATGCGTTTTGTGATCATAAAGCCGCCTCCAGTGCCTCTTTGAGATCGATCGCGCCTGTATAGTAGGCTTTGCCGATGATTACGCCGTAGATCTCCATTTTCCGCAGCTCCCTGACATCTTCAAGACTGCTGACACCGCCGGAGGCGATTAGATCCAGGGAATAACGCTGTGACAGATCACGGTAGAGTTCAAGATTCGTTCCTTTCATCGCGCCATCGCGGGATATATCGGTGCAGATCACCGTCTTAACGCCGATCTTCTGCAGATAGGCGAAAAAGGAATCTGTATCGGTATCCGCTGTCTCGGTCCAGCCGTGGATCGCGATCTTTCCGTCTTTCAGATCAACGCCGACAGCAATCTTCTCGCCGTATTGACGCACTGCTTCCTCCAGGAATGCCGGGTCTTTAACAGCGGCGCTTCCCAGGATGACTCTGTCGATGCCGAAGTCGAGGTATCCTTTTACGGTCTCAAGGTCGCGGATCCCGCCGCCGACTTCACAGAAAAGCCCGCTTTCTCTTTTGATGCTGAGGATCGTTTCCCGGTTGGGCGTTTTTCCTGATGCGGCGCCTTCCAGATCGACGATATGGATCGCGGAAGCGCCTTTGGCTTTGAAATCCTGGGCGACTTCGACCGGAGAGTCACTGTAAACAGTCTTTTTGGCATAATCGCCTTTAAACAGGCGGACTGCCTGTCCTTCATACAGGTCGATCGCCGGAAGTATCAGCATAAATCTTCCTCCTTCAGTTCGCAGAATGCCTTGAGGATCTTCAGTCCGGTCTCCCCGCTCTTTTCGGGGTGGAACTGTGTTCCCATGACGTTTTTATTCGCGATCGCGGCGGTGATATCCGCGCCGTAGTCCGTTACCGCGATCGTATTTTCGCCGCAGTCAAACCCAGCGAAGGAATGCACGAAATAAACATACTCGTGTTCTCCGAGATAACGGAAAAGGGGATGTTTTTTCCCGCGGTAGAGGAGCTCGTTCCAGCCCATGTGCGGGATCTTGTATTCTTCCGGGATCACCTCGCCGATCGAGCGGTTCGTTCCTCTGATCAGGCCAAGCCCTTTATGGTTTCCGTATTCCTCGCTGCTGTCGAGCAACAGCTGCATTCCGAGGCAGATCCCCAGCAGCGGTTTTCCGTTGGCGGCTTCCTCTTTCAGGATCTCCTCCAGGCCGGAAGCCTTGAGTTTTGCTGCCGCGTCGGCGAACGCGCCGACGCCGGGCAGTACGATCTTATCCGCTTTTTTCAGTGTCTCCGGATCGGAAGTGACGACCGCTTCCTCACCGATCGCTTTGAAGGAGCAGTTCAGGGAAAAGAGGTTGCCGACCCCGTAATCCACAATCGCGATCATCAGAGGACCCCCTTGGTCGAAGGGATCTCTTCCTTATATTCCTCTTCGATATGAACGGCTTCTTTCAGGGAACGGGCCATGGATTTAAAGGAGCCCTCCAGGATATGATGGGAATTCTTTCCCGCCAGCATCTGGAAATGCAGAGCGCATTCCGCCTTGCGGGCAAAGCCGTACCAGAATTCCTCACCCAGCTCGGTATCGAAATCCCCGACTTTCTCTGTCGGCAGCTCCATCCGGTAATCCAGGAACGTGCGTCCGGAAAAATCAACGGCTGTCAGGATCAGGGCTTCATCCATCGCCAGGACGGTATCGCCGTAGCGGTGGATACCGCGTTTATCGCCTAAGGCCTTTTTGAAAGCTTCGCCCAGGACGATGCCGGTGTCTTCAACAAGATGGTGGTAATCGACCCAGGTATCGCCTTTGCCTTCGACCGTCAGGTCAAAACGGCCATGGGCAGCGAACAGCGTCAGCATATGGTCGAGAAAACCGCAGCCGCTGCTGATATCGCTTTTGCCGCTGCCGTCAAGATCAATTGTCAGCCGGATCTCGGTCTCGGCAGTCTTTCTTTCGATTTCCGCTTTACGCATCTTCTTTCTCCTTCAGGAGGCCTGATAGTGTTTCAAGCACCACCTGCATCTCTTCTTCGCTTCCGATACTGATCCGCGCCCACTCTTTCAGACGGGGCGTATCAAAATGACGGATCAGGATATTTTTCTTTTTCAGATCTTCGTAGATCTCCTTTCCGGGATAGGAAAGGTGTTTCACGAAGAGGAAGTTCGTCACGGACGGGGTGACGGTAAAACCGGCTTCGCGGAGCCTGTTGGCCGCGTCCTCACGGATCGTGCGGATTCTTTTCAGGCAGCTTTCAAAATAGCTCCTGTCGAGCAGTGCGCCGATCCCGGCTTTCATCGTCATCGCGTTGATGCAGTAGGGGTTCAGTGAATTTCGCAGACGGTTGAGATCTTCGATCAGCTCTTTGCAGGCGATCGCCGCTCCCAGCCGGGCGCCGGCCATTCCGAAAGATTTGGAGAAAGTGCGGATGACCAGCAGATTGGGATACTGCGGGATCAGTCTTATGGCGCTTTCCCCGCCGAAGTCGATATAGGCTTCATCGATCATGACGATATTATCGGGGTTGCTGACGAGGATCTTTTCGATCTCATTTAAAGGAAGCGCGATCCCGCTCGGGGCATTGGGATTAGCCAGAAGGACATTCTTTCCGCAGGAACAGTAGTCTTCAACTTGTATGCGGAATTCCTCGTCGACCGGGATCTCGGTATACGGCACATGATTCAGCGCAGCGATCGATCTGTAGAAACTGTAAGTGACATCCGGGAAAAGCAGAGGATGCTTCTCATCACAGAAAGCGGCGAAG
Source organism: Erysipelotrichaceae bacterium (assembly GCA_030536365.1). Taxonomy (GTDB): domain Bacteria; phylum Bacillota_I; class Bacilli_A; order Erysipelotrichales; family Erysipelotrichaceae; genus RGIG5669. The sequence continues at coordinate 30,960 of JAUNQE010000004.1, read as the reverse complement.
GCATAGTTCAGCACATCGTCTGAACCGTTCGCGAACATGATCTCATCGGGATCCACGCCCCAGACTTCCGCTGCGGTCTTACGAAGGACGGTGCAGTCGGGATCGGAATAAAGGTTGAGTGTTCCGGCTGCCTCCCTGGCCAGCCGCTGGGCAAGCGGCGACGGCGGGAAGGGCAGCTCGTTGGTATTGAGTTTGATATACTGATCATCTTTCGGCTGTTCTCCCGGAACATAGGGAGAAAGAGCGTTATGCTTCTCTGTCAGAAAACGGCTCATTCCTTTTCCTCCGTGCGGATCAGAGCACTGCGGGCATGCGCGTGCAGTCCTTCCTTTTCCGCGAACAGCGCGACTTTCTGCGCGTCTCTTTTCAAAGCATCTGCCGAATAATAGCTGTACTGCATCTTCTTGACGAAATCGTCGACCGAAAGCGGGCTGGAGAAGCGGGCAGTGCCGCTGGTCGGCAGGGTATGGTTGGGTCCGGCAAAGTAATCTCCGAGAGCTTCGGGGCAGTTGCGGCCTAAGAAGATCGATCCGGCATTGCGGACCTGATCGAGCAGGTCGAAGGGCTGTTCGACGCATAACTCCAGATGTTCCGGCGCGATCTCATTGGCGATCGCGATCGCGTCCTTTATATCACCGGTAACGATGATCTTGCCGTTATCTTCGATCGAAGCGCGGGCGATCTCTTCTCTGGGCAGTTCTTTCAGCTGTTTCTCGATCTCTTCGGCAACTTCTTCCGCGAGCTTCTGGGAATCGGTCACCAGCACAGCGCTGGCATTCTTGTCATGTTCCGCCTGGGAAAGCAGATCCGCCGCGACGAAACGGGGGTTGCTCAAAGAATCGGCAACGACCAGGATCTCGCTGGGACCGGCGATCATATCGATCGAGACTTTTCCGAAGACCTGCTTTTTGGCTTCCGCGACGAAGACGTTGCCCGGACCGACGATCTTGTCGACTTTCGGAACGCTTTCCGTGCCGTAGGCCAGGGCGGCGACAGCCTGCGCGCCGCCGACTTTGAAGATTTTATCGATCCCGGCGACGGAAGCTGCCGCGAGGATCGCCGGATTGACCTTTCCGTCTTTTCCGGGAGGCGTCACCATGACGATCTCCCTGCAGCCGGCGATCTTGGCCGGGATCGCGTCCATCAGGACAGTAGAAGGATAGGCGGCCGTGCCGCCCGGGACATAGAGACCAACTTTCTCAAGAGGTACGATCTTCTGACCGGTGACGACACCGTCTCTTTCGTTATAGATGAAACTCGTTCTTTTCTGTTTTTCGTGGAAAGAGCGGATATTCTCCGCGGCTTCCTTAACGACTTCGAGGAATGCCGGTTCCACAAGACCGAGAGCTTCAGCGATCTCTTCCTCGCCGACAGCAAGATCTTTCAGATCGGCTTTATCGAACTTCAGCGTGTAGTCCTTTAATGCCTGATCGCCATTTTCTCTAACATTGGCGATGATATCCGCGACGATGTCTTCGACTTGGGAAGTCGGTTCGTTGCGGGCGAAGATCTCTTCGTTTTTTACTTCACCTGCGCGTAAGATCCTGATCATATTCACTTTACCTTCCTTGCCAGATCAGCTGTCAGCCTGTCGATCGTCCCGGAGCGGAATGCGTATGCCGCGGGATTGGCGATCAGTCTGGCACTGACAGGCGCGATCGTTTCTTTTACTTCAAGGCCGTTTTCCTTCAGGGTACGGCCGGTCTCAACGATATCGACGATGACATCCGAGAGTTCCAGCAGCGGCGCGATCTCGATCGAACCGTTCAGTTTGATGACATCGATGTCTTTTCCGAGTGAGCGGTAGTATTTTTGGGCAACATTGGGGAACTTGGTGGCTACCTTGACGGCCCGTTCCGGATCTTCCTCATATGTTTTGGGAGCGGCGACCGCAAGTTTGCAGATGCCGGTCTTCAGATCCAGCAGTTCATAGACTTTCGCTTCCTGCTCAAGCAGGATGTCCTTGCCCACGATACCGATATCGGCGGCACCGCGTTCGACATAGACAGCCACATCACTGGGTTTGACCCAGAAGTAGCGGACTTTCCGTTCGGGGTTCTCGAAGATCAGTTTGCGGCTGTCTTCCAGCACCTCCGGACATTCGTAGCCGGAAGCGGCAAGCAGTGTGTATACCTTTTCGCCAAGCCTTCCTTTGGGCAGGGCGATATTCAGCCAGCTGTCCGTTTCCCCGGTGACCTTCTTGCCGGCTTCCTCGATCTGGCCGGTATAGACGGCAAAGCCGATCGCCCGGGAACGTTTCCCCAAACGCTTCATCAGCCGGTCATACTGTCCGCCGGAGAGGATGCTTGCGGGGATGCCGTCCACATAACCCTTGAAGATGATCCCGTTATAGTAATTTATATCGCCGGTGACCGAGAAATCGATCCGCAGCTTTTCGCTTAACGGGTCTTCGATTAATAAGGACAGTGTCCGCAGGAAGGGTTCGCTTCCCTTGACTTCGATCTCGGTGAAGATCTCTTTCAGGACCGGAAGCGTATCCTTTAAAGGACCATGGGTCTCCAGCAGCGCCAGCAGATAGTCTATTTTCAGATCGGGAAGCGTGCAGCGTCCGGCGATCTCGCGGATCGCGGAGCGGTTGCGCTGGGTGAAAGCTTCGAAGATCTCTCTTCTGGTCTTCAGGGAAAGATCCTCATTCGCAAGCACTTCCTCGATCAGACTGAGATCGGAAAGGGCGAGCACGCAGTTTTCCGAGACTGCCTGCAGGCTGCGCACTGCCAGGAAGATCACTTCGACGATGTCCCTGCGGGCGATGTTGCCGAAGCATTCAAGTCCTGTCTGCAGGATCTCACGGAAGACGCCGGCTCCCGAATCGGAGCGGTAGACGTTTTCGTTGTAAAAGACCTTCTGCACATCTTCCGGGAGGTCTTTGTGGCTGTTGATGATCGAGAGCGTGACGTCCGGTTTTAATGCCATCAGTTTTCCGTTGGTATCGGTAAAGGTCAGTACCGTATCCGATACCAGGAAATCCTTGTATCCGGCATAGAGATCGTACTCTTCGAATTTGCTCATGCGGTAGGGAAGATAGCCGTAGGAGCGATAGAGCTGTTTCAGCTCCAGCACCAGCTTCTCGCTGAGCGTGAACAGTTCATCGTTGATCTGCATTTTATTTCTCCGTTTTTCTCAGTTTGGCAATGATACTTTTATAACCGTCGTCGCCGTAATTGTAGGCGCGGCTGACACGGCTGATCGTGGCGGTGCTGGCACCGGTCTTTTTGGAGATTTCCTGATAATTGACTCCGTCCGCGATCATGATCGCCGTATCAAGACGGGTCGCCATGTTCTGAAGCTCCTTGATCGTGCAGAGATCATCGAACAGAGCCCGGCATTCTTCGGGAGTCTCGATCAGGGTCAGGGCCTGCATCAGGCGGTCAATGGAATCATTTGTATATTTAGCCATAGTGCACCTCGTGAAAATTTAATATGATAGCATTGTAACGCTTTACCACGATAAAGTAAAGAGTCCCGATCTTCCTTTTTGAGAAGAAAAAAACAGCTTCGGGAAATGTATAATAGAGTGCGGATAAAAGAAGGATAAAAAGGAAAGATCAATATGCAGAACTACATGAATAAAAAGGCATTTGCCTTACTGATCACACTGCTGATCATCCTCGTTCCTCTGGCTTATTTGTCCGGAAGAAATTCTGCCGGCGGGCAGGTCACGCCGGAGAAAGAAGCGGAAAAGCATACAGATGAGGGAACGGAGACCAGTGAAAACACCGACCTGGAATTCCTGTACGAGCTGAACCGCGCGGAACTGGAAAAACTCGTTCTGATCGATGGACCTGTCTACGTCATCGGTCATAAATCTCCCGATTCGGATACAGTATGCAGCGCGATCGCTTATGCCGCGCTCATGAACAAGCTCGGGATCGATGCCAAGCCTGTCGTTGCCGGTCCGATCAATAACGAATCGAAATATATCCTTGAGAGGGCAGGCGTGGAAGTGCCGGAGGTCTTATATGACGCTTCCGGAACAAATATCATCATGGTCGACCACAGCGAATACGCGCAGGCCGTTGACGGACTTGCGGACGCCAATATCGTTAGCATCATCGATCATCATGGTGTTGGCACAGTCAATGTCGGTCATCAGCTCCTCTATGATGCCAAGCCGATCGGCGCTACCGCGACCAGCATCTGGATGACATATCTGAATTACGGTGTTGAGATCGATCAGCCGATCGCACAGATCCTGCTTGGCGCGATCCTGTCGGATACAGACAATCTGACAGCTTCCACAACGATCAGCGCGGATATCAAGGCTGTCGAAACGCTTTCGAAGACCGCGGGGATCGATGATCTGGAAGAATACTACAGGACCATTCATGAAAGACATCTTTCCTATGACGGTTTTACCGACGAAGAGATCCTTTTCTCTGACTATAAGGAATATGAAAGCAGTGGCGTGAGATACGGTATCGGCTGCGTCAACGCGATCGATGAGGAAGTGGCTGCCGATCTGGCAAAACGCATGGCAGGAGCTTTGAAAGAGGCTGAAGGCGGATCCGGTGTGGACCTGATCTATGCTTCTGTCCGCGCGGATAACAAAAAGATCGATTATATCGTTCCCGGCAACCAATACTCCGAAGACGTGCTGAAAGCGGCTTTCCCGGATTATGACGAATATGACGGGTATGCCTATATCTTCCGTTCCGGACTGGGAAGAAAATCCAAATTCGTCCCCGGTCTGAATGATTATCTTGCCAGCAAACCTTCCGAATAAGAAACTTAACATATATTGAAAAAGCGATCCCGAGGATCGGGACCGCTGACGGAATAGTTCAAATAAGAAAAAAACGATGCTGATATGTTTTGGTTTCAGCATCGTTTTTTAGTTTGCGTTCTGATCAGTTATGGAAGATCTCTTCGACTTCGCCGATAAACATGCGGTGCGGCGCCTCTTTGGAGTAATAACGCTCGACTACATCTTCCGGCATGCGTGCTTTATCAAGGTCCTGCGAGAAGATCTTTCTGCAGTAGAGGATCGTGGAGGCTTCCTGGAAGGCCATGGAGTCACGGCAGGTAAAAGGATGCAGATCGGTAAGAGCGACCTTATCTCCGTGAAGACCGGACTTTGAACCCAGAGTCAGCAGGTCTTTACGGTATTGTTCCTCGAAGAAGGAAAGCGTGAAATACTCATAATCGTTAAGGAAATTCCAGGTATAGCGGACGGGTTTCACATAGACCGTAGCGACCGGTTTGCCCCAGAGAGTCCCCAGTCCGCCCCAGGAGATCGTCATCGTGTTGAAATGGTCCTTTTTTCCGGCAGTGACCAGTGCCCACTGATCGTCGAACAGGCGGAAGCTGTCAGCGTTGAAATCCTTGATCATCGGCTATTCTCCTTATATATATCCATATATTGATACCTATTCTTATTCTACCGCCTAATCATGCGAAATCATTAACAAACCTATTCTTTTCAATGATATAATGTTATCGTCCAAAAAGAAGAGGAGCTTTTTATCATGGAAAGAAAATTAAATGCTGCATCTCTGCAGAAAATCGATGAGATCGTAGCGAAACACCGTGGCAAAGCCGGACCGGTCAAGCTTATGCTTCATGAAGTACAGCGTGAGCTCGGCTACATTCCGTTCGAAGCAATGGAAAAGATCGCGGAAGCGAGCAATGTTTCTCCGGCGGAAGTTTACGGTGTCGTTACTTTCTATACCCAGTTCACGACACAGCCGAAAGGCAAGCACGTTATCAACGTCTGCCTCGGCACTGCCTGCTATGTCAAGAATTCCCAGGCTTTAGTTGATAAAGCCGTTGAACTGACAGGCGCGGACATCAACAAAACAAGCGAAGACGGAATGTTCTCCGTAGACGCTACGAGATGTCTCGGTGCCTGCGGTCTTGCCCCGGTATGCATCATCGACGGCAGAACCATCGGTAATGCGACCCCGCAGAAAGTTGCGGAAGAGATCGCTGCGATCCGCGCAGCTGAGAAAGCGGAGACAGCGGAAGCGTAAGTATATGAAAACGGAAGAGATCGCGAAAGTCCTGAACGCGAAAGAGTTATCTGCTGCCGGAGAGCATTCTTCGGACAAAGAATACACGATGGTCTTTGCGACTGATCTGATGAGCGATGCCCTGGCGATGATCCAGAATGCGCCGGAGCAGACTGTTCTTCTGACCGGGCTTTGCAATGCCCAGGCTTTGCGGACAGCTCAGATGCTCGATCTGGAGATGATCGTGATCGTCCGTGGAAAACAGCCGAATGATGAGATCGTTGAGATGGGCAGGGATTTCGGTATCACTGTCCTGACCACGCCGCTTACGATGTATGAGGCCTGCGGTGTTCTTTACCGCGAGGGGATGCGATCGATCTCATGAGCGTCATATACGAAAAAATCTACAATGTCGAACGGGATGACTATGCCAATGCCGGTCTTGTCAGTTCACTGATCAAGCAGTCCCTGCGGACGATCGGTATTTCCCCGGCCGTCAGCCGGCGGGTGGCTGTCGCTGTGTATGAGGCGGAGATCAATATGATCATCCATGCCTACGGCGGCACGATCACTCTGCAGATCAGCGATGACGGAATGATCCGTCTGATCGCCAAAGATAAAGGACCGGGTATCCCCGACATCGAAAAAGCACTTACTCCCGGTTTCTCGACCGCTTCCAAAAAAGCAATGGAACTCGGTTTCGGAGCCGGAATGGGCTTGCCCAATATCAAACGCAATGCTGACGAATTCTCAATCGAGAGCTCGCCAGCAGGCACGATCCTTGATCTGAAATTTCAGGAAAGAGAATGAGAAGAACTTCGATAAGTTACACATTGTCACACTGCGTGAAATGTCTGAAATGCGTCAAAGCTTGTCCTGTTTCCGCCATTTCACTCGTTGATAACCGGATCTCGATCAATGAAGACCGCTGCATCAACTGCGGCCAGTGCATCAAGGCCTGTCATTCCAAAGGTCTGGTCGCCCAGGGAAGCTCCCTGGAGAAGATCAAAGACTATGAATACACAGTCTGTCTGGTGCCCAGTGCCATGTGGAGCGTCTGCAAAACGATCGAGGAAGCCGAACGGCTTTTCTATGCCATTAAACAGCTTGGTTTCGACGAAGTCATCGATCTCTCTCCGGTCGAAGGGCAGCTGAAGCACGAGACCCAGAGGATCTGTGAGAATCTCGAAAACGGAAACGGCATCGCCTATTTCTGCCCGGCCGTCAAATGGCTGATCGAGACGAACTATCCGATGCTGCTGGATAACCTGATTCCGCTCAATTACGCGAGTGAGGTCAAAGCGAAGGAGATCCGCAGACGGGAAAACGGCGATAAGATCGGGATCTTCCTCTTATGCGAATGCGAGGCCAAACTGGCGCTGGCAAAAGAGCCGTACAAGAACCTGACCTATCAGGTGGATCACGCGCTGGCGATCATCGATGTCTTCCCGGCGATCCGTGAACATCTCAAGGACGGACGGGAGAAAGTACGCTTCTGCCGTTCCGGTCTGCAGGCTTCCAATCCTTCGGTCATCGTCCAGAAGCAGGAATATCTTGTCGCGGACGGATTTGATAAGATCAACGAGATCCTGTCGATGGAGGAATTCAATCTGCTGGACTCCTTCAAGATGCTGTATCTCTTCCCCTGTTTCAACGGCTGTATCGGCGGCCATCTGCTCTGGGGAAATTCCTATCTTAACCGCAACAACATCGACGCTTTGACCGGCGAAGAGAATGTGCCGACGACGGATTACCCGATCGAAGACCTCTATAAGGAAGTCACTTCGAGCACTTCGGATTCACGGAGTTTCAAGGAAAAGATGGAAGAGTTCCATAAAGTCAACGAGATCCTGGACCATCTCCCGCATTATGACTGCAGCGCCTGCGGCATGCAGACCTGCCGAATCATGGCGGAGGAGATCGCCCGCGGAAACAAGAAACTCAGCGACTGCCGTGTACTGGCGGCTAGCAAAGGAAAAGTCCAATGAAAGTAACGGAAATGATCGAAAAGACCGGCTTCAAGACTGTGTACCTCGGAGAAGACAGGGAAGTCGCAGGCGTCTACTGCGGCGATCTTCTGTCCTGGGTCATGGGAAAAGGCCAGCCGGAACAGGCATGGATCACGGTCCAGAGCCATCTCAATGTGATCGCCGTCGCGGTCTTAAGAGAATTCTCCTGCATCGTGCTCGCGGAACAGGCGGAATTCCCGGAAGAAGTTATTGAACGTGCAAAGAATGAGGGTCTGACCCTGCTTTACAGTGACCTGCCGGTCTATGAAACGGCTGTCAGACTGTATGAAGCAGGCGTCTGATGTTCTACGATCTGCACATGCACAGCTGTCTCTCCCCCTGTGCGGAGGATGAGATGACCCCCACCAACATCGTCAACATGGCTCTGATCAAAGAGCTCGATCTGATCGCTCTGACAGATCATAACTCCACGAAGAACCTGCCGGGCATTGCGAAGGCGGCCGAAAGAGCCGGACTGAGGATGCTGTACGGCGCGGAACTCGAGAGCAGTGAGGAAGTCCATGTACTGGCGCTCTACGATGATCTTGAGCAGGCGCTGTCGCTGCAGCCCTGGCTCGATGAACATCTGCCATTCATCCCGAACGACGAGCACTTTTTCGGAAAGGAAGAGATCCGCAACGAAAACGATGAGCTGATCGGCACAGAAAACAAGCTGCTGATCATCTCGCTGGATCAGGACCTCGAGGAGTGCATCGAAGCGATCCACGCTACCGGCGGTAAAGCGATCCTGGCCCATGTCCTGGACCGCAAGAACTCGATCACCAACCAGCTGGGCTTTATCCCGGAAGGACTGCCGTATGACGGTCTCGAGGTAAAAAGCGAACTGCAGCGTCAGCAGGTGCTGAAGTCCCACCCCTGGATCAAGGAGGAGGAGACCTTCTGGCTGATCGATTCCGACGCCCATCAGCTGATCGATATCTCGGAAAGAGTGAATTCGCTGCCGTCCGCGGAACTGCGGGCGATGTGGAGGAAACTGCCATGATGGAAGATCTGGCGATGCAGATCCTGGAACTGCTGATGAATTCGATCCAGGCCGGCGCGAAGAAGATCACGCTGCTGATATCGGATTCAAAAAAGGAAAACCGCATACGCATGCAGCTCAGCGATGACGGTAAAGGAATGTCGGAAGAGCTGCTTAAAAAGGTGACTGATCCCTTCACCACGACCCGCACGACCCGCAAGGTCGGCATGGGTGTCTCCTTCATGAAAGGACTCTGCGAGATCTGCAACGGTTCCTTCCGGATCGAGAGCGAGGAGGGGAAAGGCACAGAAGTCATTGCCGAAGTTGAAAAGGACAACATCGATACACCGCCCCTCGGGGATCTCGGTGCGATGATGATGTACGCGATCCAGGCAAATGAAGAGATCGACTACACGCTTTCATACGAAAGCGATCAGAACAAATTCGTCTTTACATCCGCGGAGGTAAGGGCCATGCTGGATGGAGTCAGTATGCAGGAGCCCGAGATCCTTCTGTGGATTAAGGAATACATTAACCAGAATATCGAAGCTTTAGAGGAGGGCTGAGAGTATGAAAAGTTTGGAAGAACTGAGGAAAATGCGCGAAGCGGCACTGAAAAAGGTCGAGATGCGTGAAGAAGGCAAGGATTACCGTGTCGTCGTCGGTATGGCGACCTGCGGTATCGCAGCCGGCGCGCGCCCGGTGCTCAATCGTCTAGTGGAGGAAACTGCCGCTAAAAACTACAACTGCGTCGTTACCCAGACCGGCTGCATCGGTATGTGTGTATACGAACCGATCGTCGAGGTCTATGGTAAGGACGGATCGCACACGACCTATGTCCACATGACCCCCGCAAAAGCGGAAAAAGTGCTGGAACAGCATATCGGTAAAGGTGAAGTCGTCGAAGAATACACCGTAGAAGCCGCTAAGAAGGAGGCATAAGCATGTATCGTATGAATGTCTTATGCTGTGCCGGAACAGGCTGTTCCGCCAGCAATTCGGCGCAGATCGTTGAAAACCTCAACGCAGCGCTGAAGAAATATGATATCGACAGCGAAGTCAAGGTCGTCAAGACCGGCTGTTTCGGTCTCTGCCAGAAGGGCCCGATCGTCGCTGTTTACCCGGACAAGGTCTTCTACTGCCACGTCAAGCCGGAAGATGCGGAAAGGATCGTTTCCGAACATCTTTATAAGGGACGTGTCGTTAAGGAACTCGAACTGACAGACGAGGACCTCGAAACAAAAGAAAAGATCTACGATATCGATAAGATCAAGTTCTATGAAAAGCAGCAGCGTATCGCTTTACGCAACTGCGGCAAGATCAATCCGGAAGACATCACTGAATACATCGCCATGGATGGCTATGAGGCTTTAGGTAAGGCTCTGACCCAGATGACTCCGCAGGAAGTCATCGACGAGATGAAGAAATCCGGTCTGCGCGGACGCGGCGGTGCCGGCTTCCCGACCGGACTGAAATGGCAGTTCGAAAAAGATCAGCCGGGTGATGAGAAATACGTCATCTGTAACGCCGATGAAGGTGATCCGGGTGCATTCATGGACCGTTCTATCCTGGAAGGTGATCCGCATGCGATCATCGAAGGTATGGCGATCATGGCTTACGCCGTCGGCGCTCATCAGGGTTATATCTACATCCGTGCGGAATACCCGATCGCTGTCGGACGTCTTGAGATCGCGATCAAGCAGGCACACGAATACGGCCTCTTAGGCAAGGATATCTTCGGCAGCGGCTTTGATTTCGATATCGAGCTGCGCTTAGGCGCCGGTGCCTTCGTCTGTGGTGAAGAGACCGCTCTGATCTCTTCGATCGAAGGCAAGCGCGGTATGCCGAATCCGAAACCGCCATTCCCGGCTGTTTCCGGTGTCTGGAAGAAACCGACCAGCATCAACAACGTTGAAACTCTGGCGAACGTTGCCCAGATCATCAATAAGGGCGCCGACTGGTATGCATCGATCGGTACGGAAAAATCCAAGGGTACAAAGGTCTTCGCGTTAGGCGGAAAGATCAAGAATACCGGCTTAGTCGAGATCCCGATGGGTACGACGCTGCGTGAGATCATCTATGAGATCGGCGGCGGCTGCCCGAACAATAAGGAATTCAAGGCTGTTCAGACCGGCGGTCCGTCCGGCGGCTGTCTGACCGAGAAGGAACTCGATACACCGATCGACTACGACAACCTGGTCGCAGCCGGCTCGATGATGGGTTCCGGCGGTATGATCGTCCTGGATGAAGATAACTGTATGGTCGACGTTGCCCGTTTCTACCTCGAATTCATCGTCGAGGAATCCTGCGGTAAATGTACACCGTGCCGTGTCGGTACCAAGAGACTGCTCGAGATGCTGACCAAGATCTGCAATGGTGAAGGCACGATGGAGATGCTCGACCAGATGGAAAAACTCTGCTACGAGATCAAGGATACCGCTCTCTGCGGTCTGGGCCAGACGGCTCCGAACCCGATCCTTTCCACACTGACTCATTTCCGTGATGAATACATCGCTCATATCGTCGACAAGAAATGTCCGGCCGGCGTCTGCAAGGCTTTACTGACCTACAAGATCGATCCGGATAAATGTAAGAAGTGCTCGATGTGTGCACGCAACTGTCCGGTCAATGCGATCAGCGGCGTTCCGGGCAAAGTTCCGTACGTCATCGATACCGACAAGTGCATCAAGTGCGGCACCTGTATGAGCAACTGCCGTTTCGGCGCGATTTCCAGAGGTTAGGAGGAGAGAGAAAATGTCAGAAGTACATTTAAAGATCGATAATATTGATGTCACCGCCAACGAAGGTGATACCATCCTGGATGCGGCCATCGCTGCCGGCATCCATATCCCGACTCTCTGCTACCTGAAGGATGTCAACAAGTCCGGCGCCTGCCGTGTCTGCCTTGTTGAAGTCAAGCGCGCCAGAAACCTTCTGTCCGCCTGCACCACTCCGGTCGCTGAGGGACAGGAAGTCTTCACACATACAAAAAGAGTTCTGGATGCCAGAAGAAATACCGTTGAGCTGATCCTTTCCAACCATTCCAAGGACTGTCTCTCCTGTGTCCGTAACCAGAACTGTGAACTGCAGACTCTGACAGAAGAGCTCGGCATCCGTGATGTACCGTATTCCGGCGAAAAGAAACGCAAGACGATCGATGATTTCGTTATCGCGATCGAAAGAGACGCATCCAAGTGTGTCTTATGCGGACGCTGTGTCGAGACCTGCAAGAAGTTCCAGGGCTTAGGTATCCTGGGCTATGAACAGCGTGGTTTCGAGACTGTCGTTGCCCCGATCTACGGCAAGGCATTCGCGGAAGTCAACTGCATGCAGTGCGGCCAGTGTGTCATCAACTGCCCGACTGCCGCTCTTTCCGTCAAGGAAGATACCCAGAAAGTCATCGAAGCTCTCAACGATCCGGAGAAATTCGTCGTTGTCCAGACAGCTCCGGCTGTCCGCGCAGCTTTAGGCGAAGAGTTCGGTCTGCCGATCGGCACCCGTGTCACCGGCAAGATGGCAGCTGCCTTAAAACAGTGCGGCTTCGACAGAGTCTACGATACAAACTTCGGCGCTGACCTCACGATCATGGAGGAAGGCTACGAATTCATGGACCGCCTCCAGAACGGCGGCGTCCTGCCGATGATCACCTCCTGTTCCCCGGGCTGGGTCCGCTATGCGGAATTTGAATACGGAGATATCCTCGATCATCTGAGCACCTGCAAATCTCCGCATATGATGCTGGGCGCAATGATCAAGCGTCATTTCGCGGAAGTCAATAAGATCGATCCTTCCAAGATCGTCAACGTTTCGATCATGCCGTGCTCCGCTAAGAAGGCGGAGATCATCAAGCCGGAACTTCTCGAAAAAGATGGTCTCAACGATGTCGATATCGTTCTGACGACCAGAGAATGCGCGCACCTGATCAAAGCCTTCGGTATCGACTTCGTCAACCTGAAGGATGAACAGTTCGACCAGGATCTCTTCGGTGAATACACCGGTGCCGGCGTCATCTTCGGCGCTACCGGCGGTGTCATGGAAGCGGCTCTGCGTACAGTTGCCGATGTCCTCGAAAAGAAAGATCTGCCGAAGGTCGACTACGAAGCCGTCCGCGGTCTTGAAGGTGTCAAGGAAGCGACTCTGAATATTGCCGGAATGGAAGTAAAGATCGCTGTCACTTCCGGTATGGCAAACGCTAAACTGCTGCTCGATCAGATCCGTAACGGTACGTCCCCGTATCACTTCATCGAGATCATGGGATGCCCGGGCGGATGCATCAACGGTGGCGGTCAGCCCTTCGTCTCCTCTGTTATCAAAAACAAAGAAGGACTGGATGCCTACCGTCAGAAGAGAGCGAAAGCTCTGTATGATGAAGACAAGATCATGCCGCTGCGCAAGTCGCATGAAAACAGCCAGATCCAGGCTCTTTACAGAGACTACCTGGGCAAGCCGGGCGGAGAACTGTCCCATCATTATCTGCACACGACCTATTCCCAGAAGCCGAGATTCAAATAATCTTCGATCTGATCAAACGAAGCCGGAGCGTTCGCTCCGGCTTTTCTAATGCAGAGATCCCGACAGCCGGCGGATATCCTCCGGATACTTTATTGAGAAACTGACATATAATCCTTTTGTTTCTTGGGAAGTATCGGTTAAAATG
>JAUNQE010000004.1:0-17243 GCA_030536365.1 Erysipelotrichaceae bacterium | reverse complement strand
CGGTAACGACCTGGACCTGCGCGAAGAACGGTCATATCGATCTGAAACGGGGAAAGATCATGTGCATCTGCATCCTGATCATGTGCACGGCCGGTTCTTATCGACGGAAAGAAATCCTGGGAAGGTACTCTGGCGATGTTTTTCTCCGCCTTTGTTGTAGGCATTTTGATGATGCGCTTCTTTGGCGGTCACAGTTTCCTGTCCGCTCTGCTGACGGCTTTTCCGGCGGCATTCGTTGCCGCTTTAACGGAGCTTGTCTCCTCAAGCGAGCTCGATACCGTGACTGTGCCCACAGCCGTTCTGATCGTACTTCTGCTGCTGCAGAAAATAGGTTTATAATATAGTGGATGAATAAAGAAAATGTAGAATTGACTCCGGTCTTGCAAAGCTGGCGTTCCGACAGGGAAGATCTGTTCGGACGCTTCTGCGAGGAACTGGAACAGTGGTTCGCTAACGGAAGCGAGCCTTTTGATGGTGACCAGGATATCCGCTATCTGCTCGATCTGCAGGAAAAACGTCTGAAAGAGCATCAGATCGAAGCGCGCTGCAGACTCATTCCGCGGGGCACACCGCCGATGCAGGCATCCAAAGTATTGAGCGGATCACTGAGTGCGTATAACCGTTCCACCCACTACCGCTCCTTCGAGGAGGAGCTGGAGTTCTTCCGGAAGGGCGAAAAACTCTACCAGCATAAAAAGGACCTGAACGTCTATCTGTCGATCATCGAACCGGAGAAAGGGGAGAAAGACATCGGAGAAAGCGCGGTCAGCTGTCCGAACTGTGGAAACATCGCGAAAGTCAGCGAACTGCTGCAGAGCGGCTGCCCGTTTTGTCATACCCATTTTGTTTATAAAGATCTGTTTCCCAAGGTAACGAACTATTATGCCGTCGAAACGGTGCCGGCACCGGAAGTGATCGAGAAAAAGGCAAAACAGTTCCCGCTCGCAGGCGCTGTCATCGGTGCTGTCTTCGGAATGATCAGCTGCATCCTTGCCGGATGGCTGAAGAACGGGATCCTCGGTTTTCTGGGAGCGCTGCTTTTCAGCGCCTTCACAGCCGGGATCTTCGCCTTTATCGCCTATATGTTCTACAGCTTCCTGCTGCTGGGGAAAGTGCTAAAGATGGCGGGCAAAAGCCTGCCGATGGTCAGCGCGATCGGCAGCGATAAGAAGCTGGACAAGGCGCTCTCTGCCTATGATCCCTCTTTCAACACGGAGTATTTCTCCGGGAAAGCGATGTCCATGTTCCGCACGATCGTCTTCAGCAGGGACCCGCAGGATCTGCCGCAGTACAGCGGCGGCAAACTGGATGAGCGTTTTGCCGATATGATCCACTGCACTTCCAAAGGCGCGGTCGGTGTCCGCTCGATCAATGAGAAGGATGGTTATCTGGAAGTTGAGCTGGAACTGTTCCTGACGGATTTCTATGACAGGGGAAACAAAGTCAAAAGAGCCGAAGACCGGATCCTGATGACCATGCGCCATAATGCCGAATTCAGGATCAAAGATACATTCACTTTCTCCGCGGCGGCCTGCCCGAACTGCGGAGGCAGTTTCAATGTACTGAAAGAAAAATACTGCCCGTACTGTCACAGCAGATTTGAGAGTTCACGGGAGGACTGGGAAGTGACCTCAGTCAGATACAGATAGGAAAGGGAGAACCATGAGCAAACAAACTGAACGTATCATAAAAATGGAAGATCATCTTAACGAAGGCAGAGCGGCTCTGGATGCCTTGGAGAAAGCGCTGGAAGCCTATGCCGGCAGCCGCAGAAACATCCGCGAGTTGGAAAGGTATTATTCCGGAAGACAGTGGATGAAGGATTATGAATCCTGGGAGAAAGGCGAGCTGCCGGAAGACCTTCGCTGCGGCGTGCTTTCGGAAGACACTGTATACGATCTATTGACAGACGAACGGGATCTGGTCATCCGCATGTCGGATGTCGTCGGCCGTTATCTGAAGGAGAACAGATAATGAGTTCCTTCAAAGATCTGCGGATCGTCGATAACTTCTATCAGACGTCCTCCTTCTTTCCGATGCCGACCGTCTGCATCTCCACAGTGAACGAAGATGGCAGTCTGAATGTCGGTTCCTATTCCCTGTGCTTTCCGTATTACTCTGATCACGGATGAGCATGTAAAGATCATCAATGACAAACGCAATCAGGAAAAGAAAAAGAAATGGAATCTGAACAAACGATCTAAAACAAAAAGGAGCACTGACGTGCTCCTTTCGTATATTGTGAACTTCTAACGGTTCAGATAAGCCAGATACTCTTCCATCGTGATCTCCGGCTTGAATTCCTTCAGGATCCGGTCAATGTATTCCGGATGTTCCAGAAGATACTGTGCCGTGCTGTAGACGATCTCGGAAGGTTCAAGATACGCTCTTTCCTCGTCGCAGATGCAGAGATCCTTGCCGTGGCAGTTGCCCTTGAAACCGGAATAACCGAACTGAACGGTCGGTTTAAACAGGGAAAGATCGCCGATATCGCCCGCAGCCATTGAGATCTCGTTGTCGTGGATATCTTCAAGGCTGCAGTACTTCAGCATGTTCTGACGGATGATGTCATTGATCAGGCGGTTCTGATGCATCGGCAGATAGCCGGGCGTGGTCTTGATGGTCGCAGTCGCTCCAAGCGCCTTGGCGCAGTGCTTGGCGGCATTGTCGACCTTTTCCGCGGTGCTGAGCAGTGCTTCGTTGTTCATAGCCCGGACGTAGCATTCATATACCGTCTTTTCCGGGATGGAATTTACGGTCTGTCCGCCGTCGGCGAGTATGCCGTGGATACGGACAAAATCCTCTTCGCGCAGTGTCTCGCGCAGCATATGCACGGCATTATCAAAAAGAACGAACGCGTTTAATGCGTTGATGCCTTTATCCGGGGCGATCGCCGCGTGGGTGGCTTTGCCGTGGAAGGTGATCTCCTTGTAGACGAATCCGGTCAGGGAAGTGTTCAGTGAGAAATGGTATCTGCCTTCGCCCATGGTGTGCAGGTGGATGAGCAGATCCACATCATCGAAGCAGCCGGCTGTCAGCATGTTGACCTTGCCGCCGATGTAGTTGATCTCGTGCTTGCGGATCAGTTCCTTGCGGAAGGCGATATCCGTGAATTCCTCACCGGGCGTGAAGAATAAGGTCACAGTACCGTTTTTGATGACATCTCTGAGTCTGACCAGAGCATACGCCATGATCGCGCACTGGGTCGAATGTCCGCAGCTGTGGGCGGCATAGTCCTCCTTGTTTGCGAAGGGATGTCCCAGTGTCGGGATAGCATCGAGTTCCGCGACAAGTCCGATATGCGGTGAACCGGAACCAATCGAAACCTTGAATGCGGTGCGGAAGCCGAGATCTTCGGTCTGCAGGCCGTATTTGGCGAAGTACTCGGTCAGGATCTTTTTATTGGTGAACTCCTTATAGCCGAGCTCCGGATGTTTGAAGAGTTCCTCACCAAGCGCGTACAATTCCTTTTTGTCTTTTGCGAATGTATTTTTCATAACAGTCTTCCTCACAACTGAATGATACCATTTTGCAGACCGTTTCCGAATAAGTTCTCTTTCGGCGGCGGATTCGGCTATGATTAAGAGGAAGAAAGAGAGGATCGAAAGATGCTGCAAACAGGTACAAAGGCTCCGGAATTCCGTCTGCCAGATCAGAATGGCGATATGCATTCACTGAGTGACTATAGAGGAAAGAAGGTCGTCTTGTATTTTTATCCGAAGGACAATACTTCCGGCTGCACCAAGCAGGCCTGCGGCTATTCCCGGCTGGTGCCGCAGTTCACGGAAAAGGGAGCGGTCGTTCTCGGGATCAGCAAAGACCCGGTCAGCTCACATAAACGCTTTGAAGAGAAGCAGGATCTGAAGATCACGATCCTGGCCGATTCGGAGAAGGAAGTCATACAGCTTTACGACGTCTGGAAAGAGAAGAAGCTCTATGGAAAACCGTCGATGGGCGTTGTCCGGACCACCTATCTGATCGATGAAAACGGGATCATCATCAAAGCCAATGACAAGGTCAAGGCGGCCGAAGACCCGGATAAAATGCTGGCGGAACTTTGACAAATGACGTGCTATTAAACTATAAACTGATAACAGAAGATCCGGTGATTTCGGAACGGACAGACGGAGAAAAAGATGAATTTTGACTGGGAAGAAATACTGAAAGATTACAGTGGTGACCTCACAAAAACAGCGATGAATCTGCTGTTCATCGTGCTGGTCTTTCTTGTTGCCAGATTCCTCCTGAACAGTTTGTCCAAGGTGACCGCAAAGGTGATCGCGAAAGCAAGAGAAGGATCGGATGACAGCAAGTCAAAGGAACTGATCACAACGATGACACTGCTGCGCAGTGTGAGCCGTTATGTGATCTATTTCATCGCGCTCTGCATCAGTATCAATATCCTCGGTTTCGGTTCGGTCGCTCTCAATATGGTGGCAGCTGCCGGGATCGGCGCGATTATCATCTCCATGGGAGCGCAGAGCATCATCGGCGATATGTTTGCCGGTCTGTTTATCATGTTCGAGAGACAGTATGCGGTCGGCGACTATGTCAGGATCAACGAGTATGAGGGTGATGTCACTTCCCTGGCGATGCGCTGCACCTACCTCGTTACCCGGACCGGTGAAAGGGTGATCATCCCGAACGGCGAGATCCGCACGGTCGTGAACTATTCCGCCAAGAACAGCTCGGCAGTGCTGACTATTCCGACTCCTTATGAGGCGGATACGGAAAAACTGCTGCAGATCATCCGTGAAACAGTCGCGGAGTACGCGAAAGAGCATCCGGATACCTGCTGCGGAGAGGCGGAGATCGTCGGGATCAATGCTTTCGGCTCCAGCAGCGTCGATATCATGGTCCGCCAGCCGACCATGGGAAGAGAGTTCCTGAATGTCAGCCGGGAGCTGCGTCTGGCGATCAAAAAGCGCTTCGATCAGGAGGGGATCCGCATTCCGTTTACGCAGCTGGTCGTCCATCAAAGCGCAGAATGAGCGGAAAATTCTTGTGATAACGAATGAACAGATGCACAAAAATGTTCAAAAACATTGGATTTATGCCCAAAAAGGAATAAATACATACCCATATTAAATAGGAATAGTATGTTGACGTTTATAACCAGTTCCATTACACTAGAGGCATGAAGAGGGGGATCTTGATGATCGGCTGCGGGATGACTATCATCTCGTTGTTTCTTGCCGGCGTTTATTTTGGTTCGCTTTTTCATAACATGACCGCAGGTATTCTGATTGCCTTTGCGTGTTGCATGTCCTTTCTCTGGACAATTATTTGGGAGACCATGAAAAAGTGATCAAGGAACATGTGAAGACAACTCAAATATCATCGGTGACCATAGCTTTGGCGGCAGTCGTTTTCCTTTTTTTTGACAAAACGATCTCGTTCGGGCTTCTGCTGGGTCAGCTGTTCTATATCCTGTATCTGCTGGTTCTGACTAAAATGGTCGACGCAGTTCTGGGAACAGCAAGCGGCGGAATCTCGAAAGTCTCCCTGGGGTTCGTCCTCAGGATCGTGCTGCTGGCGCTGCCGATGGTCATCGCGGCCCTGTTTCCGGAGACCTTTAATCTGTTTGCAGTCTTCGGCAGTATGTTTTTGAACAGAGTGATGTTGCTAATACTTTATGCGCGCGGGGAGGAATCATGACAGTTGTTATTCAAAAAGAGATACCATCAATTCTGATCATCACAGCTTTGCTGTGCATTCTTTGCGTTGTTGCCGGAAAGAAGATCAAGGCAGCCGATCCGTATGAAAAACCGAAAGGACTGGTCTTCGGTGCTCTGTACCTGATCGAATGGGTCGATGGTATGGTCAAAGAAGTCATGGGCGCCAAGAGCGTCAAGAACATGGGTCCGTACATCGGAACCCTGGTCCTGTACCTCGCTGTCGCCAACCTGTCCGGTCTGTTCGGATTCAACACTCCGACAATGAACCTGAGCGTTACGATCGCTCTGGCATTCATTACCTGGGTTCTCATTCAGCGTGCTTCTATTAAGAGCGCTGGTGTCGGCGGTTATCTCCACGGCCTGATCGAACCGTTCCCGTTCATGGTCGCCGGTAACATCATCTCGAAATTCACACCTTTAATTTCCATGTCTATGCGTCTGTTTGGTAAC
Source organism: Erysipelotrichaceae bacterium (assembly GCA_030536365.1). Lineage (GTDB taxonomy): Bacteria > Bacillota_I > Bacilli_A > Erysipelotrichales > Erysipelotrichaceae > RGIG5669. Next base: position 11,115 of record JAUNQE010000004.1, on the reverse strand, counting down.
ATCCTCAGTGGTTCCATTCTGATGTCATTGGTATATACCGCAACAAACATCGTGTCGAATCTTCTGATCGGCAAGCTTGTTCAGTTCAATATCGTCGGCGTTGTCCTCGCCCCGGTATTGCACGCTTATTTCGATGTATTTTCTGGTTTAATCCAGATGTACATATTTATCTCCCTGACCATGGCTTTAGTAGCCAATGAGTTAGGTGAAGAGTAGAAGGAGGAAAATATGGATATTGGTAGAGGTTTAGTCGCAATCGCAGCAGCTATCGCAGTCTTCACCGGCTTTGCAACCGGATTCGGAGAAGGTAGTGTTGCCAAACAGGCAGTTGAGTCTGTTGGTAAGAATCCCGAGGCTATGAATCAGATTCGTACAATCATGATTCTCGGTGATGCTATTTCCGAAACATGTGCTATCTACGGTTTGCTTATCGCTATTATTCTGATCTTCGTATTCAACTAATAGTCTAAGGAAAGGAGTACAGTATGGATATTGCAGTTGCTGAGCAACTCTTTCCAAACTGGCTGACGGTCGTAACGCAATTATGCGCCACCGGTGTATTATTGTTCTTTGCTACGAAATTTCTTTGGACCCCCGGTCGTGAGATGATCGCAAAGCGTCAGGATCTGATGCAGAAGCGTTTAACTGACGCCGAGAAAATGAAGGAAGAAGCTGAAGGCTACAGAGCTAAGACCGAGCAGGAGCTTAAAGAGGTCAAAGCAAGAGCCAAGGATATCGTTGAAGTAGCTCGCAAAGAAGCAAGCGACGAAAAGGAACGTATTCTTGAAGAAGCGAATCGTCAGGCGTCAGCCACATTAGAAAAAGCGAATGCCACGATCGAAAAAGAAAAGGCCGAGCTAAGAAAAGATCTCCAGAAGGAGATTGTTGATGTTGCCCTGGCTGCCAGCACCAAATTAATGGGTAAAGAAGAACTGGCTGCTCAGGATCAGCGCGCAATTGAATCTTTCGTAAAGGAGATTCAGAATGAATCAGGTCGCTGAACGCTATGCGCAAGCATTCTTTTCGCTTGCTGCAGATGAAAAGAAGGTTGCCGAATTAAAAGATCAGGCAGCTGACATGCTGAGCGTTGTCGACCGCGATGTCATTAAGTTTTTAGAGACTCGGGCTATCGCAAAGAGCGATAAAAAAGCTCTGTTAAAAGATGTCTTAAAAGGCGCCGATAGAGACTTTGTTAATTTCATGTCTCTTTTGGTCGACAGCGGAAGAAGCCACTATATCGTTGATATCCTGAAGAGTTTCATCTCTCAGTGCAACGAAGAGCTCAAGATTCAGGAAGTTACGGTCGTATCGGCCAGAGAACTGACTGAAAAAGAGACGGCTGAAATCGCTGAAGCGATCGGCAAGAAACTCGGCAAGAAAGTCGAGATCACAAACAAGATCGATAAGACTTTATTAGCCGGAACTCGCATCTACATTAACGATCGTGTATACGACTCTTCTTTAAAAGCGAGAGTCAACTCTTTAAGAGAAGAGTTACTGAAAGAAAGCTGGTGAGGAAATGGATCTTAAACCGCAAGAAATTAGCGCTCTTATTAAGGAACGCATTAAACATTACGAAGATAAGATCGAAGCAGACGATATCGGCCGTGTAATCACTGTTGGTGACGGTATTGCTTTGGCTCAGGGCCTGGATAAGGCCATGGCTTCAGAGCTGGTTGAATTCGAAGACGGAACCATGGGTATGATTCTCAACCTCGAAGAGGAATCCGTCGGTATCGTTATTTTAGGTAGTGACAAGAACATCAAGGAAGGTCAGTCCGTTAAGCGTACAAAGCAGATCGCCGAAGTCAAAGTAGGTGAAGAGCTGCTTGGCCGTGTAGTTAATGCATTAGGCGAACCGATCGACGGATTAGGACCGATCACAAGTGATAAGTATCGTCCTATCGAAAGAGTTGCTCCTGGTGTTATGACTCGTAAGAGTGTACATCAACCTTTGATGACCGGTTTAAAGGTCATCGACTCCATGATCCCGATTGGTAAGGGACAGCGTGAACTTATCATCGGTGACCGTCAAACAGGTAAGACAGCGATCGCTATCGATACGATCCTCAATCAGAGAGGACAGAACGTACGCTGTATTTACGTTGCTATCGGTCAGAAAGCTTCCACCGTTGCTCAGTTAGTTGAAAAACTGAAACAGGGCGGCGCGATGGAATACACAACTGTTGTTGTCGCAACAGCATCCGAATCCGCTCCGATGCAGTACATTGCTCCGTATGCAGGCTGCGCGATCGGTGAGGAATGGATGGAAAACGGCAAGGATGTCCTGATCGTCTACGATGATCTCTCCAAGCATGCCGTAGCTTACCGTGCTATGTCACTGCTGTTAAGGAGACCTCCGGGACGTGAAGCTTATCCGGGTGACGTTTTCTATCTGCATTCACGTTTACTTGAAAGAGCCTGTAAGCTGAATGATGAACTGGGTGCCGGTTCTCTTACCGCTCTCCCGATCATCGAAACACAGGCCGGTGATATTTCTGCGTATATCCCGACCAACGTTATCTCCATCACAGATGGTCAGCTGTTCTTACAGACTGAAATGTTCAACGCCGGTAACCGTCCGGCAGTCGATCCGGGTCTCTCTGTTTCCCGTGTCGGTTCTGCCGCTCAGACAAAGGCTATGAAAGCTGTCGCCAAGTCCTTAAAGCTTGAACTGGCTCAGTACAACGAATTATTAAGCTTTACGCAGTTTGGCTCCGACCTCGATCCGGTCACACAGAAGACCATCGACCACGGTGCCCGTTTGCAGGCAATCCTGAAACAGCCGCAGTATTCACCGCTGACGATGCCGTTACAGGTTGTATCCATCTATGCTGTTGAAAACGGCTTCATGGATAAGATCGATGTGGAACAGATCTCTGATTTCGAAAAAGCCTTACATCGTGACATGCAGGCAAAACACGCGGACTTATTGAACGCAATTGAAGAGAAGGGTGCTCTTGATGACACTCTGATCGAAGGATTAAAAGCGGGTATTACTGAATCTCTGAACGATTATCTGATGATAAACGGAGCACAGTAAAATGGCAGGTAGTCAGCAGGCCATTAAGTCACGTATCCGTTCGGTAAAATCGACTAAGAAGATCACTAAGGCCATGCAGATGATCGCGAATGCGAAGCTGACCAAGCAGCGTAAGCTGATGGAATCCAACCGCTTCTATTCACAGAAACTGCAGGAAATGGTCAATGATATTCTCAGTGCAGACCAGCCGTTAAAGTCTAAGTACTTAAAGGATCACCACAGTGACAGTGCCTTCACGATCTTCTTCTGCTCCGACCTTGGCCTGTGCGGCGGTTATAACGCCAACATCACCAAGTTTGCGAAGCAGAACCTGAAAAAAGAAGATCCGCTCTTAATCATCGGTACCCACGGGTATCAACATTTCAAAAGAGAAGGTTACAACATCGTAAATAAAACGCCGATCTCCGTCGACGGAATGGACGATATGACCATGCGTGATTATATCGATGATGCCTTAGATCTCTATTTGAAAGATGAAATCAATAAGATCCAGGTTTGTTACACAAGATTTGTAAACACAATGACCTTCGAACCTTCCATGAATGTTCTGCTTCCGTACCAGGAAGTCGAGATCGATGAAGAGAAGACTGAAAAGATTCTCGATATCATCTTCGACCCGAGCATCAATGAGGTCCTTGATCAGCTGATCGTAGAAATGGTGCATAACGTCGCTTACTCGTTATCACTTGAAACGAAGACTGCAGAACAGGGTTCCAGACGTCTCGCAATGGAAACAGCGACAGACAACGCTGAAGAACTCGAAGAAAAACTCGTACTGCAATTTAACCAAGCCCGTCAGGCAGCGATCACGCAAGAGCTGACCGAAATCGTCGGCACGGCAAATGCGTTATAGAAAGGAAAAGATGATGAAAAACGAAGGTAAAATCATACAGGTTATCGGACCAGTCGTTGATATTCGTTTTGAAAACGGCGAACTCCCTAACCTGAATAATGCCATCGAGGTCTATAAAGAAGACGGAAGTCATGTCATCGTCGAGGTTGCACAGCACACAGGCGATGATACGGTCCGTTGCATTTCTATGGCATCTACGGATGGTTTAGTCCGTAATAGTCGTTGTGTCGATACCGGTGCAGCTATCTCCGTTCCTGTAGGCAAAGAGATTCTGGGAAGAATGTTCAATGTCTTAGGTGAACCGATTGACGGTTTAGGAGAAGTGGATAAAGCGATTCCGCGTAATCCTATCCACCGGGCGGCTCCAACTTTTGCGGATCAAACGACGGCTTCAGAAATTTTAGAAACAGGTATTAAGGTTATCGACTTACTCTGCCCTTATGCAAGAGGTGGTAAGATCGGTCTGTTCGGTGGTGCCGGTGTCGGCAAAACCGTCTTAATGCAGGAATTAATTCACAACATCGCTAAGGAACATGGTGGTCAGTCTGTTATCGCGGGCGTTGGTGAAAGAACCCGTGAAGGTAACGATATGTACCACGAAATGAAGGATTCCGGTGTCCTGGATAAAACGATCCTGGTCTACGGCCAGATGAACGAACCTCCGGGAGCCAGAATGCGTGTAGGACTTGCCGGTCTGACCATGGCAGAATACTTCCGTGATCATGATCATCAGGACGTCCTGCTCTTCATCGATAACATCTTCCGTTTCACTCAGGCAGGATCCGAAGTATCCGCTCTGTTAGGCCGTATGCCTTCTGCCGTTGGTTATCAGCCGACACTGGCTACAGAAATGGGCCAGCTGCAGGAAAGAATCACCAGTACAGCAGACGGTTCTATCACATCTGTCCAGGCGATCTACGTCCCGGCCGATGACCTGACAGACCCGGCTCCGGCTACTACCTTCTCCCACCTGGATGCTCGTACCGTTCTGGACCGTTCCATCGCGTCCTTAGGTATCTATCCGGCTGTTGACCCGCTTGATTCTTCTTCCCGTGTCCTTGATCCGCTGGTAGTTGGTGAAGAACACTATGAAGTAGCTCGCGGTGTTCAGGAACTTCTGCAGCGTTATAAGGAACTTCAGGATATCATCGCCATCTTAGGTATGGAGGAATTATCCGATGAAGATAAGCAGGTCGTTGCAAGAGCCAGAAGAGCCCGTAACTTCCTGTCCCAGCCGTTCAACGTTGCTGAACAGTTCAACGGCGTACCCGGTAAATATGTTCCGTTAAAGGAAACCGTCAGAAGCTTCAAGGCGATCTTGAGCGGTAAGTATGACGCTTATCCGGAAACAGCATTCATGTACTGCGGTACGATCGAAGACGTCGAAGAAAAGGCTAAGGAATTAGGCTATGCTGATTGACGTCACGATTAATACGCCTAGAGGTCTCTATAAGCAGACAAAAGCGTCAATCGTGAATGTGGTCTCACCTGACGGTCAGCGTGGTATTTTGCCGAATCACATGCCGATTGTGGTGTCATTGACGGTGTCAAAGATGACTATGGAAGAGGAGAAAAGAGAATCCTACGCGATCAGCGGCGGAGTTCTCTACTTCCATAACAACCAGTGCATGATTCTTACTCCGGCGATCGAAAACGAAAGTGAGATCGATCTGGAGAGAGCGATCAAGGCGAAAGAAAGAGCTGAGCGGAGACTCGCAGCGATTAACGATCAAAATGTCGACATGGCGAGAGCTCAGGTGGCTTTGCAGAGAGCTATCAACCGTATCAATGTTAAACAGAAGATCGGCTGATACATTCTACCAATTTCAAATATAAAAGATCCGTTGCTCCGGCTGATGGGGAATTCAGTCAGAGCAACGGATCTTTCTTCTTTGCGGAAAAGAAAATGCCCCACGGCATTCAGCCGGAAGGCATAGATTTTCGATGGAAATAAAGCCGGTTTCAGATCTTTTTGTGAAAGGCCATACGCGGATCGCCGTTCGCGAGATAGATGGTCCCGCAGTAGGTAAAGCCTTCCTTATTCAGAAGGTTCTGCATGGGAAGATTGTCCGCATGGGTATCGATCCGGAGATTCGGACACTGCTGCAGACCGAAATTCAGGCAAAAAGTGCCGGTGCCTTTGATCTTTCCACGTGACGCGATCCGGTGGATAACACCGTATTCCTCGTCGTTCAGCCATTGTCCGTCGATCTTGAGGTAAGTCGGATCGATGCCTCGCTTATAGGCAAAGATCGCCTGCGCTTCATCGCCTTCCAGGCAGAGATAGCTGTCTCCGTCCGCGATATCCTGCAGGATCAGTTCATCGTTCGGGTAGCCGTTGATCCATTGGTTCATGTTCCCATGCGCCCTCATGAATAGCTTGGCATCACGGTAGATCTCTTTAATGGTCTGCAGATCAGACACTTCGCTTTTTCGTATATACATATATTAATTATAATATATAAATGCATTTTAGCATCTGCTTGTGATTATTAACTGTTAAAACACAAAATATGTTATAATCTAAAATTAAGAAGGAGTACATACATGGCACTTGAAGAACACGTATATATTACAGGACATCAACATCCGGATACAGACGCAACGGCGGCAGCAATTGCCTATTCTTTCTTTAAACGTACTCAGGGTATCCCTGCTGTTCCCTGCCGTCTGGGTGATCTGAATTCCGAAACGAAATATCTGCTTGAACGTTTCCATTTCGATGAACCGATGCTTCTTACGGACGCACGTAAGAGCTTGAGTGAGATCAAGATCGACGGACCGCTTTGCACCGGTCCTGAAACTTCGGTTTTTGATACGCTCAAACTCATGCAGGATACCGATCAGCCATATATCGGAATCGTCGATGAGGAAAAACATCTTCTCGGTATGGTCTCGAAATCCGACCTTGTCAACGTAGGTCTTGGCGATACTGCGTTAGGTATCGATCTCCTGCGTCAGACAAGTGTAAAAGGGATCGCCGAAACGATCTCCGGTAAGGTCATCTACGACGACAAGAAAGTCCACATCAATGGTAAAGTCAGTATCATCGCGATCACACAGAGCAAGCTCGCGAACTACGATATTACGGATAGAATCGTTATCTGCGGCGACGACGCCGACGCGCAGAAAGAACTGATCCAGAAAGGCGCAGGCCTTCTGGTCATCGTCTGGGCTAAGAGCATCGATAAGGAAGTCATCGCTCTCGCCAGAAAGAAACACTGCCCGATCATCGTCTCCGGTCACGGCTCGATGAACACATCCCGTTACCTGTATTTCGCACCGCCGGTCAAACTGGTCATGAACACCAAGCTGATCACCTTCAACGAGAAGGAACTTGCGGAGGATGTTAAGAAGAAGATCCAGCAGTACCGCTACCGTGCCTTCCCGGTCGTAGACGATGAGAATCATCTGGTCGGTTATGTTTCCCATACCCATTTGATGAACTACAAAAACAAGAAGATCATCCTGGTCGACCATAACGAATTCTCGCAGTCTGTCCGCGCGATCGAAAAAGCGCAGCTACTCGAAGTTCTTGACCATCACCGTATCAATGACTTCGCGACGAATCAGCCGGTCACATTCCGTAATGAGATCGTCGGTTCCACCGCAACGATCATCTCCAAGATCTTCCGTGAAAACCAGATTCCGCTTCCGGCAAATCTGGCAGGTCTTCTTCTGGGTGCCGTTCTCTCGGATACACTGATGTTCCAAAGCCCGACAACGACCCCGGTCGACAAGACAGAAGCCAATATCCTGGCAGCCCTTGCGGATCTTGATATCTATGAATTCGGCAGAGAGATGTTCAACGCTTCCGCGAATGTCAAAAACAAGTCCATTCAGGAACTGATCAATACGGATATCAAGTTCTTCGATATCCATTCTTATAAAACGATGATTTCCCAGGTAATAGTTCCGGAGATCTCCGCGTTCGAAGGACGTGAAGATGAGATCCAGATGGAGCTCGATAAGTTCACAGGCAAGAAGGAACTTGACTGCTGCGTGCTCGCTCTTACCGGGATCATGGACAACGGTTCCGTCTTCTACGTCTCCGGAGACAAGGGAAAATGGGCTGCGGAAGCCTTCCCGAACAAACCGAAGGAAAAACGCAGTCTTCAGGAAGGTGTTGTTTCGAGAAAGAAACAGATCCTCCCGATGGTGACGGAAGCGATCGGAAAATACGCTTAACAAAAAGACCTGAAAAGGTCTTTTCTTGTATAATAAAGCTATGTTATGCAAGCTTTACGAAACAGGTGACGCGGCAGCGATCGCCGCGGAACTCAAAGAGGGAAAAGTCATCGCTTTTCCTACAGATACCGTATATGGCCTGGCCTGTATCTACCGGAACGAAGAGGCGATCCGGCGGATCAAGGAGATCAAAGGCCGCGAAGCATCCAAATCCCTGCCGATGATGGTCGGCAGTGCGGAAACGATCGAAAAAGCCGCTGTGCTGAACGATAAAGAACGCAGGGTCATCCGGCGTTTCTTTCCGGGCCCGCTGACGCTGATCCTGAATGTCAGTGACCGGGTGCCGGCTTTTGTTAATGACGGGAAGAAGACGATCGCGGTCCGGATGCCGGACCACGCGACTGCGCTTTCGATCCTGCGCGCGGTAGGTGAACCGTTATTGGTCACTTCCGCAAATCTTTCCGGTGAACCTTCACTGACTTCCTGGGAAGATGTTTATACTGTATTCAAAGATAAGATCGACGGACTGGTCAAGGAAGATGCTGCCGGGGATAAGGCAAGCACGATCGCCCGTCTTGGCGATAAAGTTGAGATCCTGCGGGAAGGACCGCTCCCGAAGGAAATGATCGAAGGAGAACTGGATATGAGGGACGAAAAACTGTTTGCGGCAATTGCTGAAGAAAGAAAAAGACAGGAAGAGAATATTGAACTGATCGCTTCTGAGAACTATGTCAGCGCGGCTGTTCTGGAAGCAACAGGCTCGATCCTGACTAATAAATATGCCGAGGGTTACCCGGGGAAACGTTACTATGGCGGCTGCTACTGTGTCGATAAGGTGGAAGAGCTTGCCATCGAGTACGCTAAGGAGTTGTTCGGCGCGGAACACGCCAACGTGCAGCCCCACAGCGGTTCCCAGGCGAATATGGCAGTCTATATGTCTGTTCTCGAGCCTGGAGACAAGATCCTGGGTATGGATCTGAAAGCCGGCGGTCATCTTACCCACGGCTACTCGCTGAATTTCAGCGGAAAGATCTATCAGTCTGTTTCCTACGGTGTGGATCCCAAAACAGAATGCCTGGATTACGAGGAGATCCGCCGTATCGCTCTGGAAGAAAGACCACAGATGATCGTAGCCGGCGCCAGCGCATATCCGCGGGTGATCGATTTTGCGAAATTCCGCGAGATCGCGGATGAAGTCGGCGCATATCTGACAGTGGATATGGCGCATATTGCCGGTCTTGTCGCTGCCGAGAAACATCCCAGCCCTGTCCCGTACGCGGACTTTGTAACGAGCACCACACACAAGACCCTGCGCGGTCCGCGCGGAGGTCTGATCCTCTGCAAGGAAAAATACGCAAAAGCGCTCGACCGTGCCCTTTTCCCGGGCATGCAGGGCGGTCCTCTGATGCATGTGATCGCCGGCAAGGCACAGTGCTTCTATGAAGCTCTGCAGCCGGAGTTCAAGGAATATGCCGGAAAGGTGGTGGAGAACGCTTCCGTTCTCGCGTCGGCTCTTGAGGAAGGCGGACTGCGCATCGTTTCCGGCGGTACGGATAACCATCTGCTCTTGGTCGATCTGACGAATTTCGGTGTGACCGGCAAGGAAGCAGAGACTGTACTGGATGCCGTGAATATCACCTGCAATAAGAATGCGATTCCTTTCGACCCGCAGAAGCCGGGCATCACCAGCGGTATCCGCCTGGGAAGCGCGGCGATGACGACGAGAGGCTTCGGCGAGAAGGAATTCCGCAAAGTCGCTGAATGGATCCTGCGCGCCCTCCGCAATAAGGACGACGAGGCCGCTCTGGAAGAGATCCGCAGCGAAGTTCTTGCGCTCACTTCACAATATGGGATCATCCGTCAATGAAACAGGCGAAACTGCAGAATTACATCCTGATCCATGCGCATCTTGTGATCAATGAGCGGAAGGAATATCTGGACGGCATGCTGGTGGTCCGCAACGGCCGGATCATTGACCTTCAGCCGCAGTCACATGTGATCAAGGAAGAATATCTGGATCTTCCGGTCCTGGATGTGCGCGGGAACACGATCCTTCCTTCCGACTATGCGCCGCTTGTTCCGTATCGTCCGGATCTGACGGAAGCGGATCTGTTCACACAGGGGATCGGAAGCTATGAACTTTATGTTGAAAAAGACATTCCTTTTTCGCTTGCCCGTATCCGCGAGCAGAAAGAAAAATATACAGCCTGTGACGGGATCGTCCTGAAACTGTCCGGAAAAGAGGTCCCGGAGTATCTTTCAAAGGAAAACATCTCTGCTTTTCTGATCGATCCGCAGGAAGCGGATCCCTCGCTTCTTCAAATGATCCGGGATGCCGGAAAGAAGATCCTTTTCGGAGATTCCGCCAAGACATTCGCAAAAGAGGAAACGATCGATGAGGACGTTGTCTTCGCGCAGCTTTTCCGCAGCGGAGAATTCGGCATCAGTGACCGCCGGCTTCTGAATCTTGCTTTCGATCAGGAAGAGAATTATAAGATCTTCAAACCTGCAGAAGAGAATCTGCATCTTCTGAAACTCGTATGCGGTCATTTCCATACTGACCGTCTGATCTTTGATCTTTCCGGGATCGGGAAGGAAGCTCTGCTCACGGCTCTGCGCCGGGGAAAGATCCCGTACCGGCAGATCGCCGCGTATTTAGGATGCAACGGCCGCCGCTGCTTTGGCAGAGAGGAACTGACCCTGCAGAAGGGACGTCAGGCTTCTTTCTACTGCGTCAATAACAGCGGTCGTATCCTTTTCAGCATCCGCGAAGGAGTGTGCTACCGATGAATCGCTTCCTGATGCGGGTGATCGTTTACTTTATCGCTTTTGCGCTGAGCCTGTACGGCCTGGGCGCGTTTGATTATAACCGTTTCCTGAAACGCAAGGCTGATCCGCTGAAAGCACAGCTTCTGTATATCCTGATCGCAATGTGTATGGCGTATCTGATCGGCCAGTTCTTTATGGCTGTTATGTACAGCTTCTATGAACCGGTGATCTAAGAAAGGAGACCAGCTATGAATCTGTCAAG